>NZ_JBVPQJ010000002.1:0-339287 GCF_058199535.1 Bifidobacterium sp. VU/mBH4 (B4) | reverse complement strand
ACCCCAACACCACACTCTGACCAACACACAACCAAACCCACACACAGAACCTAAAACAACGCGTTTAGTTCCTATAGGCCCCGATCTGGCGTTTGCAAGCCCAACGAATATAAAAAGATCCCGAGGTGACCTCGGGATCCTATCTGTGGAGCTAGGGGGATTCGAACCCCCGACCTTCTCCATGCCATGGAGACGCGCTACCAGCTGCGCCATAGCCCCGTGCTTGCCTTGCTTGGTGAAGCCTTGCTTATAGTACACCGGGATTGGCGAATGGAGCAACTCAGTGTGTTGCCCCGGAATTGCAGGGATTGTGAGCTAATTGATGGATTTTATCCTCGAATGGTCTTGAGTCATTCCTGAGCTTGCAAGTGCGCTAGCATGATGACAAGGGGCGACCAAGGGGGTCGGCAGCAACGGAAAGGCGGCGGACCATGACCGGCAAAAACGATGCCGAAGTGCGGGTTGAAAAGCGGAACGAGAACCATCCTGGGGACCAGCTCATCATCAACTGCCTGCCCTTGGACCAGAGTGAACGACAGGAATTCCTCCAGGCGGCTCCAGGCGTTCGTCAGGAGTTCATTGTCGACACGGACATGCGGCAGAGCATGCATTGGCTCATCGATGTCCCTCAATCCCTCAGATCGGAGGCCACGATCATTTTGGGTAATCCGCCGGCCGAGCAGGTGGTTGCCTGCCGTAACCTGGTCTGGTTGCAGACCAGCAGCGCGGGTGTGGATGCCTACATGAAACCGGGGGTTCTGCCTCCGGACGCCATGTTGACCAGTGCTTCAGGCGCTTACGGGCAGTCGGTCTCCGAGCACATGTTCGCCATGATGTGGGCTCTGATGAAGGACCTGCCGGCCTACCGGGACAATCAGCGTTTGGGCCGTTGGGAACCTCGCGGGGCCGTCCTTTCGCCGCATGGCTGCCAGGTTCTGGTTTTAGGCACAGGGAATATCGGAGCCTCCTTCGCTCGTCTGGCCAAGGCCGTAGGCGCGCGGACCATCGGTATCAGGCGCCATCCCGACCAGCCGGTGGAGGGGTTCGACCGTCTGGCTGGTTTTGACGATCTGGATGCCCTGCTGCCTGAGATGGATGTAGTGGCTCTGGCCCTGCCTTCAACGCCGCAGACCCGGCACATCATCGATGACCATCGTCTTGCATTGATGAAGTCCACCGCCGTGCTGATCAACGCGGGCAGGGGAGATGCCGTGGACTGCATGGCTCTGGCCCAAGCCTTGGATAAGGATGGCATTTTCGGTGCAGGTCTGGATGTGACCGAACCGGAGCCCCTGCCTGAAGATCACCCACTCTGGAGGCAACCACGCTGCCTGCTCACCCCGCATGTGGCCGGGGGAGCCCATCTACCCTCCAACATGGACAAGGTTCGGGAAATCTGCCTGGATAACCTTCATCGATTCATGGATGGCAGGCCCCTGCGCAACCGGATGAGGTGACCGCTGTGTCTACAGAGCGAAACCGCGGCGGCCGCAGCCAGCGGCGGACAGTGGTTCTGCGGTGGGCGGCTGTCCTGCTGGCGCTTGCATTGATTGTGGCGGGCTCCTTGGCCCTGGCTGGCAGGCTGGTGGGCGTCGGGCCTGCTCGCCATTCAGACAATCAAAACTCCTCCGCAAACGGCCCCAGGACCGCTTCTCACGGCCCTCCTGGATATTCTCCAGAGCAGACCGCGGCCCATTCGCCTCTGACCTCGCCTGTAGACTACAACCATGACGGCGTGGATGACTACACGGCCATGGTGCGTGGAGCCCATCAGGAGGCCCGCCGCCATCCTCATTATGACAGCGGCTACTACCAGGGCGGCTATCCTCCCGATGACCGCGGCGCCTGCACCGACGAGATCTGGAGGGCCTTCCGGCAGGCCGGCTACGATCTGAAGACCATGGTCGATGCCGATATCGCCTCGTCTCCTGGGGCCTATGCCGGAGTGATCAACAGTCCGGATCCGAACATCGACTTCAGGCGGACCAACGTCCTCGGCGTATTCCTGTCCCGGCATGCCCAGCGTCTGACCAACGACACTGCGGCCACCGACCAGTGGCAGCAGGGCGACATCGTCATCTTCGACACCTCCTGGCACATCGGCATGGCCTCCGATAGAAGGGACAGCCGGGGCATTCCCCTGCTTCTGCACAACATGGGCCAGCGCGACAGGGAGAACGACTACCTGGGCTCGCCAGGCCACCGTCCCATCACCGGGCATTTTCGCTTCGACGCCTCCAAAATCCAACCCGCCGTCCTGCGGCCATGGCGGGGATGACCGGGGACTACCCTGCGGAATTGAACACGGCGGTAACTGGTTATCTGCTACTATCGGTTCGGCCAGAAACGTCGGCCAGGTTTGAGCACGAGAGGCGGTGATGGCGATGATGAGAGTATTCAGCACCATGAACGGGCAGATCGAGCAGATCGGCAAGGCTTCCAAGGGCTCATGGATATGCTTATCGGCGCCCACCGATGTCGAGCTGGCCAACGTCTCCCAGACCACCGGTATCGACCTGGCTGACCTGCGTGCCCCCCTGGATGATGAGGAGCGCTCGCGTGTGGACGTGGAGGACGAGTACACCATGGTCATCGTCGACATTCCCCGGGCCGAGGAACGCGACGGGCGGGACTACTACGAGACCATTCCTCTGTCCATCATCGTCACCGAGGATCTGATCGTCACCGTCTGCATGCAGGACACCGTCCTGCTTCATCCCTTCATGGAGGGCACCATCCGGGGGTTCAACACCTTCATGAAGTCCCGCTTCATCCTGCAGATCCTCTACCGGAACGCCACCCTCTACCTGCGTTACCTGCGCATCATCGACCGCGAGTCGGACCGGCTGGAGCTCAAGCTGCGCCACTCCATGCAGAACCGCGAGATCCTCATGCTGCTGGAGCTCAACAAGACCTTGGTCTACTTCGCCACCAGCCTCAAGTCCAACGAGATCGTCCTGGAGAAGCTGACCGGGCTGGAGCGGATCAAGCGCTACCCGGACGACGAAGACCTCTTAGGTGACGTGATCACGGAGAACAAACAGGCCATCGAGATGGCCAACATCTACTCAAGCGTGCTTTCGAACATGACCGACGCCTTCGCCTCCATCGTCTCCAACAACGTCAACAATGTGATGAGGATCTTCACCATCATCTCCATCAGCCTGTCAGTGCCCACGCTGATCTTCTCCATGTACGGCATGAACTTCAACCAGGGCATGTTCGGCATGCCCTTCACCGACAAGCCCTGGGGCTTCGCGGTCGTGGTGATTCTGTCAGGTCTGGTGACCGCCCTGGTGACCTGGTTCCTGACGCGCTCGAGAATGTTCAAGTAGGGGCTGATCATGTTTGCACGCAGGATTGCGGCGGCTCTGGCGGCGCTGGTTCTGGCGGTGCCCCTGAGCGGGTGCGGCCGCCAGGAGGATCGCTACCGGGCCGGCTCCATCGGGCCCAAGATCAGCGTGGGCATCTCCTTCGACCAGCCCGGGCTTGGATTCGCCCAGTCCGGCCAGTACCGGGGTCTGGATGTGGATGTGGCCCAGTACGTGGTCCACGAGCTGGGATACGCCGAGTCGCAGATCGTCTTCCGCCAGGTGAAGCCTGCAGACCGCGAGCGCATGCTCGAACAGGGCCAGGTGGACATGGTCGTGGCCGGCTACTCCATCACCCAGGAACGGCAGAAGCTGGTGGATTTCGCCGGGCCCTACCTGGCTGCTGGGCAGGACCTGCTGGTTCGCCGTACCCAGAGCGATATTGCCGGGGTGGAGGATCTGGCCCAAAAGCGGGTCTGCGTGGCAGCGGGCTCCACCTCCGGGGCTCTAGTGCGCTCGCTGGCTCCGCAAGCCCGGGTCCAGGAGCGGGAGGAGTTTCCTGAGTGCGTCACGGCTCTGCTCAGCGGGGATACGGATGCTGCCAGCGGCGACGATTTTGCCTTGGCTGGACTGGCTCATGTTCGTGGCGGTGGCCAACTGCGTCTGGTCGGCAACCCCTTCTCCAATGAACATTACGGTATCGGCGTGCCCCACGGGGATCCGGAGCTGGTGGACGTCATTGACCAGGCTCTGAAGAGGATGATGCGGGACGGGTCCTTCAAGGCCGCCCTGGGCCGGGCCTCCAGGTCCATCGGCTATTCCATTGATGCCGCCGCCCGCACCCTGCGGCCCGGCGATCGCTGAGCACGGCTTCCGCCAAGGCGACGGATGCTGGACATTGGCTCGGCCGTGTCCATGTGAATGGCGATAATTCACCATATGAACGCGAATGAAGACAGGGATCATCAGCAGACCCAGGAATCCGATCAGCCCAAGTTCCGCTACGATGCCGCCATGGCGCAAACCATTGAGGAGCACTGGCAGAAGCGCTGGGACAAGGAGGGCACCTTCTGGGCAGCCAACACCAAGGGTGATTTGACCGATGCCCAGGGCGATCATGCTGGGGGCCGCAGTCCCTACTTCGTCATCGACATGTTTCCCTATCCTTCGGGCAAGGGCCTGCATGTGGGCCACCCACTGGGCTACATCGCCACCGACGTGGTCAGCCGCTACCACCGGATGAAGGGCGAGAACGTCCTGCACGCCATGGGCTACGATGCCTTCGGCCTGCCAGCCGAGCAGTATGCGGTCCAGACCGGCCAGCACCCCAGGGTCACCACCGAGCAGAACATCGCCAACATGCGCTGGCAGCTGCACCGGCTGGGGCTCAGCTTCGACGACCGCCGCTCCTTCGCCACCATCGATACGGACTACGTGCGCTGGACCCAGTGGATCTTCTCGCGCATCTACGAGTCCTGGTACGACCCCGACTACCGCCGTGCCGACGGGGGGACAGGCGCGGCCAGACCCATCAGCGAGCTGGTCGAAGCCTTCAAGGCCGGGAGCAGGCCCATCCCCGGCCATGCCGACGCCTCATGGGAGGACCTGGATGAGGCCGAGCGCTCCGAGGTGCTCAACGACTTCCGTCTGGCCTACATCTCGCGCTCGCCGGTCAACTGGTGCCCCGGGCTGGGCACGGTCCTGGCCAACGAGGAGGTGACCGCCGAGGGGCGGTCCGAGCGGGGCAACTACCCGGTCTACCAGCGTGAGCTCAAGCAGTGGTCCATGCGCATCACCGCCTACGGCCACCGGCTTCTGGAGGATCTGGACATTCTGGACTGGCCCGAAAAGGTCAAGCTCATGCAGCGCAACTGGATCGGGGAGTCGCACGGAGCCTCGGTGGATTTCACCGTGCCCAGCCCCGACGGGAACCAGACCATGGAGGTCTACACCACCCGTCCCGACACGCTTTTCGGCGCCACCTTCGCCGTGGTTTCGCCCGAGCACGACCTGCTGCAGCATCTGCCGCAGGAGTGGCCTGAGGATGTGCCTGAACAGTGGAAAGGCGGCTATGCCAATCCCGCGGAGGGCGTGCAGGCCTATCGCAGGGCCGCCGAGGCCAAGACCGCCAAGGATCGCGTAGACGAAGGCGGAGCCAAGACCGGCCTGTTTACCGGACTGTACGCTCTCAACCCCATCACCGGGGCCAAGCTGCCTATTTTCACCGCTGACTACGTGCTGATGGACTATGGCACGGGGGCCATCATGGCTGTGCCTGGCGGTGATCAGCGCGATTACGACTTCGCCGTCAAGTATGGCCTGCCCGTCGTCTACACGGTCAGCCCGCTGCCTGAATCCGGACAGACCCTGGACGACTATCGGGGCAAGGCTCCCTTCGTTTCCCACGATGGCATTGTGGTCAACTCCTCAGTCCAGGCCACCCAGGCCGCTGGCGACCCGCTCAGCCTGGACGGCCTGCGGGTCGACCAGGCCATCGAGAAGGTCACTGCCTGGCTGGAGTCGGCCGGAGTCGGCCATGGGACCGTTTCCTACCGGCTGCGCGACTGGCTCTTCTCCCGTCAGCGCTACTGGGGCGAGCCATTCCCGGTGGTCTACGACGATCAGGGCCTGCCCCACCTGCTGCCCGACGACCAGCTGCCGGTGGCCCTGCCGGACGTGCCCGACTACTCGCCCAAGACCTTCGACCCCGAGGATGCCCAGTCCAGCCCGGAGGCCCCGCTGAGCCGCAACCAGGACTGGGTGAACGTGACCCTGGACCTGGGCGACGGACCCAAGGTCTACCACAGGGACACCAACACCATGCCCAACTGGGCAGGCTCCTGCTGGTACTACATGCGCTACATCGACCCCAAGGACGACCGGCACATGGTCGATCCGGAGGAATACGACTACTGGCTGGGGCCCAAGCACAACGCTACGGCAGGGGAGTCAGGCGGTGTCGATCTCTATGTGGGCGGCGTGGAGCACGCGGTCCTGCACCTGCTCTATGCCCGCTTCTGGCACAAGGTCCTCTATGATCTGGGATACGTCTCTTCCAAGGAGCCCTTCCACAAGCTTTTCAACCAGGGGATGATCCAGGCCTACGCCTACACGGACCAGCGCGGCCAGTATGTGCCCGCCGCCGAGGTGGAGGAGCATGAGAAGGGCGGCAAGGTCAGCTACACCTGGCAGGGGAAGCCGGTCAACCGCGAGTTCGGCAAGATGGGCAAGAGCCTCAAGAACATCATCACTCCGGACGACATGTACCGTACCTATGGGGCCGACACCTTCCGCCTCTACGAGATGAGCATGGGACCCCTGGACGAGTCCCGGCCCTGGAACACGCGCAACGTGGTGGGCGGCATGCGCTTCCTGCAGCGGCTCTGGCGCAATGTGGTGAACGAGCAGACTGGCGAGGTGGTCCTGGATGAGGGCGAGCCCGACCAGAAGACCCTGAAATTGCTCAACACCACTATCCACGACGTGACTGTGGAGATGGAGGCCATGCGGCCCAACACAGCCATCGCCAGGATGATCGTGTTCAACAACCATCTGACCGGGTTGAATCCGACGCCTAGGGCAGCCGTTGAGCCACTGGTGCTCATGCTCTCGCCCATCGCCCCCCACATCTGCGAAGAGCTGTGGAGCCGTCTGGGTCACAAGGAATCCCTGGCGCATGCCCAGTGGCCGACCTGGGATGATCGCTATCTTGGCGAGGACACCGTCACCGCCGTGGTCCAGATCAAGGGCAAGGTCCGCGGCAAGTTGCAGGTCAGCCCCGACATCGCGCCTGACCAGCTCAAGGCCATGGCCCTGGCGCTGCCTGCCGTTCAGGAGCGGCTGGGCGGCAAGGAGCCGAGAAAGGTCATCGTCAAGGCGCCCAAGATCGTTTCGGTCGTGCCAGCCTGATCCTGCACTGCCCGCAGCCAGGCTGTGGACAGGCGATGACCTTCGACCACATAGCCCCTCGACCTCATATCGGGGGGCTTTTTCATGACAGGCTGGGCCCATGAGCATCAACATCACCCAGCCGCCGGCGCCGCCCCTGCAGGCTCTGGCCCTGAATCAGTCAAGTCGGTCGGAGCGATCGGCTGAAGACATGGCCGAATCACAGATTCGACGTGATCGACCCGTCTGGTCGTTTACGCCGCTTCAGGCCTTGACAGCCATTCTTATTCTGGTAGTTGCCCTTGCGGTCAGCCTGACCCTGCTGGCCCAGCAGGAACGGGCGCTGGCTGCAGGAGCAGCAATCGACGGATCCGGGGGCATGTCATCGACTCCGGCAAACGGCGATGCCCACAGTGCTGCACACCGCAGCAAGCACCGCTCAGGAAGCGATCGTAGCCGGAACACCCATGGTGACGAAGGCAGCGAACATACCAATGCGGCATCAGATTCCGCTCAGGATGGCGAAAGGGCAGACAATGCCTCTGCTGCTCCGGTCTCCGATGCATCCGCGGGAACAGCGGATCAGACCGGACGCGTGAATCTCAATAGCGCCAGCCAAGCGGATCTGGAGAATGTCAAGGGGATTGGACCGGTCACGGCAACAAAAATACTGGAGCATCGGCGTGCTATCGGCGGTCGCTACGCCTCGGTCGATCAGCTGCTGGATGTCCCCGGCATCGGTGCCAAGACCCTGGCCCGATTGCGCCCATATCTGGTGGCGCAATGATGGCCGGCCGGGCAGGAGATCGTCCTGCTGCTGATCGAGCAAACGGCAATCGCAATCTTCGTATGCTCCCCGCTGCTTGTCTGGCCTGGGCGGTTGCCCTGCTGGTCCCCTGGCTTCTGGACCGCAGCATGGGTGGATCCGTGGCCGGATCAGCCAAAAGCGGCGGCTGGTCCAAGACGGCAGGGGAGTCCAGAGGTGGCATAGCTGGTGGGGGCACGGGCATGTCGGTCTGGTTGATGCCGCTTGTCTTGGCGCTTCCATTACTCATAGCTATGGTCCTGCTTGCCTTCAAACTCGTTTGCTTGGTCGCTGCAGAGAACTCCGATTGCAAGGGTCAGGTATTGCGTCACCCCTCTCGCTCATACCCACGAAACCGCCTGCCCCAAGGTTGTGAGTCTCCGTGTATCCCCACCGTGCCGACCTTGGCATCCACTTGGTTTGGTCCTCGGAAACTGCCGACCTTGGCTGTCTTGGCTGCGGTGGCTCTGACTGCATCATTGGCCGCCGCAGTTGGTCATGAGTCAGCGCGCAGCTGGCCGGCAGCCCGGCAGATACGTCAGGGCAAAGCGCTGGCCGAGATTCGTGGCCGGGCTGTGGGCCCTATGAGTGCATCCTCTCGGCGAGGCTGGGACTGTCAGGCGGAGATCAGACTGCAATGGGTGACTGTGGCCGGAGTGCGCATGCCTTCCGATGAGCGCATCATGTTCTTCGCCCGCAGCCGGTCATGCCTGCTGCAACAGGGAGGGCAGTATCGTGCGAGAGGCCTGTTGGAGCCCCCTGCTTACGGCCGTCCTATTCCCTGGTTGGCTGTGGAAGACGGCACGAAACAGGTCGAGCCGCCAGGCCCTTGTAGACGGTTGATCGCCCGTATGCAAAGGGCCTTTCTCGAACAGACCAGCAGACTGGACGATCAGGGACGGATCCTGGTGCCGGGTTTGACCATGGGCATTCTGGGCAACCAGGCCCTGCCCGGGTCGGGTGGCTCCCTGGGCAGGCCGGCAGTGGAGCCCGCCTATGCCACCCGTCTGACCCAGGACTTCCGGACATCGGGCATCCTGCACCTGATGGCGGTCTCTGGCGGGCACTTCATGATCCTGGCCTCGCTGTTGGTCAGGATCATGCGAGCCCTGCGCTCGCCGCCCTTGCTGATGGCCTTGGTTTTGTCCGCCACTTATCTGGGTTTGGGCATGCTGATGGTCCCAGGTGATTCAGTTCTGCGAGCTCAGGCCATGGGGCTTCTTTCGGCCTTGGCTCTGGCTGCCTGCCGGCCTGCCCAGTCATTGAACACGCTGTCCTGGTGTGTCCTGCTGGTGCTGATCCTGCGACCTTCCATGGCTGCCAGCTTCGGCTTCGCGCTCTCTTGTGGAGCCGTGCTGGGCATCGGCCTGGGTAACCGGCGGTTGGCGGCCCTTCTCGAAGATCATCTTCCGACATTTTTGGCACGTCCATTGGCCACGACCCTGTGCGCCCAGGTCGGAACCCTGCCCGTGCAGGTGCTGATGAGTCCCGGGTTGCCTCTCCTGGCTCCACTGGCCAACCTGCTGGTCACTCCTGTGGTCGACGCTGCCACAGTGACTGGCCTACTGGCTCTGCTCACCTCCTGGCTCTGGCCTCCAGTGGGTCTGTTCCTGGCCCGACTGACCTCCCTGGGTACCGGAGTCATGGCTTTTGCCGCCAGGTGGCTGGGCGAAGCGGCTGCTCCGGCGGCCTGGCCACCGGGACCGGTCGGTAGCGCCTGCCTGGTTGGTCTGGGTCTCATGGCCGTGATCGATCATCGGCTGATTCGATTCATCCGTGCTCTGGAGCGAGACCATTCATGGCCGGCTGTGACAGGGGTGAATTCCGAGGTTCCCTTCCGGCCGTCCGCTTGGGTGTCAATCAAGGGCTGGCTACGGCAGACCTATGGCCTTCTAGCCCGGCTGGTCTTCAAAAATGACCGAGGGTAATGTCCAGCGATGAAGGGAGATTTGAGTCATGACCAAAGCTCAGCAGGAGAACCCTTCCGTCCATCTGGTGGTCGGCGGCGATCCCTTCCTCAACGCCCAGCGTTTCAAGGAGCTGTGCGCGCAGGCATGCGCCGCTCACCCGGACAGCGAATACATCGAGCTGGATGCGGCGGACTGCGACGCTTACGCCTTTCAGGAGGCGGTCGGACCCTCCCTGCTCAGTCAGACGGCCGTGGTTTGTCTGGATGATCTGCAGGCGGCTGATGAAGCCCTGAGCCAGGCCTTGATCGATTTCTGCCGCGAGAGCGCAGAGGACGAATCCAGTATCGTCATCGCACGTCATGACGGAGGCAACCGGGGCCGCAGGCTCCTGGACCAAATGGCGCGGGTCGGAGCTGTCACGGAGCGGATGCCGGATCTGAAGAAGTTCGACGACAAGATCGACTTCGTCTATGGGCGTTTCAAAGCCCATCAGCGCCGTATCCAGCCACGGGCTGCCCAGCGCCTGGTGGATGTTCTGGGCGAGCGCACTCCGGAACTGGCTGCCATGTGCTCCCAGCTCTGCTTCGATTTTGACCAGGATTCCATGACCTTGGAGATCGTCAACCGTTATCTGACCGATAACCCGGCTGTATCCGGATTCGCGGTGGCGGACAGGGCCCTTGCTGGCAGGCCGGCCCAAGCCGTCGTCGCTCTGCGTACGGCTCTGGAGCAGGGCAACGAACCAGTCTCCCTGATTGGCGTACTGGCCCTGAAGCTGCGGACGCTAGCCAAGGAGGCGGCCATCGAGTCGGGATCCATTACCACAGCCGAGGCCAAGGCCGCCTACTGGCAGTTGCGGGAGGCCAAGAGACAGCTGCATGGATGGACCTCCTCCGGCCTGGCGTCCTGCATCGAGGCCTTGGCCCAGGCTGATGAGATCAGCAAGACCAGCAGCGGCGACGCCCGCTATGCGCTGGAACGGGCAGTCGAGCTGATCGCCGCCAAGGGAAGGACATGGGCATGAGCTTGCAGGACAGTGCCGGGCAACAGGATGGATTTGAACTGGCTGTGCCCACAGGCGAGGACATGCAAGGCCTGGGCAGAAACCTGGCCTCGTGTCTGCAAGGCGGGGACGTGATCCTCCTGTCCGGGCCTCTGGGAGCGGGCAAGACCACGCTGGCCCAGGGGCTGGGCGACGGACTCGGAGTGGACGGCCCTGTGGTCTCGCCCACGTTCACCATCGCAAGAGAACTGCATGGCCACCTGTCCAATGGCTCGCCGGTTACCCTGATCCACGTGGATGCCTACCGGCTGGGCGGACAGGGCTATCTTCCTGGCGAGGATGCCGTGGATCGGCTCCTGGACGAGCTGGAGTCCCTTGGTCTGGATGAGGAATTGGAAGATCCTGGCCAAAGGACCATCATTCTGATGGAATGGGGCGAGCAGATGGCCTCTGCCTTGGCCGATCAACGTCTGGAAGTGACCATCGACCGGCACGTGGATCCCCGGGAAGATCCTGAGGCGCCACCCAGCTCCCAGGGTCAGCGTATGGTACGTCTGCGTGGAGTGGGTCCGTCATGGGCCAAGAGAATGGATCAGCTGAGAAAGGCGATGACGGCATGAGCGGGACCGATACGTCCCTTTTGGTGATCGATACCTCCTATGGCTCGACTGTGGGGCTGCCAGGGCGTGAGCCGTGCATCGAGACCGACTCGCGCTCGCACGTAGAACGCCTCCAGGTCAATATCGCCAAGGTCATGGATCAGGCTGGGCTGTCTGCAGACGATCTGCGGACCATCGTGGTGGGACTGGGGCCTGCGCCTTTCACCGGTCTGCGGGCAGGCATCGTCACCGCCAAAGCCCTGGCGTTTGCCACGGGTGCCCGTCTGCTGGGACAAGACATCCTGGAGCCGCAGGCCCGCTATGCCTACAGCAGGTTCAAACGGCAGGGCCAAGACCATGCACGGCTTCTGGTCCTGGCTGTCAACGATGCTCGGCGGCGGCAGCTCTACTACCGTCTCTTTGACGACTTCGGTGGCGCCGAGGCTCCGGCCCGGCCGCTGACCGACATGAGCATCGACTATCCAGCGGCTATCGGTGAGAAGATCGCGGCCATCGCGGAAGAGCGGGAGTCGGTGGATCAGGGTCCTGTCGCTCTGGTCATTAGCGGCCATGGAGCCGGCCGCTATGCCGACCAGTGGGAGCGTCTGGATCAGCATTCCGATATACGGGTGATGCTGGACGAAGGATCCTTCCTGGAGGATCGGACACGGGGGACAGGCCTGATGGCTGCTTGCGCTAGCATACGTGCCCAGCATGGGCTGATCGACCCGGTGGAGCCCCTGTATCTTCGCCGTCCGGACGTCTCCGTGCCTAATCCGCTTAAACATGTGGCAGTCCAATCATGATTCGCGGTGCGGTCTTGGAGGACCTGGACCGGTTGGTCGATCTGGAGTCGCGCGTCTTCGGCGACCAGGCCTGGAGCCGGCAGGAATTGCAGTTCGAGTTGTCTGCGCTTTCACGCACCTACCTGGTATGGGAAGACCAGGATGCCATCCTGGGCTACGGAGGCTACTGGTCGGGCGAAAGGGATGCCGAGCTGATGACCCTCGGGGTTTTGCCTGAAGCCCGGCATCGGGGCATTGCAGGATCTCTGCTGGCCAGGATAATTACCGGAGCCGATCGCGAGGGTCTGCAACGCATGAACCTGAAGGTCCGCGTAGACAACCCTGCGGCCATCGACCTCTACGAGAAATTTGGCTTCTCACAGACGGGTCTATGCAAGGGCTACTATCAGCCTGAAGACGTGGACGCCTGGGCTATGACCAGGCCTTTGCGCTCGGTTGGGCCGGGTCCGGTGGGTTTTGTCAGCAACAAGCCTTCGAAAGGACAGGAAAGGATCATTGACCATGAGTGAGCCCCTGGTGCTAGGCATCGAATCCACCTGCGACGAGACCGCTGCCGCCCTGGTCCAGGGCAACCGGCTGCTGTCCAACGTGGTCGCATCCTCCATGAACGAGCACGCCCGCTACGGCGGCGTCATACCTGAGATCGCCTCGCGGGCACACGCTGAGTCCTTTGTACCGGTCGTCTCCAAGGCCATGAAGGATGCGGATATGGACCTGTCCCAGGTGGATGCCATAGCGGTCTCGGCTGGTCCTGGACTGGCTGGATGCCTGGCTGTAGGCGTTTCCGGTGCCAAGGCGCTGGCTTGGGCGGCGAAAAAGCCCTTGTATGGCATCAACCACGTCATAGGACACATAGCGGTCACCCAGCTCCAGTTCGGCCCCTTCCCTCAGAATGCCCTGGCTCTGATCGTCTCCGGCGGCCACACCTCACTGCTGCATGTCGATGATCTGGCGCGATCGGTCCAAGTGGTGGGCACCACCTTGGACGACGCGGCGGGGGAGTGCTTCGACAAGATCGCACGTCTGCTCGGCTTCCCCTATCCGGGCGGCCCCCACATCGACCGCCACGCCCGGTTGGGCGACCCCCACGCCATCGCCGTGCCCCAGGGATTGACCAAGGGCCGGGCCGGAGCCGAGCATCCTTATGATTTCAGCTTCTCCGGAGTCAAGACCGCCGTGGCTCGATGGGTCGAACGCAGACAGCAGGCCGGACTCGATATTCCCGTGGATGATGTCTGCGCCTCCTTGGCTGATTCCGTGGCCACCGTCCTGTCCCGCAAGGCCATGGCCGCCTGCCACAGGTTCGACACGGATACCCTGATTGTCGGCGGCGGGTTCTCAGCCAACTCGCAGCTACGCGGCAAGCTCCAGGAGTTCGGCGACCAGGAGAGCGTCAAGGTCCGCATTCCGAAGATCAACCTGTGCACGGACAACGGCGCCATGGTGGCCATGCTGGGCGTCAACCTGGTCCAGGCCGGACTGCCCCCCTCTGCTCCTGACTTCTCCATCGATTCGGCCATGCCCATGGACAGGATTCTCATGTGATCGACACGCCAAGTTGTCGTATACGAGAGTCCTGACTATAGTATGGTAATTGTGTTCAGCGAGAGTTGAACGGGACATTCCCGCATAGCTCAGTTGGCAGAGCGTTCGACTGTTAATCGAAATGTCGCTGGTTCAAGCCCAGCTGCGGGAGCTCTCAGCCGCCGGTTCTCCGGCGGTTTTTTTCATTTGTATTGTGCGATCAATGCAACGAATGCAAGACCCGTTGCCCCAAGCGCTCTTGGTTGCTGTATGTACAGATATCAGAATGATCATTTGATTGAATTGCTGTTCAAAATGAATGATTAGGCAGCCGTTCGTTTAACACCAGGTGGTCCCTTTTCGAGATTGTGCAAAGCTGCAGCTGAGTGCTTTGCAGAATACACAACGTTGTACCATTCAGATGATCCATACTTCCAACATGAACGAGAAGTATGGACGACAAAGTCAGAACGAGGGAGTCAGACAGTGGCGCAAGGGCAGCAAACTCGCAGGAGCAGGGCACAGTTCAATGTGGATGAGGAGCAGGTGTCCACGTCCATTGACGATCGACTCTTCGGATCTTTCGTGGAACACTTGGGCCGGGGCATCTATTCGGGCATCTATGAGCCGGGCCATCCGACAGCAGACGAGCAGGGTTTTCGCGGCGACGTCATGAATTTGGTCAAGGAATTGGGCGTGACCACCATCCGATACCCGGGCGGCAACTTCGTCTCAGGCTATCGCTGGGAAGATGGGGTGGGTCCACGCGAAAGCCGTCCTCGTCGCCTCGACCTTGCCTGGCACTCCAGCGAAAACAACGAGTTCGGCCTGCATGAGATGAGCGATTGGCTGGACAAGCTGGGTGGCAACGAGCTCATGGAAGCCGTCAACCTAGGCACCAGGGGCATGCAGGAGGCCTTGGACCTGCTCGAATACTGCAATGTGCCATCTGGTACCGAGTTGTCGGAACGGCGGCGTGCCAACGGCCATGATCGTCCCTTCGACATCAGGATGTGGTGCCTGGGCAACGAAATGGACGGCGACTGGCAGATCGGCCACAAGAGTGCACAGGAATACGCCGATCTGGCCAACCGGACGGCTGTGGCCATGCGGATGATCGATCCGGGCTTGGATTTGGTCGTATGCGGATCTTCTTCGCACACCATGCCCACTTTCGGTCTCTGGGAGCATACCGTCCTGGAGCGCTGCTTCGACAATGTGAACTTCCTCTCATGCCATGCCTATTACGCGCCCAAGGATGGAGACATGGGCAGCTTTCTGGCTTCCGGTGTGGGCATGGACAGTTTCATCACTGATGTGACGGCCATCATCGCCGCCTCGCGTGCCCGGCTGGGCAGTGATCATCAGGTTTTCATCTCCTGCGATGAGTGGAATGTCTGGTACCAGGATGAAAAGGCCAGCAAATCGCCCGAAGGCATCGGCAATTGGCCTCTAGGCGCGCCGCTTTTGGAGGATGTCTATTCGGTGGCAGATGCCGTGGTGGTGGGTGACCTGCTGATCACATTGCTCAGGCATGCTGACGTCGTTCATGCGGCCAGCCTGGCCCAGCTGGTCAACGTTATTGCCCCCATCATGACCGAGTCCGGCGGCCCGGCCTGGAGGCAGACCATTTTCTATCCCTTCGCCCTGACTGCCCGTTATGCGCGGGGTGCCCGTGTACTCAAGAGCCTGCAAAGCGGCGACACCTATGAGACCTCTCGCTATGGTCAGGTGCCCATGACTGATTCTGTGGCCGTTAGAGGTGCCGACGGTTCCCTAAGCGTATTTGCAGTCAACCGTAGTCTTGAGCGTGCCGTTGATTTTAGCATCGTGCTGCCTGAACAGGATCGACATCGGAAGGTGGCGGTCAGCACCCTGCACGAGGATGACCCGTTGGTTCGCAACACCCTTGAACATCAGGAACGGGTCGTCATGCACGCCAGACAAGACTTCAAGATGGAAGAAAATGTCATCAACCTTCAACTGCCTCCCATCTCTTGGACGCTCATTCATTTGGCTTAGAGGGCAAGAAGGCATCTTGGCTGGGAATCCTTTCGAGGACTCTCGAGTAGCGTGTCTTGACAATCCATCTGAGTGTGGACGACTACATATTCGACCACATGCCTCCTATTAGTCCGCAAGGCTTTGGCATTAAGTCCATCATGATGGTGGACGCTCAATCGGGCATCCGTGATGACGGAATGAAGGTGCGATTATGGCCTGTGCGCGTGACCATAAGAAGAAGGGCATCCAGAGGGTTACCGGCCGGATGCCTGACATGCCTTCCGGCTGTCGGCCTCCCTGGTTTCCCAGGACCCTGCTGGCACTGATGCTGGCCCTGGTCCTGTCGGCCGCGGGGCCTACGGCAACCGTCGCGGCTCAGCCTGCGCCGACCCTGCCTTCGGCTGCAGCTCCGGCGCAGAATGGTCGGGTTACCTCATCGACCTCAGCCTGTCGCCGGGGCTGGCTGTGGCCCCTTGAACCTCTGCCTGGCGACAAGGCTGTTCCGCAGGTTATGCGTCCCTTCGATCCTCCGGATCATCCATGGCTGAGCGGTCATCGCGGGATTGATCTGGCAGTGCAACAAGGCAGGCGCATCCGGGCCCCAGCAGACGGTGTCATCACTTTCACCGGTTCTGTAGCAGGCAAGGACGTGGTCTCCATTCGTCACGGCAAACTGACCTCCACCTATGAGCCGGCGAAGAGCTCTTTGCCTGCGGGAACCCGGTTGCAGGCAGGCACAGTCTGGGGAAAGGTAGATGGGGTCTCTGACCATTGTGACCAAGATTGCCTGCACTGGGGGCTGAAAGATGGTCATAACCACTATCTGGATCCAGGCGCTAAAGTCGGACGGCATCGCATTCGTCTCAAGCCTCTATAGGAGTGCAGGGGTCCGCCTGCAAGACTCGCGCGTCTGCAGACCAGGTATATCGCAGGCCCGGGGAAGCGGTTAGAATCGTAAAGCATAACGCCGTTTCAGCAGGGAGTGGTCATGCAGAACATGCAGCAAGAATTTACGCGTCCGCTTGAGAAGCCCATAGACGCCGATGCCGGTGTCTTCTCCCTGCTTGAGGACAGGGTGAAGCGCCTGGGCGACGATCCTCTGATCGAATACCGGAGCGGACGCGAGTGGAACACGATAACGGCCCGGGAGTTTCGCGACCGTGTGGTCGCGCTGGCCAAGGGGCTTATGGCTCGAGGGGTTGGCCGGGGGGATTCGGTGGCCATCGTCTCGCACACCCGATGGGAATGGACCGCCCTGGACATGGCCATCCTGGCTATCGGAGCCGTGACGGTGCCGGTCTACGAGACGGACTCCCCCGATCAGATTCGGCGCATCTTCAACGACTCCCATGTCGGCATGGCCTTTCTGGAGGATGACGACATGAGGGCCCGAGTGGATGCGGTTCGCTCCCAGTGTGCCTATCTGAACGACTTGTATGTGATCACCAGGGGAGCGCTGACCACCATGACCGCCTACGGACGGGCGGTGGACCAGGCGGATTTCCAAGCCCGTGCCGACTCGGTGCAGGGCTCCGACTTGGCCACCATCGTCTACACCTCAGGCTCCACGGGCAAGCCCAAGGGCATAGAACTCAGCCATAGCAACATCGTCTTCACCGTCCGTTCGGGTGTCCAGGCCGTCCCTGGCATCTGCCTGGGCGAGGGCAGACGGCTTCTGCTCTGCCTGCCCCTGGCCCACGCTTTCGCCCGTTGTCTGCAGTTCTTCGCCATCGCCACGGATCTCACGCTGGGGCTTACCGGGTCCATCCGCAATCTGTTGCAGGACATGCAGACCTTCAAACCCACTTTCATCCTGGCTGTGCCGCGGATCTTCGAGAAGATTTACAACGCGGCCTCCCAGCGGGCCGGAACAGGTGCCAGGGGCAGGATTTTCCTGGATGCCGCAGGGGTGGCCAGGCAGTGGTCTCGTCATCAGCAGACCGGAAGCCGGGTTCCCATGTCGCTGAAGACCAAGCACCTCATGTATACGGGCACCGTTTACGATCCCATCCTGGAGGCCTTGGGCGGCCGGGTCCGGTATGCCATTTCGGGCGGCGCTCCTCTGGACAGGGACATCGCGGACTTCTTCAACGGCATAGGTCTGCCCCTGCTGGAGGGCTACGGCATGACCGAGACCATGGGTCCGGTGACGGTCAACCCCACCAAAGGCTACCGTCTGGGCACCATCGGCCTGCCCATGCCCGGCATCACCGTGGGCATTGACCAGGAGGGCCAGCTGTGTGTCAAGGGCCCCGATGTCTGCATGGGCTACCACAACCATCCAGAAATCACCACCAGGCAGATTCGCGAGGGCTGGCTGATGACCGGCGATCTGGGCAGTCTGGACGAAGACGGATTCGTGCGGTTGACTGGCCGGCGCAAGGAGATCATCATCACCGCAGGGGGTAAGAACATTTCGCCGTCGCTGCTGGAAACAGCCGTTGAACGTTCGCCCATCATCAGCCATTGCATGGTCATCGGGGACCGCAGGCCTTTCATTTCAGCCCTGATCACCCTCAATCTCGAGGAGGTCAACAAGTGGTTGCGGGATCAGGGTGCTGAACCCTTGGACGATGCCGCTTCGGCTGGGGAGAACCCCATCATCCGCACGGAGATCGATCGTGCAGTAGACGCGGCCAATGCTCAGGTCTCCCGGGCCGAGGGCATCCGCCGCTATCTGATTCTGGATCAGGACTTCACTCGTGAAAACGGATTGCTGACCGCGTCATACAAGCCCCGCCGTCAGGAGGTTCTCAAGCGGTATGAGGACCGGATCGAGCAAGAGATCTATGCTCAAAGACCCGCGTCGGCTGGCTTGATGTAGCCTGTATCGATCAGCGCCGCCTTGAGGTTGGAGGCCGAAACCGCAACCAAGGGTCTTGATAGGCGGCGCAGTTGCTTGCCGTCCTGGTTGACGGTCTGGATCGTATCCATGACTGGCACCTTGCCCTGGCTGTTGAGTCCGACACAGGCCTTGGCAATATCAGCCGCAAGCCCCAGTCTGTCCTCCAGGCCAGTCATCCACTGCCGTCCGTCCACGATTTGAGGGATGTTGTCTACGTAGGCGCCGTATCCGCTGATGATGGGCCAGGCAGCGTGGTCGTCCGAGGGTGTGGAATCCTGAGCCCTGCCCGTACCCTGTGAAGGATCCGCCTGCGACCCCGTCGGATTCTGTGCCGTAGGGCTATGAGCGGGTTTGGGCACGCGCTTCCGGTGCAGATCCTGGCGACCGACCATGGATCCCACAATGCCTGATATTGAGATCTCTGGGTTGACGTCCGCTGAAGAACCCCGATATCCCAGATCCCCGAGCTCAGAGACCACACCGGAAACAATGAAGTCGTTCATGGCCAGAATGCCGTCCACCTCAGTGTGCGTCTTGGCGCCATCGTTCGTGGCCAGGCGGGTCGCCAGCTCTTTGCCGGTAGCCGAGGCGTCCTTGCCTGGATCAAAGGCGATCGCCTGCCAGTCCTTCTCGGTGCTGTCTGCCGTCAGGAGCCCCGAGGGGCTGACAGCCCGTCCATCTTTGAAATAGGGCCCCAGCACCTGCCAGATGCCAGCGAAAGCCTGGGCGGGGAAGGAATTCTGCTCGGCCTGGCCGGTGTCAACGCCCTTGTCAGCAGGGGATGCATCGGATAATGCATCAGCTGTCCGGTTCGGCAGCAGAATCTCGATGCGGCAGGGGTTGTCCTTGCTGGCCTTGTCCAGCTCCAGCTTGCTGGCCAGCTTGTCCGCCTGCATCTGACCGATGGCCCGTGCGTCAGACAATTGCACGAACAGATCCGGTTGGATGCCCGGCACCTGGTTGGCCAGCAGGACCACATGCATGCCCGCGCCCGCAGCCAGCCGCAGAGACGAGACCAGACGTGCGCGCGCCTTGTCTTTGGCATCGGCATCCAAAGACTTGCTGATATAGTCGCCATACTGGCGGGTGATGGAATCCGGCGAGGTCATGGGTGCCACCACCAGTGTGGTCGGCTCTGAAGTCTTCCCGGCCTTGCGCTCCGAAAGGCGGTTGACCAGGTAATCCTGCAGCTCCTTGCTTTGATCCTCCAGATTCCCGCTGGTGTAGGCATCGATGTGTTTATCGGAAAGGTGCTCCTTGGCCAGAGCCGCCTTGAGCTCAGGAACCAGCGCGGCCCACTTGTTGATGGGCGTGTGCTGGGAGAGGGTGATGCCGTCGGAGGGAGTGAAAATGGCCACCCGACCGGGAACTTCAGCGGCCGGGGTGGTTCCCTGGCTCTGTGAGGCGCTCGGAGACTGTTGTCCACTGCCTGAGGCCGGACCACCGCAAGCAGCAGCCGAGGCTACCATGGCCAGGCCTGCCAGCAGGGCCAGCAAGCTGGACAAACGCCGTGCAAAGCCGGTCTTCTTCACGTTCGCTCCTTCATTCCGACAAAGCCCGACTCTGGCCGGGTCCCGAGCAACCATTCTATGGGCTCTCGGGCAGGAGCGTATGAAGGGTCGATGTTTCGCGTACACGGTCCTCGCCGATGGGACTGACAGTGCAGGCGGATCTGAGGAGATTCACCGCCTGCAATAACCGTCTGCAATGGCAGGAGATAGTAGTTTTGTCCGATCTGCTAGTCTGCTTTGGCCGTCTTGCGCCCCCTGGTCTCTGCAGCACCTGAAGCCATACGCTCGGCAAGTGCATGGTCCAAGGCGTCCATGAACCCGTCGGTGTCCAGCCAAGGCTGATCAGGACCTACCAGACTGGCAAGATCCTTGGTCATGCGACCGGCGCGCACGGTCTCGATGACTACGGATTCCAGTGTTTGCGCGAACTCGGCCACTTTGGGTGTGTCATCCAGCCGCGCTCGCTGCTTGAGCCCTCCGGTCCAGGCGAAAATGGAAGCGATCGGGTTGGTGGAGGTGGTTTCCCCCTTGAGCCAGCGCCGGTAATGCCTGGTCACGGTCCCATGGGCGGCCTCGGCCTCTACCGTCTGCCCGTCGGCCGTCATCAGCATGGAGGTCATGAGGCCCAGGGATCCGAACCCTTGAGCAATTGCATCTGACTGGACATCGCCGTCGTAGTTCTTGCAGGCCCAGACATAGCCGCCCTGCCACTTGAGCGAGGAGGCCACCATGTCGTCGATCAGCCGATGCTGGTAGGTCAGCCCCTCTTGCTCGAACCGACTCTGGTACTCCTGCTCATAGACCTGGGCGAAAATATCCTTGAACCGGCCGTCGTAGGCCTTGAGGATGGTGTTCTTGGTGCTCAGGTAGACCGGATAGTGCCTCTGCAGGGCATAGTTGAAGCAGGAGCGAGCGAAGTCGCGGATGGAGTCGTCAAGGTTGAACTGGACCTGGGCCACGCCTGGACCTGGGTAGACGGTCACCTCGCGGGTCACCGGGTCGCTCCCGTCTTCAGGGGTGAAGACGACGCTCAGCTTTCCCGGCCCCGGAACAGTGAAATCAGTAGCCTGGTATTGGTCGCCGAAGGCATGGCGCGCCACCACGATGGGCTTGGACCATCCGGGAACCAGCCTGGGGATGTTGTCGATGACGATGGGCTCACGGAAGATGGTTCCGCCAAGAATGTTGCGGATGGTGCCGTTGGGCGACTTCCACATGCGTTTGAGACCGAATTCCTGCACCCTGGCCTCGTCAGGGGTAATAGTGGCGCACTTGACGCCCACATGCTCGCGCTGAATGGCCTGGGCCGCCTGCACGGTGACCTTGTCGTCGGTGGCGTCCCTGTTGCGGATGCCCAGATCGTAATAGTCCAGGTCCACATCCAGATAGGGCAGAATCAGCCGTTCCTTGATCATTTTCCAGATGACCCGGGTCATCTCGTCACCGTCGAGCTCGACGATGCGTCCCTTCACGGCGATCTTCTCCATGGCGGCCTCCTAACAGTGGGCGGGTCGGGGGCCGGATCCTGCTCCCGGTGCCGCAGTTGCGCTCGCGAACAGTTCTATCCCAAGTTTGTTACTCTCTGTTCCCCTGCTCGTAACCCGTTCGTAGCAAGCCGGAGCGTCATCATGAGGCGCTAGGCTGGCAGACATGACACAGGAAATCGAAATCGGTCTCGGCAAGAAGGCCACGGTGGCCTACACGCTCGATGATGTCTCCATACTCCCTTCCAGAAGGACCCGGGATCCCCAGGATGTCTCCACGGCCTGGCAGGTGGATGCCTACGAGTTCGACCTGCCTCTGCTGGCGGCGCCCATGGACTCGGTGACCAGCCCTGAGACGGCCATTGCCCTGGGACGATTGGGCGGACTGGGTGTGCTGGACCTGGAGGGGCTGTGGACCCGATACGAGGATCCGCGCCCCCAGCTGGACCGGATAGCCCATGCCTCGCCAGAGCAGGCGACCGGGGTCATTCAGGAGGCCTACCGGGAGCCGGTCAAGGCGGAGCTGATCACCCGCCGTCTGCAGGAGATTCGCAAGGCCGGGGTCACGGTGGCCGGAGCCCTGTCCCCTCAGCGCACCCAGGAGTTCTATACCACGGTGGTCGATGCGGGTGTGGACCTCTTTGTGATCCGAGGAACGGCGGTCTCGGCCGAACATGTCTCCACCAGCCATGAGCCCTTGAATTTGAAGAAGTTCATCTACGACCTGGACGTGCCGGTCATCGTCGGCGGGGCCGCCACCTACCAGGCTGCCCTGCATCTGATGCGCACCGGTGCTGCCGGGGTGCTGGTCGGATTCGGCGGGGGAGCCTCCTCCACTGACTCCGCCACCGTCGGAATTCAAGCCCCGATGGCCACGGCCATCTCGGATGTAGCCGAGGCGCGTCGTGACTACTTGGACGAGTCCGGTGGACGCTACGTTCAGGTTATCGCCGACGGGGAGACTGGCACCTCGGGTTCCTTTGTCAAGGCCTTGGCCATGGGGGCCGACGCGGTCATGCTGGGCACGCCCCTGGCCAAGGCCACGGAGGCTCCAGGCCAGGGCATGCACTGGGGGGCCGAGGCCCATCATCCTGATCTGCCTAGGGGTCGCAGGGTCCAGGTCGGTCAAGTGGGGAGCTTGGAGCGCATACTCTTCGGTCCCAGCGACCGCACCGATGGCAGTCTGAATCTGATCGGGGCCCTGCGCCGGGCCATGGCTTCCACCGGTTATGTGGATGTCAAGAACTTCCAGAAGTGCCGTGTGGCAGTGACCCCCGCCCCCCGCTGCTGAGCAGAATAAGGCATTCACGGTTCAGTTATCCACAATCCGCATCAAGGCCGGTTCAGGTTGACCACATTCCTGAACTGGCCTTTACAATCCCTCGGTGCATTCCTACTCTGGACGTAATCGCTGTCGTTGCGTCGGTTGCCCAGTGCGCCTCGCCGGCATGGGAGGGGGGACAAGCACATCGGAGTGCGAGGAGAGAAGTATGACGGAGTATATGGATCTGGCGCCGGTCTGGGATCACGATCGAGCAAACGAGGAGTCGACAGGGCAGGAGATCGGCGGCTGGTGGCCGTCAACCTGTATGCAGGTGCCGCTGGGGCTCGGCGACATCAATTTGACCGTGCGAACGGTCAACTTCATTCGGCCGGGGGATGCTGCCGGACATGAGGGTCTGTCGGCGGATCTCAAGCGTATTCTTGTCAATCTGTGCGCCTTAGCATCCAGGGTCTTCGATGTGTTGCGGGGTCGTTTGCCTATGAAGAACCTGGACCGTGTGCTTACCCGCGTCTGCATGGAACGATTGGCCCTGTTGGCCCAGTTGCTGCGGGATCGGCATCTGGGCATGGTCCGCACTGCGGATCATGCCGGCATGACTTACCTGCCGCTAATTCCTAAACTGGTCGAGATCTACCGCGTAGATCGCGACCGGTACGAAACCACCATCGGATTTCTGGTCGGCGAGCGCACTGTGCTGACCAACCTGATCGTCGCCAGAAGCGGTTCGCGCTGGGTCTGTGTGCGCTTCGACATGGGCTAGGCGGCGGCTTTGGCGGGTTGACCCATATGATGGTGGGTATGTTGCGTGAATATACGGTCGAGCTTCAACACCCGACGACGGACAAGGACACCATCTATTCACTCCTGGCAAAACGCACCGCCCGCGACCCTGAGGAGCTGGTTGCCCAGTGGCAGGATCCCATGACCAGAAACTGGCACGATGTCAAGGCCGGGCAGATGTCCGCACGGGTTCGCGCCGTGGCCAAGGGCATGATGGCTCTGGGCGTGGAAAAGGGCAGCACCGTGGTCATCTATGCCTCCACCAGCTACGACTGGGGGGTCACGGACTTCGCCTGCGCCGCCATCGGTGCGGTCTCGGTGCCCATCTACGAGACCGACTCGCCCACCCAGGCCCAGAAGATCGTTCAGGACGTGGACTGCGTCCTGGCCTTCGCCGGCGACTCAGAGCATGCGCAGATCCTGGAGCAGGTCCGGGGATCCTCGCCCAAGCTCAAGTACGTCTTCAATTTCGAAGCCGGGGGCCTGAACGCAGTCAGTGAATTCGGTCAGGGAATCGAAGACGAGCGCCTGGATCAGGCCATTGCCCAGGTCAAAGCCGACGATCTGGCCACCATCGTCTACACTTCTGGCTCAACTGGGGAGCCCAAGGGTGCCATGCTCTCCAACCGGAATTTTGTCCACATCGTCTTCGTGGGCTGGGATGTGCTCTACCATATGTTGGCAGCACCCTCCCGCCTGATGCTCTTCCTGCCCCTGGCCCACTGCTTCGCCCGTTACATCCAGTACGTGGCCATCGGCG
The DNA here is from genome assembly GCF_058199535.1 of Bifidobacterium sp. VU/mBH4 (B4). NCBI lineage: Bacteria > Bacillati > Actinomycetota > Actinomycetes > Bifidobacteriales > Bifidobacteriaceae > Bifidobacterium > Bifidobacterium sp. VU/mBH4 (B4). The sequence goes on along the minus strand of NZ_JBVPQJ010000002.1, from coordinate 314,772 downwards.
CCCAGGGCGTGGTCGGATACGTCTCCAACGCCAAGCACCTGCTGACTGATCTGCGCACCTTCCGGCCCACCTATCTGCTGGGCGTGCCCCGCGTCTTCGAGAAGGTCTACAACGCCGCCTCGCAGAAGGCCGGTACAGGTCTGGCCGGCAAGGTCTTCGCCAAGGCCACCAAGCACTTCATCAAGTGGTCCAAGGACGAGCAGGAGGGGAGCGGCCATTCGCTCCTGACCCGCCTGGCCCACGCCTTTTACACCAAGACCGTCGGCAACACGATCGAGTCCGCCCTGGGCTCCAACCTGAGTTACCTGGCCTGCGGCGGCGCGCCCATGAATGCCGACCTGGCCCACTTCTTCAACGGGATCGACGGGATCACCTTCATTCAGGGCTATGGGATGACCGAGACGGCGGCCCCCTGCATCGTCAACTTCGAAGATGCCAACGAGGTCGGCTCGGTCGGCCGACCTGGCTCGGGCATCACGGTCAGGCTGAGCGACGACGATGAGCTCCTGGTCAAGGGCCCCAGCGTCTTCATGGGCTACTACCACCAGCCCGAGCTGGATTCCACCGTGCTCGACAAGGACGGCTGGCTGCACACCGGCGACCTGGCCCAGATCGACGACCAGGGTTTCGTCTTCATCACCGGCCGCAAGAAGGACGTCATCATCACCGCTGGCGGCAAGAACGTGAGCCCGGCTCCTCTGGAGGATGTCATCAGCACCTGCCCCATAGTCTCCCAGGCCGTGGTCGTGGGCGACGGCAGGCCCTTCGTGGGCGCCCTGGTCACCCTGGATGCCGGCATGCTCAAGTCCTGGCTGACCTCCCAGGGCCTGGACGCTGACATGAGCATGGAGCAGGCCAGCCATAACGATGCCATCCATGCCTTCATCCAGCAATATGTGGACAAGGCCAACTGCAACGTCTCACGGGCCGAGTCGGTGCGCAAGTTCCTGGTGCTGGACAAGGACTTCAGCCAGGAGGACGGCACCCTGACCCCCAGCCTGAAGGTCGTGCGGCCCGAGGTGCTCAGCCAGTACGCTGAACTCGTGGACAAGGTCCTCTATGCGCCCAGGACGCCCGCCAAGACCGCCGCCAAAGAGAACGACATCGTAAGCAGGGCACGGACCACCATGAGCGATTCCCTGGCCAGCATGACCGGACGCAAGCGTGATGGCCACCAGGAGGAGCAAACAGACCAAGAGGACGAGAAGGACGGCCGTGACGGCCGGAATGACGAGGAGTAAGCAGTGGCGATTCGTACAATCAGAGTGGTTCCCGATCCGGTTTTGCGCACCCCCTGCGATCCTGTGACCAGCATCACCCCGGCTGTGCGCAGTCTGGTCCGTGACCTGGTGGACACCGTCGACGACCCGGGCAGGGCAGGCTTGTCGGCCAACCAGATCGGGGTGGGCCTGCGCGTCTTCTCGTACAATATTGGCGGCAAGGTGGGCTACATCATCAATCCGGTCATCGACAAGACCTCCGGCGAGCAGTATGGCGAGGAGGGATGCCTGTCCCTGCCCAACCTCTGGTATCCGACCAGGCGGGCCGACTACGCCCGAGCCCACGGCATCGACTTGGACGGCAAAACAGTGACCCTCGAGGGTCATGGCATCATGGGACGGATGATCCAGCACGAGTGCGATCACCTGGACGGCCATGTCTATGTGGATCGGCTGGAGAGCGACGTTCGCCGCAAGGCCATGCAGCAGCTGAGATCAGCCAGGTAGGCAGAGGGCGAACATGATACCCGAGGTCATTGGCCTTGGGTATCATGGTAATTCGGCGTGTCATTGCGCAGGTCCGCTGTCACGGGTGGGCAGGCGCGCCAAGAGTATTCCCGAACACACGCCGCAAATTCGCGCCATGTCCGCGACGTCCTGTGTCGGTCGGCTCCTCGGAGTTGCACGCAGGTGCACATGGCCAGGCAATAACCGACAATGAAAGGTACGGACATGGCACAGATCACCATGAGCGAAATGCTGAAGGCCGGCGTCCACTTCGGACACCAGACCCGTCGTTGGAACCCCAAGATGAAGCAGTACATCCTGATGGAGCGCAACGGCATCCACATCATCAACCTCTTCAAGTCGCTCGGTCTGATCGACCAGGCCTATGACTTCATCAAGCAGACCGTCGCCCACAACGGCACCGTGCTCTTCGTGGGGACCAAGAAGCAGGCCCAGGAGGCCATCAAGGCCCAGGCCACCCGGGTGAACATGCCCTACGTCTCCGAGCGCTGGCTGGGCGGCATGCTGACCAACTTCCAGACCGTGACCAAGCGGGTCGGCCGCTTGAAGGAGCTGGAGGAGATGGACTTCGACGACGTGCACGGCTCGGGGCTGACCAAGAAGGAGCTGCTGCTCCTGCGGCGCGAGAAGGACAAGCTGGAGCGCCAGCTGGGCGGCATCCGCAACATGAACCGCACCCCCTCGGCCCTGTTCGTAGTCGACATCAACAAGGAGGCCCTGGCGGTCTCCGAGGCCAACAAGCTGGGTATCCCGGTCGTGGCCCTGGTGGACACCAACACGGATCCCGAACTTGTCACCTACCCAATTCCCGCCAACGATGATGCCATCCGTGGCGTCGAGCTGCTGACTCGGCTCATGGCCGATGCCGTGGCCGACGGTCTGCTGGAGCGTTCCGGCAAGGCCGCCAAGACCGAGGAGGCCTCCGACCAGCCCATGGCCGAGTGGGAGAAGAACCTGCTGGAGAACAAGGACGGACAGCCGCAGGAGCAGGCCCAGGAAGCAGCCCAGGCCCCCCAGGCCGAGCAGCCTGCGCAAGAGCAGCAGGAGACCCCCGCTGCCGATCAGGCCGCCTGAACCTGGCATCTAGATAGGAGAGTTTTATGGCAAAAATCACCGCTGCACTGATCAAGGAGCTGCGTGACCAGACCGGCGCCGGCATGATGGACGTCAAGAAGGCCCTGACCGAGGCCGAGGGCGACATGGCCCGCGCCAAGGAGATCATCCGCGCCACCGGCATCCAGGCCGCAGGAGCACGTGAAGGACGCAAGGCCCAGGAGGGCCTGATCGCCTCCACCGTCGTCGAGGGCGGACAGGGCCAGATCGGCTATGCCGTCGAGCTCAACTCCGAGACCGACTTCGTGGCCAAGACCCCTCAGTTCGTCGAGTTCGGCCAGGAGGTCATCGACGACGTGGCCAAGGCTGATGCCTCCAACGCCGAGCAGGTCGATGCCGCTCCATCCAAGTCCGGCACCGTCAAGGAGACCGTTGAAGAGGCCGGCGCGCTCTTCCATGAGCACGTCAAGGTCGGCCAGGTGGCCCGGGTCGAAGGTCCCCGTGTGGAGATCTACGCCCACCGTAAGTCCGTGGAGATGCCCCCCTCCATCGTGGCCATGATCGCCACTGATGAGGCCGGCGCCCAGGTCGCCCATGAGGTGGCCCTGCAGATTTCCGCCATGAGCCCCAAGTGGCTCAGCCGCGAGGATGTGCCCACCGACGTGGTGGAGTCCGAGCGCCGCGTGGCCACCGAGAAGTCCCAGGCCGAAGGCAAGCCCGAGAAGATCATCCCCAAGATCGTCGAGGGGCGGCTGAACGCCTTCTTCAAGGAGACCGTCCTGCTGGAGCAGCAGTACGTCAAGGACACCTCCAAGACCATTGGCGACCTCTTCAAGCAGGCTGGCGGCAAGGCTCTGGCCTTCGCCCGTCTCGAGGTCGGCAAGGGCGACGAGGAGGAGTAGCCCAGCAATGTACTTGAGTTGCCTGGCCTGATCCTGCCTGAGGGATAGGCAGGCGACCCGCATTGATGGCAATTGACAGTAGGGGAGTGGCTTTCGTGGCCGCTCCCCTTCTTTCGTCCTGGGCCTATCACCTCAGCCTGCTCGAGGAGGGGTTGTCGCCCAGCCCCGGTACCCTATTAGCGGCGTATTCCGCCTGTCATCATGTTTGGAGAAAGGGCTTTTATGACCGGATCCGATTCAGCGCAAAACCCAGCATCGCCTCGTCGTGTGCTGCTCAAGCTCTCCGGAGAGGCCTTCGGGGGAGGCGAAGTCGGCATCGATGTGCAGGTGGTCAAGCGGGTGGCCAAGGAGATCGTTCAGGCGGTGCAGAGCGGCGTGCAGGTGGCCATCGTGGTAGGCGGCGGCAACTTCTTCCGCGGAGCCGAGCTCAGCCAGGCCGGAATCGAACGCTCGCGCGGCGACTACATGGGCATGCTGGGCACGGTCATGAACTGCCTGGCCCTGCAAGACTTCCTGGAGCAGGATGGGCAGGCCACCAGGGTGCAGACAGCCATCACCATGGGCCAGGTTGCCGAGCCCTACATCCCGCTTAAGGCCATCCGTCACCTGGAAAAGGGACGTGTGGTCATCTTCGGCGCCGGATCCGGCATGCCGTACTTCTCCACCGACACGGTCTCCATCCAGCGGGCCCTGGAGATTCATTGCGTCGAGGTCCTCATGGGCAAGAACGGCGTGGACGGCGTGTACACGGCTGATCCGCACAAGCAGGCTTCCGCGCGCATGTTCACCAACCTGAGCTACCAGCGTGCTCTGGTGGACAATCTGGCTGTTATGGATGCGGCAGCCCTGTCCATGGCCCGGGACAACGACATGCCCATTCGCGTCTTCGGACTGGAGGGCGAAGGCAACGTGACCGAAGCGCTCAAGGGCCAGCGCCTGGGCACCCTGGTCCACGGCGGTCCTGATCGTACCCTGTGACCGATTGCGGGCACACCCCGCGCCGCTTGGCCCCCGTGGCCCCATGGCCGTAGAGTATAAGAATGACGGACCTCGCGCGCACAGGCGGATGGTCCATACAGCAAGGAGCAGATCATGACCACAGTGGTGGACCAGGCCGGAAGGCAGATGGACAAGAGCATCGAGGCGACCAAGGAGAACTTCTCGGGAATCAGGACCGGGCGTGCCAACCCCTCCTTCCTCAACGACATCATGGTGGAGTATTACGGCACACCCACACCCATCAAGTCCTTGGCATCCATCGGCGTCCCAGAGCCCCGCACCCTGGCCGTCACACCCTTTGACCCCTCCCAGGCGGGCGCAGTCGAGAAGGCCATCCGCGATTCCGACCTGGGCGTCAACCCCAGCCGTGACGGCAACGTCATCAGGGTGACCATGCCCGAGCTGACCGAGGAGCGCCGACGGGACTACGTCAAGCTGGCCAAGACCAAGGCCGAGGAGGGCAAGGTGGCCGTCCGCAACATTCGCCGCAAGGTCAAGGAGGAGCTGGAGTCCAAGGTCAAGGATGGCGACCTGGGCGAGGATGAGGGCAACCGGCTGCAGAAGGAGCTGGAGACCGTCACCAAGCAGAAGAACGACATGATCGACCAGCTCCTGGATGCCAAGGAGAAGGAGATCCTCGAGGTCTGATCCGCCTGGGGAGGATCCACACTTCATGAGTACTAAGGAAAGCTCTGCCGAGAAGGCGGGTCAGGATGCCGTCGCAACCCTGAACAAGCGAACCGGGCGCAACATGCCGCAGGCGGTGGCCACTGGCGCGCTTCTGGTGGTCATCATCCTGGCCTGCATCCTGGTGCGCATCGACGCATTCATCTATCTGATCGTGATCTTCATGACCCTGGGGCTCTGGGAGCTCAGGGTGGACTTTGCCACAGCGGGCCTGCATATACCGGTGGTCGAGCTCTGGATCTGCTCGGCGGCCACCATGCTGGCCTCCTTCTACGCACCGGATCACGTGGCGGTCATGACCGCCGGTGTTCTGGTCACTGCCCTGGTCGGGGCTCTTGCGGCCACACGCAACCATCGCCTGGGCGGTCGGCTGGTCAAGGCGGTGAACGCCAAGCTGTCGGGCAAGGACGCACAGACCATGGCCGATGCCTCCTACGGCACTGCAGAAGGGGAGAGCCGATCAAGCAGCCTGGCCAATGTGGGCGTCACCCTGCTGACTGTTGTCTACATCACCCTCCTGGCCTGTCTGATAACCCTGCCCACCACCTTCGGCGGGCATCCTGCAGCACATGCCTTCATGGTGATTTTCCTGCCTGCCTTAAGTGACATCGGCGGCCTTCTCTTCGGCTCCCTCTTCGGCAAGCACAAGATCGCGCCCCGCATCTCTCCCGGCAAGTCGTTGGAAGGGTTGGCAGGCTCCATGCTCTGCTGCCTGGTTGGCGCTTTGGTCATCTTCGCGGCCACCTATCCCATGGCGGATTGGGGACGGATCTGGTGGGTCGCCCTGCTCATGGGCATCATGGTCGGAGCCACAGGCACCCTCGGAGATCTGAGCGCATCCTTGATCAAACGCGATCTGGGGATCAAGGACATGGGTCACCTGCTCAAGGGCCACGGCGGGGTGCTGGACAGGGTGGATTCCATTCTCATGTCCGCACCGTTCATCACACTGGTCCTTTTGATCACCGGCCTGTGACCGGGATTGATGGTCGGATAACTGATACTGGATGAGGTAGAGGTATGACAGATGTCGATATGACCGGTGCCGACCCTGAAACCGGCATCACCCCCGGAGGCAAGGATGGCGCCTTCAGGGACGTGCTGGCGGCCGACCATGCGCGTCGAGGCAAGCCGCCTCGTCACTTTACGGACATGGACCTAGAGGAGCGCCAGGAGGTCTGCGCTCAACTGGGTCTGCCGAAATTCCGGGTCTCGCAGCTGGCCAACCACTATTTCAACCATCTGTCCACCAATCCGGACGACTTCACGGATTTTCCCGCGTCCAGCCGTCAAGAAGCCGCGCGCCGCTTCTTTCCTGAACTGATCACACCGGTCACAGTTCAGAAGGCGGACCAGGGGACGACCATCAAGACCCTCTGGGAGCTCTTCGACGGGTCCAGGATCGAGTCCGTGCTCATGCGCTACCCCTCCAGGGCCACCCTCTGCATCTCCAGCCAGGTCGGCTGCGGCATGGGCTGCCCCTTCTGCGCTACCGGTCAGCTGGGATTGACCCGGAACATGTCGACCGGGGAGATTCTGGAGCAGGTAAGGGCCGCATCCCGGATGATGCGGTCCGGACAGGTCGCCGGAGGCCCGGGGCGCCTGAGCAATATCGTCTTCATGGGGATGGGCGAGCCCATGGGCAACTACCGGGCTGTGCTTTCCGCAGTCAGGCAGATCAGCGCCCTGCCGCCCAAGGGATTCGGCATCTCGGCCAGGAACATCACCGTCTCCACGGTCGGCGTGGTCCCCGGCATCCGCAAGCTGACCAAAGAGGGGATCCCGGTCCGTCTGGCCGTCTCCCTCCATGCCCCCAGCGACAAGCTGCGCGACGAGCTGGTCCCGATGAACCGCCGCTTCAACACCACCCAGGTCCTGGACGCGGCTCACGACTACTACCTGGCCAGCGGCAGGCGGGTCAGCATCGAGTACGCCCTGATGCGCGGCATCAACGACCAGGCCGAGCATGCCCGTCTGCTGGCCAAGCGTCTCAACCATTACGGGGACGACTGGGCGCACGTCAACCCCATCCCTCTGAACCCGATTGAGGGGTCTCGCTGGACGGCCTCCAAGCCCGAGGATGAGCAGCGCTTCCTGGACATTCTCCACAAGGCCGGCATCACTGCAACCATGAGGGACACCCGCGGATCGGACATCGACGGCGCCTGCGGCCAGCTGGCAGCCAAGGCCGTCAAGCTCCAGGCCTAATCCGGCGTTCTGCAATCACCATGCCATAGTGTGGACATGCCATGGTCTTCGGATGCCAGAGAAGCTAAGGTCTTGATTCAAACAAATCGGTTCAGGCAGGAAGGCAGGTCGCATGACGGTAGCGGTTCGTGTCATTCCCTGCCTGGATGTCGACCAGGGCCGTGTGGTCAAAGGCGTCCACTTCAAGAATCTGCGCGATGCGGGCGACCCGGTCGAACTGGCTTCCGCTTACTACCAACAGGGCGCTGACGAACTGACCTTTCTGGATGTGACCGCTTCGGGCAGCGGGCGAGCCACCATGGTGGACCTGGTCAAGAGCACTGCCGACCAGATCTTCATTCCGCTGACCGTAGGCGGAGGCGTGCGGACCCCGCAGGATGTCGACACTCTCCTGCGGTCAGGGGCCGACAAGGTCGGCATCAACACGGCAGCCATTGCCAATCCGCAGGTCATCGGCGACATCGCCCAACGGTTCGGTCGCCAGGTTCTGGTGCTTTCGGTCGATGCCCGCCGATCGAATGCCCAGGGCATTACCTCAGGATATGAGGTGACCACCATGGGCGGCCACCAGTCCACCGGCATCGATGCCATTGACTGGGTCAAGCAGGCCCAGAAGCTTGGAGCCGGCGAGATCCTTCTCAACTCCATGGATGCGGACGGTACCCGTCAGGGATTCGATCTGGAGATGATCGCCGACGTGCGCAAGGCCGTATCCCTTCCCCTCATCGCCAGTGGCGGCGCAGGCAAGGCCGCCGATTTTCCTCCTGCTGTCAAGGCTGGGGCCGATGCGGTCCTGGCGGCCTCCGTCTTCCATTTCGGCCAGGTGTCCATCAAGGATGTCAAGCAGGCGCTCCATACGGCCGGGTATCCGGTTCGATGGCAGGCCTGAACCAATCCCGCAGATAATTCGACACCGCAAGCTGCATGGCATTGGCTGGCCATGCAGGCAGCCATCGGGAAACCACACCCATACCAATAAACAATCAACCGGCAAGGATATGTCGGACAAATCAGGAGAATGAGGATCAATGTCACAGTCTTCGAAGGACCGGGAAGCACGTTTGGATCCAAGCATAGCGGCCAGGCTGAAGAAGGACGCCAAGGGACTTGTGGCCGCTGTGGTCCAACAGTATGACAGTCGTCAGGTGCTCATGGTCGGTTACATGGACGAGGAGGCCCTGAGACGGACCCTGACCACGGGAAGGGTCACTTTCTGGTCCCGCTCCAGGCAGGAATACTGGCGCAAGGGCGACACCTCCGGGCATGTCCAATACGTCAAGGGGGTCAGCATCGACTGCGACGGGGACGCCTTGCTCATCGAAGTCGACCAGGTGGGGGCGGCCTGCCACACTGGACACAGGTCGTGTTTTGAAGCCGGAGGACCCTTGCCAGCGGTGCAGGGCAATCGTACGCAGGCGCAAATGCAGAACCAGGAAGGGTAATTCAGTGCAGAAAGACGCTAAGGTTGTGGCAGGGAACACACAGGAAACTGGAGGGAAGGGCTCTATGACCGTCTTGGATGAACTGGTAGCCGGCGCCGTGGAAGATGCCAGGAGCCGGGTACAGCAGATTCCCTTGGAAAGCCTCAAGCAACAGGTCAGGAGCATGAAGCGCAAACCTCTGGATGCCGCTCGACTGCTCAGGGAGAGCGTCGGCATTCCGATCATCGCGGAAATCAAGCGCGCCTCGCCTTCCAAGGGGTACCTTGCCGACATCAACAATCCCGCCGCCCTGGCCCGGCAGTATGCCAACGGGGGCGCCTCGGCCATATCGGTCCTGACCGAGGGCAGGCGCTTCCTGGGGTCTTTGGAGGATCTGCGGCAGGTCAGACAGGCCGTAGGCATTCCCGTGCTCAACAAGAATTTCATCGTCTCCGACTACCAGGTCTGGGAGTCCAGAGCCAATGGGGCCGATATGATTTTGCTGATTGTGGCGGCCTTGGACGACGCCCGCCTCAAGCACCTGCTCGACCTGGCCGGGAGCCTGGGCATGACCGCCCTGGTCGAGACGCACGATCGTCAGGAGATCGAGCGGGCCATTGCGGCCGGCGCTCGGGTGATCGGCATCAACGCCCGGAATCTGAAGGACCTGAGCGTCGACGTTGACCAGTATGCACGGCTGGCCTCCAACCTGCCCAAGGACGTGGTCAAGGTGGCCGAGTCCGGGGTCTTTGGCACGGTCGAGCTGGAGCGGTACGCCCGGGCCGGGGCCGATGCGGTCCTGATAGGAGAAGGTCTGGTCACCTCGCAGGACCAGGAGGGTACCGTCCGCTTGCTGGTTCAGGCCGGTCACCGCTTCAAGGCCGCCGAGGCCAGACCCCTGTCGACCCATGACGGCCCCTATTTCGGCCCTTATGGCGGACGTTTCGTCCCTGAGGCCCTGGTGGGCGCCCTCGATGAGCTGGAGCGTGTCTACCAGGAGGCCAAGGCTGATCCGGCCTTCCGCGAGGAGCTGAACAGACTCAACCGGGTCTATGTGGGGCGCCCCTCGGCCCTGACGCCGGCGCCTCGGTTCGCCAAGCTGATCGGCGATCGGGTCGGCGGCCAGGTCAGGGTCTTCCTGAAGAGGGAGGATCTGAACCACACGGGCGCCCACAAGATCAACAACGCCCTGGGCCAGGGGCTCCTGGTCAAGCGTATGGGCAAGACCCGCGTCATCGCAGAGACCGGCGCCGGTCAGCACGGCGTGGCCACGGCTACGGTCTGTGCCCTCCTGGGCTTCAAGTGCCGAATCTACATGGGGCAGATCGACGCCCGCAGACAGGCCCTGAACGTGGCCAGGATGCGGATGCTGGGAGCCGAAGTTGTCGAGGTGACCACCGGAACCAGGATCCTCAAGGATGCCATCAATGAGGCCCTGCGCGACTGGGTGACCAACGTGGAGTCCACCCACTACCTGCTGGGCACGGTCGCCGGCCCCCATCCCTTCCCAACCATCGTCAGGGACTTCCAGAAGATCATCGGAGAAGAGGCTTCCGCGCAGCTTTCCGCATACGGCATCGACCATCCTGACGGGGTCGTGGCCTGCGTCGGCGGCGGTTCCAACGCCATCGGCATCATGAACACCTTCCTGGACGATCCACGGGTCTCTCTTTACGCTTACGAGGCCGGCGGGGACGGGCCCAAGTCTGGCAAGCACGCCATCCGCCTGTCGCCAGGCACCGGTCAGATCGGCGTCTTCCAAGGGACCAAGTCCTATCTTTTGGAGGACGACCAGGGCCAGACCATGGACACCTACTCCATCTCCGCCGGCCTGGATTACGCCTCGGTGGGGCCTGAGCACGCCTGGCTGCACGACATGGGCCGGGTCAAGTACGACTACGCAACCGATAAGGAGGCCATGCAGGCTTTCAGCGACCTCTGCCGGACCGAGGGCATCATCCCGGCCCTGGAGTCCTCGCACGCCTTGGCCGGAGCCAGCAAGGCGGCCACCGACCTTTTGCGCAAGGGAATCAGGAATCCGGTCATTCTGATCAACATCTCGGGCAGGGGCGACAAGGATGTAGCCACGGCGGGCAGATGGTTCGGCTATCTGTCCGAGCAGGAGGCCAGCGCTTTGGAAGCCCAGGCCGGGCACAACAGAAGCGATCAAGCAGAAGAGGAGGCCCGTTGATGGTCAACCAGCAATGGCAATGGCAGAAAGCCCCCGCCCAGCCCAAGGGGTTCAGCCGCGCGGCCAGCCCGGTGGCGTCCACCTTGCAGGCCCTCCGCCAGCAGGGCAGGCCGGCTTTCATCGGCTACTTCCCCTACGGATTCCCCGACGTGCCTACATCCCTGGAGGCCATGCGGGTCATGGTGAAAAGCGGGGTGGACATCCTCGAGATCGGACTGCCCTACAGCGACCCGGTCATGGATGGCCCGGTCATCCAGGCAGCCAGCAAGTGCGCCATCGACAATGGCGTCAAGATCGACGGTGTCTTCGACGCGGTCCGTCAGGTCCAGGCGGACGGTGCCAGGGCTCTGGTCATGAGCTACTGGAATCTGATCATGCATCATGGAGTGGCGGACTTTGCCGCCCGCATGGCCGAGGCCGGCGGATCCGGGCTGGTCACCCCTGATCTGATCGTCGACGAATCCGGGGAATGGATAGAGCAGTCGGACCGGTATGGTCTTGACCGGGTCTACCTGGTCTCGCCCGACTCCACCGATGCCCGTCTGCAGATCACCTCCCGAGCCGCCAGAGGATTCGTCTACGCGACCTCCCGGATGGGCGTGACTGGCGAACGGACCAGCATGTCCAACTCGGCCCAGAACCTGGTGGCGAGAGTCAGGCATGCGGGCGCCCCTTATGTGTGCGTGGGCATCGGGGTGTCGACCGCCCAGCAGGCCTCACAGGTCGGCGCCTACGCGGACGGGGTCATCGTCGGCTCGGCCCTGGTCCACTGTCTTCTGGATGACGAGGGCAGGCCAAGGAAGGACCGCAGAAAAGCACTGGATTCCTTGGCTGAGGTCTGCTCCGACCTGCGTTGGGGCATCTCCCAGTCAAGGAAGTGAATGGGCTGTAAGGCCCAAGGGCTAGATTGGGGCTTTATGACGCTTGCCTACATTCCATCGCCGGGAATATCCAGCTTCCATCTGGGGCCGGTCACCATCAGGTTCTATGCGCTGACCATGCTCCTGGCCATCATCGTGGCTGCCTGGATCACGGCCAGGCGCTGGAAGAAGGAGGGTGGCCGGACCGACCAGATTCTGGACATCGCCATCTGCGCGGTACCGGCCGGCATCGTCGGAGCCAGGCTTTACCACGTCATCACCACCCCGGAGCGGTATTTCGGAGCTGATGGCAACCCAGCGGACATTTTGCGCATATGGCGTGGCGGTCTGGGCATCTGGGGTGCAGTCCTCCTGGGAGCACTGGCAGCCTGGGCCTGGTGCCGTCACAAGAGCTACCCGACCGCCCTGCTGGCCGATAGCGTGGCTCCTGCCCTTCTGGTGGCCCAGGCCATCGGTCGGCTGGGCAACTGGTTCAACCAGGAGCTCTACGGGGCCCCCACCACGCTGCCCTGGGGACTGAAGATCGATGCGGCAGGTTCTGCCATCGGCAGCAGCGAACAGTGCTATGACGGGGCCACCTGTCCGACCGGCACCCTCTTCCAACCCACATTCCTGTATGAGATGATCTGGAACCTGATCGGCGCGGCCCTCCTGGTCTGGATCGGCCACAAGGCCGTGAACGTGCTCAAGGCCGGCTCGCTCTTTGCCCTCTATGTCATGTGGTACACCCTGGGGCGCACCTGGATCGAAGCCCTGCGCATCGACTTCGCCCATGAATTCCTGGGGGTCAGGGTCAACGTCTGGGTGTCCATGACGGTCTTCTTCCTGGCGGCCGCAGCCTTCGTCCTCATAGCGCGCAAGGGCAAGCCGACCTCCCTGCTGTCCGAAAAGCTGCGGACCATCACCGAGCTCGAGGTGCGTCAGGAATCCAAGGCCCAGAGCAGGTAGGACAGGGGGACAGTCATTCCAGGGTCGGTAGGTGTGCAATTGAGCCGCAAACCGGTGCCGCCGGTCTTCCGTACAACATAGAATAATCTGCATGAGCATTCAGATAGCACCCAGCATTCTTTCCGCCGATTTCGCCAACTTGGAGCGGGATCTTAAGGCTATTGCCAATGCCGATATGGTCCACGTGGATGTGATGGACCACCATTTCGTTCCCAACCTGACCCTTGGCGAGCCCGTGGTGGAGCGCATCTGCCAGGTGACCGACCTGCCGGTGGACGTGCATCTGATGATCGAGGACCCCGACCGCTGGGCCCCGGAATTTGCCAAGCTGGGTGTTGCCTCCGTCACCTTCCATACCGGAGCCGTTCATGCCCCGGTCCGTCTGGCCCGCCAGCTGCACGACATGGGGGTCAAGGCCTGCCTGGCCGTGCGCCCTGCCGAACCGGTGGAGCCGATATTCGACATTCTCGATGAGTTTGACATGATTCTGGTCATGACCGTGGAGCCAGGTTTCGGCGGCCAGAAGTTCCTGAACAATCAGATGCCTAAGACCCGCCGTCTGCGTGACCAGATCACCGCCCGCGGCCTGAAGACCCACATCCAGGTGGATGGCGGGGTAAGCCCCACCACGGCTCCCATCGTGGCAGAGGCTGGAGCCGATGTCCTGGTGGCAGGCTCAGCGGTCTACGGCGCTGACGACCCGGCCAAGGCCATTGACCAGATCAGGCAGGCCGCACAGGTAAGCTACAAGGACTGACAGGTTTTGCAGGAAGAATGGAGATAGCCAGATGAAGACCTTCGATGGGTTGTTTGAGGAGCTCACGACCAAGGCCAAGGAGCGCCCAGAAGGGTCCTTGACTGTTGAAGAGCTGGACAAGGGCACGCATTTCATCGGCAAGAAAATCAATGAAGAGGCCGGAGAGACCTGGATAGCCGCTGAGTATGAGGGCAAGGAGCGGACGGCCGAGGAGATGAGCCAGCTGCTGTACCACATCCAGGTCATGATGATCGATCGGGGCATCACCCTGGAGGATGTCTACAGGTATCTGTGACCCCTATCCCATCCCGCTGTAGATTCGCTTCCGCAATTAGGAGGTTGCCGTGTTGAAGGTCGCGGTGCCCAACAAGGGCATGTTGTCCCAGCCCGCATGGAGGCTGCTGTCAGAGTCCGGCTATCGTCTGCGTTCCAATGACCGGCAACTGGTGGTCGATGACGTCGACAACGACATCCAGCTCTTTTACTTAAGGCCCAACGACATAGCGGTCTATGTCGGCCTGGGAACCATCGATCTGGGCATCACCGGGCGTGACCTGCTGCTCAACTCCGGAACCAGGGCCGTCGAGGTCATTGAGCTGGGATTCGGCGCGTCCACCTTCAGGTTCGCCGCTCCGGAGGCCAGCTCCATCAGCACCTTGCAGGACGTGGACGGCAAACGGATCGGCACCACCTTCGACCGGCTTCTTGAGGACTACCTGACCAGCAAGGGGCTCAAGGCCGAACTGATCCACTTGGACGGGGCAGTGGAGTCGTCGGTTCAGCTTGGAGTAGCTGACCTGATCGCCGATGTGGTCTCCACCGGCACCACCTTGCGCAACGCCGGGCTTCGGGTTTTCGGCGATCCCATTGTGAAGTCCGAGGGGATTCTCATCAGGTCGCCACGCCTGGATCCGCATGATGAGCGGCTGGCGGTCATGTCCCGCAGGCTGGAGGGTGTGCTGACAGCCCGCCGCTATGTACTGATGGATTATGACATCCCGGTGGAGCGCGTAGCCATGGCGGTGGGCATCACCCCCGGCTATGAGTCGCCGACAGTCTCCTCCCTGCACGACAAACAGTGGGCGGCAGTCAGGGCCATGGTCCCCAGGGACCAGGTGAACAACCTCATGGACCGCCTCTATGAGATCGGTGCGCGTGCCATCCTTGTAACTGCCCTTCAAGCTTCTAGAATGTAGTCGGATGGCACTGATTGATCGAATTTCACGCAGCAGGTACAGCCCTGAGCCACGGTCGGTAATTCTCACCGTACCCAATGTCATCAGCATGCTTCGTATCCTATCCATACCTCTTATCGCCTATCTGGTGGCCAACCGCCATCTGATCATTTCCTTGGTGGTCATGCTGATTTCGGCCCTTTCAGACGGCGTGGACGGGATCATTGCCCGCAGGTTCAACCAGGTCAGCAAGCTGGGACAGATCCTGGACCCGGTCGCCGATCGGCTGCTCATTCTCTGTTCCGTCCTTGCCTTGAGCATTGCCTCCATACTGCCATGGTGGCTTCTGGCCCTGGTCGGTGTCCGGGATGTGCTCATGGGTCTATTGGTTTTGGCGCTGGCCCAGCACGATTATGGCCCATTGCCGGTGCATTTCGCTGGCAAGACTGGAACGGCCGTGCTCATGCTGGCCATACCGGCCCTGATTTTTGCGGATGTGGGCACTTCAACCTTCTTCCGTTTCTTCCACCTGGTGGCTCTTGCAGCCGTCATCTGGGGGGTTGGCCTTTACTGGCTGGCAGGGCTGATCTACGCACGTCAGGGCATCGGACTGCTTCGTCAGGACAGCCATCATGACTGAGCCGCAGATGACCCCAGAATCCTTCCCTGTGCCGCCTGACCGTGCCTTGATTCACCGCCGGGCGGCTTTTTCGCATTCCAGCGCAGGTCTGGAACGCCACTACGTGGACCAGGAAAGCTCGGAGCCTGCTCAGGAATCCATGCGTCGGCGCATGGCTGATGAGTCGTTGAGGCTGATTGACGACCTGACCAACCGCCCCATGGATCCCATGTTCGAGGATGCCCGTCTGCTGCCCGCCGAGCGTAGATCGCCGCTGAGCGTCTGGGTCAATCGGATACTGGTCTTCATCATTTGCGTGCTGGTCGGCCTGGCAGGCACGGGTATCGTTCAGGTGTTGCACCGGGACCCGCGTCAGAAGGTACGCGAGAAGCTCATCTCCCAGGTGGAGGCGGTCAGCAAGCGTGCCAATGACCTCAACAGTCAGATTTCGGACCTTAACGGCAATATCGACACGCTCTCGGCTCAGGAGGGTGGCCAGGGGCCGAACAGCACGCAGACCGCTGACGATCTGACCAATGGCACCAGCAAGGTGCAGGGGCAGGGCGTCGTCATCACCTTGGCCAACCCCATTGCCTCCAAGGATTCCCGGGACAATGCTGATCAGATCAAACTGATCACCGACCAGGACCTGCAGTGGTTCCTGACCAAGCTTTGGTCTGCGGGGGCCGAAGCCATGGCCATCAACGGCAATAGAATAGGAACACAGACATCAGTGCGTACGGCCGGTCAGACTATTTTGGTGGGGACCACCTCGATCGAGTCACCCTACAAGATCGAAGCCATCGGCGACCAAGGCGCCTTGGCTGATCTGATGGTTCGCAGCGATCTGCAGGGCCGCCTGCAGGACCTGAAGAAGGCGAACATCACTGTCAACGTGGTCAAACAGCGGCGCCTGAATCTGAATGCAGTGAGTTTGCCCAATCTGTCCTATGCCGGAAGGAGTCATTGACATGTCGGCAATTCTCGGCCTGATCCTAGGCGTGGTGGCGGGCATCTTCCTCAAGCCCGACATCCCCATTGTCCTGCAGCCTTATTTGCCCATCATGGTGGTGGCCGCCCTGGATGCTCTGATGGGCGCAGTCCGCTCCTACTTCGAACGCAGCTTCTCGGACCGGGTCTTCGTGGTCTCCTTCATCTCCAATGTGATCACGGCCACTTTGCTGGTCTTCCTGGGCAACCAGCTTGGCGTGGGCTCTCAGCTGTCCACGGCCGTCATTGTGGTCCTGGGCATCCGGATCTTCTCCAACGTCTCCGCTATTCGACGGTTCATTTTCAAGGGGTGAGCATATGAGACACACCTTGAGGAAGAAGCGCGACGAGGGCATGCCCAAGAGCATTCCGCCTAGGAGGCCCGGACGGGTCAGGGCCCCGGCCGACGATACGCAGACCGGTGCTTTTCCGGTGGTCCGTCGTCGGCCTCTGCGCACCCTCAATTCCAACGCCACTCGGGTCAGGCTGGTTACCAGCGTCCTGGTGGCCCTTATGTGTGCCCTCTTGGGCTTTGGATATGCGGTCCAGGTGCATAACAACCAGTCCTCCTACCAGAGCCTGTCCGAGGAGGAGCTGGTACGGGTGCTGGACGAGACCAGCAACCAGGTCGACAAGCTGGAGGAGCGCAAGAGCCAGCTCAACCAGCAGCTGACCTCCATCAAGTCAGCCGCCGACAAGCAGAAGGAGGCCGCCCGCATAGCCCAGCAGAATGAGCAGAGCAGCGGCATCCTGGCCGGACGGCTGCCTGCCCAGGGCAGGGGAGTGGTGGTGACAGTCACCGAAGACAGTGACCGGGTGGATGCCTCTACCATGTTCAATCTGATCGAAGAGCTGCGCAACGCTGGCGCCGAGGTCATATCCTTCAACGATGTCCGAGTGGTTACCAGTACCTATCTGTTAGACACCCGCACCGGCCTGCAGTGTGACCATGCCAAGCTGCGCAGTCCCTACATTGTCAAGGCCATTGGGGATCCGGACAGCCTGCAGAATGCCGTTCAGATAGCCGGGGGAGTGGGTTCGCGAATCAAGGTGCAGTTCCATGCGACCGTATCCGTGGAGCAGTCCAATAGTGTCAGAATCGACCAGGTTCGACGCGTGCAGGACTACCAGTATGCAAAGCCTGTAGAATAGGCAATTATGACAGATCCTATTCCCACTGCGGGCGAGACGACCATCATCGGCATGCCGGCCCTGAACATTCCAGTCACCTCCAATGGTGACCGTCCACTGACCAAGGACGATCTGGAGACCATGGCACGATTGCCTGAGGGCACAGCGCTGCTGATCTCTACCAGGGGAGCGGTGTCAGGATCGCGTTATCTGTTGGACGAGGATCAGGTCAGCGTGGGTCGCGATCCGAAGGCGGATATTCTGTTGGACGATTCGACGGTCTCCAGGGCGCACGCCATATTCGTACGGACCGACCATGGTTTTCGGGTCGAGGATACTGGCAGCCTCAACGGCACTTACGTCAACCGTGAACGCGTGGACCAGGCCGACCTGCACAACGGCGACGAGATCATGATCGGCAAGTTCAGGCTGGTCTACTTCGATAATCGGGCAGTCATCGCCAAGAACTGACAGGGGGCATGCATGGCCGGTGAGATGCCAATGCTGGTGCAGGGGGAACTTTTTTCGCCTGAGCAGGCCGAGGGCACGACCCGGGGCTATCGGGGCACAGTCGCGGCCAAGGTGGCTGGCATTACCTATCGGCAACTGGATTATTGGGCCCGTAAGCGAATCGTCGAGCCGTCGATCAAAGCCTCACACGGGTCAGGTTCCCGCAGGCTTTACTCCTTCAAGGATGTGGTCATCCTGGCTGTCCTTAAGCGCCTCTTGGATGCCGGTGTCAATTTGGTCAATGCCACGAACACCGTGAACTATCTTGAGCGTCGAACTGTCGGTCAGCTTGAGCATGTGACCGTGGTCTGCGACGGTGATCAGGTCACAGAATGTTCAGGCCCGGATCAGGTCTTTGCGCTGATGCAGTCCGGGCGTGCCGTCTTTGCTATCTCCGTGGGTGCTATCTGGCATCGCATGGATCTGGAGCTGCAGACCTGTGACCATGTGGATCTGACCACTGGACAGCTGACCCCGGGTCTTCCTGAGCGGCCTATTGACGAGCTGACGGCTATGCGTCTGCGTCAGCGCTTGGAGCAGCAGCACGAGCAGCGTCAACGGGCTGCCTGAACCCCGCGATGACGAAATCGCACCAGCGGCTTGTGGAAGCTGAACAGGGGAGAAAACGATAGATAATCTGACATAACGTACATTATCGGCTTACTAGGTCACTATTGCGATTTTCGCGGTTTTCCAGCGATTTCACGGCAAATCAGTTATGCCAACTTAGTGAAGTTGCAATGGCCACCCGAGATCACCCGGGTGGCCATTGCAAAATGAGATACAGTTCTGGCGACTCAGTGCTGAGTCTGATTGTTGCCGAAGTACTCGTCAGCCACTTGGCACAGCTGGTCGACCTGGTCGATGACTCGGTAGCAGCCATGGGACTCAAGTTCTCCGGGTTCGGCATAGCCCCAGCCGCATCCTAGGCAGTCCAGACCGGTTTCCAGGGCGCCATCGGCATCAGTCCAGCGGTCGCCGACCATCAGGGCACGGTCGCCGAGCGTAGCATCGAAACCAATATTCTCCAGAGCGTAGGTGATGACCTGGGCCTTGGTGATCCTTGTGGAGTCCTTGCTGGCTCCATAGACGCCATCTACCAAGGGTGTCAGACCGAAATGGTCACAGACCGGCAGAGCTTGATACTCGGGTTTGCAGGTAGCTACGGCCAAGGTCAGACCATGATTGCGCATTCGATTCAGCTGTTCGGGAATGCCGTCGAAAACCTCGGCGAGCAGACGTCCAGGAATGTGCTGGCCAGGATGTTCCGGATCCTCGAATGCTGCTATCCCGCTGTAATAGTGGCGATAGATCTGTACGCCCTTATCGATGTCTTCGGCTCTGACCTTGTTGCGTCGCAACGATTCGCTGACCGCCGGTCCGATGAATCGGCGCAGCTCTGCATCATCGGGCACGGGATAACCAAGCTCTTTGAACGTTTGCACCACGGAGGCAATAATGCCTGGATGCGAGGCTGTCAGGGTGCCGTCTAGGTCCAGCAGAACCAGGCGGCGCGGTGATTTACTCATAGTCAGGGAACCATCCTTCGCGGTGCATTTTCAGGCGCTTGTCAAGCACGGCCTTGAGCTCGTCCTCCGACCGACGCTCCAGCAGCATGTCCCAGTGGGTCCTGGTCGGTTTGCCGGTCTTGCTGGACTCCTGCTCGTCATGTCCCTCAAGGTGAGCGATCTGCCCGCAGCGGCACTCCCATTCCTGCGGTACGTCAGCGCCTTCAGCCAAGGGCAGGATAGTCCGATGGCCCTTGGGGCAAACATAGGCGACCTCGCTGCGTGCAGCGAAATCCACATTCTGATCGGATTCCAGGGACTTCGCCCCAATGCTCATGCCGCGAAGACTGCGCTCTGCCATGATTCCTCCATACTCGTGTCTGTCACTGCCTCCAAGCTACAGAACAGTGTTGACCTGAAACTTATTCCCTATATGCGGCCGTGTTCACTCCACGCCTGTATAGGCCACAATGCCGCGATTGACCTGGTCGGCGGCGATGCTGGCAGTCCTGGCCAGGTGATGCCCTCCCCTGCCCAGGTAGGGCTCCACCTGGACGATCTGGGTGAGCACATCGGACAGGCGCTTGGCGTTGCGGACGAAGTCCCCCGCCGTCAGATCGCTGTCACGCAGGATGGTGGTCAGCGAGTCGCCGCAGGCCCAGTCATAGATGGTTGGCCCCAAGCCAAAGTCGAGTTCAGGCGGCAGCTCCAATCCAGCCTGATCGCAGCGTTCCTGCACCTGGGACCACTGACGCTTCATGTCCTCCATGGCCTCAACCAGCCTGGGAGCTCGATACCCGGCCCTCTCCCCCGGCTGCTCCCCTACCCCACGACGGGATTCGTAGACCAGGCCGGAGACGGCCGCTGCAAGTTCAGCTGGCTCCAGATCGTTGAGGATGCCCCGATCCAGGATCTCGGCAAGGCTCAGATCCTGTTCGCTGTAAACTCGCCGGAGCAGCTGCCCCTTCCGGGTCAGTCGGCAGTCGTCAGGATCCACGGGCTGGGTGTACCGCAGGTCGGCCAGAATCCGGCAGATCCTGTCGAACTGGCGTGAGACTGAGCCTGTTTTGGACTCGTACTGTTCCCGGGTGCGCTGCAGCTCCTTGTCCATGCGGATCCATCGATTCCCCCAGCGCAGGTGCTTGGGCAGATCCGGGCATTGGCGGCAGGGATGGTTGCGCTCCTGCTCGCGCAGCTGGTCGATGTGTCGGTCAAGGTCTCGAAATGCCCGGTCGCGGGCCTTCTCGCTGGTGAAACGTTGACGCTTCAGACGGCGGCGATCATTCTTCTGGGCCGAAGAGAGGGCCGTACGGATGCGCATGAACTCGATCAGATCGCCACGGCTGCATTGGGCTGCCTTCCGGTAGTCCTCCAGACCGCTGGTCAGGGTCTCGATGCGTTCCTCCAGCTGTGAAGCTGATCGGTTGGCCTCCCACTGGGCAAAGGAGTGGTCCAGGGTGTCCCGGGCCCGGCTATAGCTGGAGGAGTTGAGCAGGTTGACGGCCATGTTGAAGGTGGGCCGGAAGCTGGAGTGCAGCGGGTAGACCCTCCTGCTGGACAAAGCAGCCATGGTCTTGGGGCTGAAATCCCGGTGATCGACGACCACCACATGGCCGATGTCGTCGATGCCGCGCCGGCCGGCCCGGCCGGTCAGCTGGGTGAACTCGCCAGGTGTCAGGGCTACATGGCCGGTGCCGTCGAATTTCTCCAGCTTTTCGACCACCACGCAACGAGCGGGCATGTTGATGCCCAGAGCCAGGGTTTCGGTGGCGAAGACCACCTTGAGCAGGCCTAATTCGAACAGATGTTCGACTATCTGCCGGAAGAGGGTGACCACGCCTGCGTGATGGGCGGCGAATCCCTGCTCCAGAGCGAAGCGGAACTGGGCGAATCCCAGCGCTTTGAGATCCTCCTTGCTGAGCTGGCCGGCTGCCATGGAGTCCACGATGTGCCGTATGCGGCGTGCCTCCTCATCGGTGGTCAGCTGCAGACCCGCCCGGATGCACTGCTGAACGGCCTGGTCGCAACCGGTGCGGGAGAAGATGAAGTAGATGCCGGGCAGCATGTCCATGAAGTCCAGCTCATCGACCACGTCGGCCCGGCTTGGACGATACCGCTCCCCCATCCGTCGCTCCGGCCTGCCGCCACGGCCATGGCGATGGCGGTGCCCCTGATCGCGGGCCTGGATGCGCTCCTGTCCGGCCTTGTCCAGCTGGGCCAGCCGGGAGACCAGACGCGGGTTGATCTTTGGGGTCTGCCGTCCTGAGCCGTCGTGCCGATACAGGTCCAGGATCTCGGGCTCGGTGTGTCTGTCGGCCTGGACCAGGACATGCTGCTCCAGCGGTACGGGCCTGCGCTCGGAGACCACCAGATGGGTGCGTCCGCGCACCGAGGAGATCCAGTCGGAGAATTCCTCCACGTTGGACACGGTGGCCGACAGCCCCACAATGCGGGTGGAGGCCGGCAGATGGATGATGACTTCCTCCCAGACGGGCCCACGGAAGCGGTCCGCCAGATAGTGAACCTCGTCCAGGATCACGTACTTCAGGGCAGTCAGGGTGGAGGACTGCTCATAGAGCATGTTGCGCAGGACCTCGGTGGTCATGACCACGATGTCCGCCTCCGAGTTGATGGAGGTGTCGCCGGTCAGCAGCCCCACCCGATCCTCGCCGTAGCGGTCGACCAGGTCATGGTATTTCTGGTTGCTCAGCGCCTTGATGGGGGTGGTGTAGAAGGTCTTGACGTTCTGCTCCTGGGCCAGGAATACTGCGAAGTCAGCCACGATGGTCTTCCCAGCGCCGGTAGGGGCAGCCACCAGGACGTTGTCGCCATCCTCCAGGGCGGTGATGGCCTCCAGCTGGAAGTCATCCAGGGGGAAGGGCAGCTTGGACTGAAAGCGTGCGGGAGCTCCGGTCATGCATTTGCGGTGACGACTGAAACGGGCGTAGCGTTCCGCCGGCCCCGGTTCGGATGTTGATGAATCCTGTCCGTGGTGACGATGACCTGACATGTTCCTCCAAGAATTACTGATTGAACTGCTTCCACCGCCGCCAGATGCGACCGTGGTTCCTCCTGCGTTGCTCCTTGCGCTCCAGCACCAGGGCATGGGCCTGGCTGTATCGCTCGGTTGACTGCGACAGGGGCAGGGCGAAGGACGGACCTTTCGTTCTATCCGTTGCCTGGGACTGCCCCGGCGCCGGAGGTTGGGGCATGTGCCGGTTCAGATCTTCTGAGACCCGTCCTATGGAGCGGCTGGCTGCCATGGCGTGACGGATGGCGTAGACGGCTCCGCCGATCAGCATGGCCAACATGAAGATCACCAGAAGGATCCAGATCCATCCAGGCATGGAACTCCTCTCCGACCGGGACTAGTGCCGGTCCTGCTCCTTGTCGTGAGCGTCGCTGATGGTGATCTCGCGCTGGGCGCGGGCCAGGATCATAGTGCGCAGGGTCTTGGGCGCCACTGCGGTGATGTGCTTGGCGTGGGCGATGCAGAAGGCCACGAACCAGGAGTCCGAGGAGACGGTCAGATGGACCTTCTGTCCTGATCCGCAGGGCTCCACCGAGGCGCCCGGCAGGGACTTGATGTAGGGCAGGTCGGGACGGTCAGTGATGAAGACGGCAGCCGTGCCGTTGTCGAAGGACCATTTGCGCAGCTCGCTGACCGGCACATCCGGGAACTCCACCTTATGGCTGGGCTTGACGATGGTCGCATGCTCGATTCTGGCGATTCGCAGAACCTGCCACTGCCTGTTGCGTCCGGTGCCCTGCTTGAGGTGGCGGCTGGAATCCGAGGGAGCGTCCGCAGCCTCAGTGCCTTCCGCTGCGTCGCCGATATCGGTCCAGGCGGCGACATAATAGACGCCCTCGTCCACGAAGATCTTGGCAGGTGCCACCACTTTGCGGCGGGTTCGGCCGGCAGCATCCGTGTACTCCATGTCCAGCAAGGATTCGGTCTTGATGGCCCGGCGAACCACCGAGAAGCTCTTGGGCTCGGTCTCATACCCGGTAAGGGAGAGCCAGGGGGTCACGCCCGGCCCCACATGCGTGCGCAGGCGCTGGTAGAGCGACTCGGCCTGGGTACGGGACTGCTCGGGCAGCAGGGGCGAATGGGCCAGGTAGTTGAGCGAGGCGGTCAGCATGCTCAGGTACTGGGGGGAAATGCCGGCCAGCCGTTCCAGCCCCAGCGAATTAGTGGCCGAGACAATGCCGCTGTCATCCAGCAGGGACCAGTCAATGTCGAAGAACTGGCTGCCGGCCATTTCCCCGTCGTCCGAGACCGTGGTCAGGGTGTTGATGTCCTTGTGGATGGTATTGACGTACTTGCGCAGCTCTTCCTTGCTGTTGGGGTGGCCGATGAAGCGCTCGGCCAGCTCGGCCAGGGAGAACTCCTCGCCCAGGTGTGCGGACAGGAAAAGCATGAGCCGCAGGCGGCGGTCCACCTCGGATCCGGTCTGGAAGGAGGATGCGCTGGCTCGGCGGGCGTGCCGAAGGTCGGTGTCGTCATCGCTGAGGTCGGTGGCGAAGTGCTCGACGCTGGTCCGGGCGATCTCAGGGGAAATGACGGTTGCTGCGCCAGGGCTCTGTGACTCGTCGGCCAGCTTGAAGCGGGTGGCTGCATCCAGACGACGCCGGAAAGCATCTGCGGCCTCCTGCGGGCTGACAATGGAGGCATCGGGGTGCTCCAGGACGAACATGGCCAGATCGTCCGAGTCGGCATAGGCCACGTTCAGGTTCTCCCCGTCCACGTCCACGGTGGCGGCGAAGCGGCGGGAGTCGATGACCTTGACCAGATTGTCGGGAATGCGCTGGGTACCCAGTCCAGGAGCTATGGAATCCAGGCCCAGACCAGGGATGGGCACCTGCGGCACCCGAGGAGTGGTGCGCGAGGCCGGGCGGACCGGCTCTTCGCATGCCTCCTGGGACATGGCGATGGAACGGGCCAGATAGTTGGCTGCGGCCAGCACCGGCATGTCCTCTTGGTTGAAGTGCATACGGATGCGGGGTTCGTCCCCCAGTTGCAGGCGGTAGGAGGCGAAATCCTGCCCCTCGGACTTGGAGGAGTACTCGGGCTGGCGGGATTCGATGGCGATTCCCATGGCTGCCAGCTTGGCCCGGTCACGCTGGAACTGCTTGGCGAAGGCGGCCTTGGCAGCCTGATCGGCCAGCTCACCGTAAGAGTCGGCATAGGCCTTGACCCGCTGCGCTATCTGCCGAGAAGTCAACCATTGAGGAAAAGCGGACGATAAGACGGCCAGGACATCAAGTTCGTGTTTGCCCCACTTGTCAGAGAAACGCCGTCTTCCGTTCGTACCTTCTGCCATCAGTCCTCGCGTATCGTTAAAATTTTGACTGTTAGTGCGCCTAACGCACATCTGTCTATCATAGATTCATTTTCAGGAACGTGGGAGCCAAACACTCAAATACGGTCCCTTTTCTTGACAGGCTGAACCCTGTTTTCCTTGCTTTAGACCCACTCATCGGGTTCGATCCCCTGTGGTCCCACATACTGACCGTTGGGCACGTATGAGGAACGTTCCCGATCGCTCAGATGGGCGTCTGCATACAGGGTCACATCCCTGCCGAAGGTCCAGTCCCCCTCGATAGTGACCGAGTTGGCAGCCGCCAGGCTGGGAACCCCGTAGGGGAAGCGCTCATCGAAGTCGGCAATGTACTTGTAGTAGCGTTCGTCCAGTTGGACGTTGGGGAAATCGTAGTTGCCATCCTCCATCTCGTAGGAGTCGGTCAGGTGGAAACGGTCGGAGCGCATGATGAACAGGTCGTCGGTGGTCTTGACGGGCAGGAAGCGCATGCGGTCCACCTGCACGCAGATGGCTCCCTCAAAGAGCGTGGCGGCGGAACCCATGGCGGTCTCCAGTTGCACCACGGGTCTGGTGGAAGGGTCGGTGGGATCGACGGTCTTGCGGTTCTCGATGATGGGCAGGGGCAGCACCCCGTCGTACTCGGCCAGCTTGTCGCGCAGGGCATCGACTCTGACCCAGATGCTGTTGGTATTGAAGTAGGGATGCTTGCGGATGGACATGGCCGAGCTGCGGTCGTGCGGATCCACCTGGGACATCTCCCGTAGAATGAGGCGTCCGCTGGCCTTGTCGATAACGATATGGCCACCTTTGCGGTCAGCCTCGGTCCGCTCAGCCACCTCGATCATGAAAGGCGCTCCGGACTGTGCAAAATAACCGGCCAGGGTCCTTGAAGGCCTGGCGCCCAGGTTGTCGGAGTTGGAGATGAACAGGTAGTCGATCCCCTGCTCCTTGAGTGTGTCCAAAAGGCCGGTCTCCCAGATGGTCGAGAAGATGTCGCCGTGGCCGGGAGGGCACCATTCCAGGTCGGGTTTGGCCGGGAAGTCGACAGGACGGCCGGTTTCGGCATCGATTTTGGGTTCGATGTGCTGAATGATCTCCATGGGCACCTCGTTCTGGACGAAGCGGCGGTCCTGCTTGACCACGCGCATGGTGTCTCGTGAGGTGCGGAAGGAGTTCATGAAGATCAGCGGCAGGGGTACCCCTAGGCGTTTGCGGGCCGTCAGCACTTGGCCCATGATGATGTCCAGAAAGCGCATCCGACGGGCCTTGTGGCGCCGGATGGGCAGCAGGGACTTGGCCTTTTCCAGGCCCATGGAGGTGCCCAGCCCACCGTTGAGCTTGATGAAGGCGGTGCGGGAGAATGCGTCTAGGGCCATGTCCATATCCATGGAATCGTGGATGTCCTTGGTGCGGGGCACGTCCTTGAGCGGCGTGACATCCTTCTCTCGCACACAGGCCTTGGCTTCTCCCCGCCTCCAGGTTTCGTAGAGGTGACTGAACTGGTTGATGGAGACTTCGCTCATGCCCTTGTCGCGCATCTTTGCGGCCGAAAGGTCGAAAACGTCTGTGCTCATGGAACCCCTTCCGGGCTGGGACGACTTGCGGCCGACGCGGGTTGCGCCGACCGTCAAGAATCATGATAGCAAGTTGATCATGTGGCCCCGTCTGTCTGCACTTGTCTGCCGGGACTCGCCGGGCCATTGTCGGCCCGGTGACGCTGTGCTACTATCTCTACTCGGTGCTGATGCACCGTCGGGCCGTAGCGCAGTTTGGTAGCGCACTTGACTGGGGGTCAAGGGGTCGCGGGTTCAAATCCCGCCGGCCCGACGAGATAGCAATGATTCCAAGGTCTTAGGCCTTGGAATTATTTATTATCCGTATATTCTGCACAGGGCGCATATTTGACATATCACCGGTGCTTCTCGTTTTCGCTCTTTCAGTTGTACTGCGTTGCGGCGGATTGGGGCGGCATTTTTATATGAAAGGCACATGACAACCGGTATTTCACTAACTCGTATCCCCTAACTCGCATACCAATATCAGGCTGATGGGTGTCCTGGAATCATTCGACTTCCCAGCGGATTGAGCATACAGCTTCCAGAAGGCCTTCATCGTGGGAGACGACC
Organism: Bifidobacterium sp. VU/mBH4 (B4); assembly: GCF_058199535.1. Lineage (NCBI taxonomy): Bacteria > Bacillati > Actinomycetota > Actinomycetes > Bifidobacteriales > Bifidobacteriaceae > Bifidobacterium > Bifidobacterium sp. VU/mBH4 (B4). The sequence continues at coordinate 287,594 of NZ_JBVPQJ010000002.1, read as the reverse complement.
ACTAGAGCTCTGTGGTAGGGCGCCAGCACCTCGGCCAGAGCTGCCTGGGAGCGAAGGTCTAGATGATTGGTCGGTTCGTCCAGGATCAGTAGCTGCGGATGCTTCAAGAATCCGAGGCACAGCAATAGTTTGCGGCCCTCGCCCGCAGAGAGTTCGTGACCGGCCAGGAGATCTTCTAGGTCAGCGTTGAGCTGGGCGTAAGCCGACATCAGTTTCTTTCTCTGAGTCCCCGGCAGCGCAGCCGCGTCTTCCAGGGCCCTTTGTATTCGTGCCGAGCCAATGATCTGAGGCAGGATCAGCCGGGGCAGATCCGTGGGCAGACGGGCGGCAAGCAGCTCGAGCAAGGTGGACTTACCACGTCCATTCGGACCACTGATGCCGATGTGGTCTTTCGGCCTGATTCTGATGGTCTCTAGGGCTGGCCCATGCTGGCTGTCTACCCCGCTGTCTGTAGCTGCATTCCCGCGCAGATACAGGCAGAAGTCTTCGACGTCATGCCCTTCCATCTAGTCATGTAGGTCGCCGCCATCAACCCGGACCAGTTCACGTTTGTGGCCGGCTTCGGTCTGCAGGCTCATGCTCCCGCCATCGCGTTTTGCGGCAGTCTGTAGGTCGGCGTTCTTTCCGCTGGTCGTGGTGATGCGCGCGTCAGCCTGCCGATAGCCGCGGGCAACTGCCTTTCCCGAGGCCCCGGGCCTGGCCAGTTTGTGAGTGTTCCGTGCGTCGCGGCCGTGTGGATCGATTCGGCCTCCCTGCCGTCACGGGGCATCTACATGCTGGAGTTTCTGGAAGCGGGCAACCTTGAACCGCATAAGTCTGTCCAATTCCCGGCGATTGCCATCCAATTCCTTCGGGGTCTTCTGGGCGTGACGGTCTTCACTTCACCCTTCTCCTGCTCCTCGGTCCGCGCCAGCCTGCCCTTGAACTTGGTCAGCGTCAGCACATCGCCAGCCTGCGTGTGACGTGTGCGGAAAAACCAACGACCTAGGGCAGCTGGAGTCAATCAGGGCCCGGTCGTGAGAGATTAAAAGATCGATGCCTGCGAAACTGTCCATAGCTTGGCCGATGCGGGTCCTAGTCGCTGCATCCACATGGTTGGTCGGCTCATCCAGGATCAACAGGTCAAGTTTCCGGCTGAGGGAACAGGCTACTTTAGGCGCTTTGCCTCGCCGCCGGACAGGGTCGAATATCTGAAGGCCCAATCATCTGCTATGCCCAGGGTCCGCCTTATAGGCTACGGTCCGTTTCGACCCGTCGTTGGCGAAATCGTCGAGGTCACACGGTTGTTTGGCGATGTCCTGGGGGCAGTATTCGCAGACCAAGCCCTGGGTTTCGGGCTGATTCGTCCCTTGGTCGGCGATAGGTATCCGCGCAGAAGCAGAGCCAGGGTGGTTTTAGCGCAGCCGTTGTCGTCGAGCAGGGCGGTCCAACCCCGGTCCAGGATAGCGGGCAAATGCTCAAAAATGTCGTATGGGCTGTCCGGGTAGGCGAAGCCGAGGTCGGTGATAGTGATGATACTAGGGTTGGGCATGGGTTTCCTTTGATACTGATGCGGTCTGGTTCATCATAAGGGGAATCGTCGTCTGTGCCTAGCAGGTCGGTTGCTCCGCACGTCACCTTGTAGCTGCGGTCCACTGGCATCATGTGGGCATTATTGCGGCGGATGGTGCGAATGTGACCGGCAGGAGTTTTTGTTTGAGGAATCCCCCTGCTTGGGACTGTCGCAGTTAATAACCGGGTAGCTCATATTTTGGCCGCTTCATTAGGACGGAGGACTGGAAACAGAGCTCACCAATTTTGACGGTCTATGCCGACCGCCTAGGCAATGTCTCATCACAGAAGCAAGTCGAGATCCTCTTTCACTTGGATGGGACAGTCTTTCAGAATAGCTTTCCTCAATCAACTTTAACCTAGAATCTTCTCTTTTGCATGGAGCTGCCTCCGGAATGCTTGTTTCAGGGTTGCCTGTGGCGGTTTGGTCTAACAAGCCGGCAGGATTTTGATTCTCGCCGCTAGGCCTTTACGGATCCGAAAACGGCTCGGACTGGTGGACGGTCAGAGCTGATGTCCCCCCATACTGACCGGGACCACCAGGAGTGTACTAATGCAACTGCGGGAGCACGGCAGATAGGCATAATCAGATCCACCGCACTGGTTCTGGCTCAAGACGCCATCTCGTTTAGTCTCGTCTACGCCCAGTCTTAGCCCTGAGCAACAATCGAGTCTTGAAGTTTTGTTCGGCACCCGCACGATGTATAGTTAGTTTTGTTAGAAGTGGCCACTGCCTCCATTGCTTGCGAGGTGGAATCACATATTATAGCGGTTTTTTACTTGGAAAGCACGTGGAATGTGAAACTCCAACCAAGCTGCTATTTCACCCTAACCATATTTAGCGCGATTCTGCAGACCGGGCTCAGCTGCTTTTGAACGAAGTGTTAACAGGCATCAGCATTCAGAACCTCGCGGATCGTTTGGGGACGGTAGGCTATTTGCGTCTCACGGGTTACTGGTTTTCCTTAAGCCTAGTATGCTCATTGTATTCGTTATTATCGCAACCGCTTTCATAACCACCGTTTTCAGCTGTATTGGCCTACGTCTACTAATAGGGATTATTTTATAGAGTGCTTAACTGACTAGCAAAAGCAGTCTGCATAAAACCATCACTGGCATGCGGCAAGTACAGATCAACGGCTGCATCTGTCTCCTCAACCAAATGTCATATCCTCCTAGAGCAGATACAGAATCAATTTACTGTTACTTTGCTACAGGACATCTCTCACCATTATGAAGTATGGTCCCCACGTTTCAACTAAACAATCGCCTAGTGGCATTCGCAATTTCGTCGGCATCATCCTTCAAGCAAAGCAGCCTAATGGTTCCAAAAAAATTTGGTCTATTAAATCTACATAAACCATACACTGATGCCAATAGCATAAATCAGGAAGCACACACGTATTAGCCATTGAGTGAATATACGCCACGAGTTATATTGGCCGGAGTTCTTGAAAGTATTGCATTTCCATATAGGTGTCTTTTGTCTTGGCGGTTCCATGTTCACTCCTGCGCAAGCATTAGTAATTTTTCATGCGGCAAACTCACTTGGATACACCACTCCAATTATTTAGAATATTCTGATTAATATATACTACTTCCATTTTATTATCTCATGAAAAGTTGTATAAATTCTTTTCGTTACCAGAACTGGTATCATTCCACCTGAACGAATAGAGTTCATGGCCTCGGCATGCGGGTGGTGATATCTTTTGCGATAGGGATCACACGATAAAAGGCAAATAGCCCCTTGCATCAAAGCCGGTATTTCTCTGGTGGCAAAACCATTTCTAGACCCATGGTGCGGGGCAGCGCAACAACCAACTCTTTTTATTAGTTTACAGAAGTGTTTTATAAATTTTTTTACTAATTGATCTTTATCGAAATTTAAATCACCTAACCCCATCCATGACCAATAACAGTCTCTTTCACAGATTGAAGAGACTGGTATCCAGTCCGAACTATAATAGTGATGTAATTGTTCTTCTCTACTTTCCTTACCTTCATCATCTTCTATACAGGCAATAGGATTTTTCTTTTTATTACTACCTGAATTATCATGACTGTAACAAATTAGGTTTTCCGGGTCATAGGTACTTTCGTCAGATGACCCTGAGTATAATCGTCTTAATTCGAATTGGACTGAGAGGTTAGCTGCTCCTGAATACAGAGCTATGCTAGTCATGTTCATATCTTTGTAGCCGTAAATATCTTCGAAGGTTACGCCTCTCTTTAGAAGTTCTTCTGGCTTGTATAATTTATCAGTAATAATCTTATTGATGGTTTCTGTGTGAGCTTCTACGTATGGATCTCCTTTTGGGCGCGTCTTGTGCTGCTTTTCCGCTGATCTATAATCATCTAGTTTTGTTTTCGCAGACTTTAAAAATAATCCAATTAGTGTTTTACGAGCTTTCGCATTGAGAGCCGGAAATCCATCGTCTGGCTTGTTATAGTAAAAGGCGAGTCTCCAAAACGCTTTATGTGTTTCGTCGCTACTAACATCAATTTGCTGCGTATGGTTTATGATTAGAGGGTTGCCTGGAGAATTTGCGTTATCGGGAAATTCGTGGACTATAATTTCTGGATTCGAAGATTTATCTTCATTTGGCTTATCTGTCAATAAAATGACTTGCGGTTTGGGCAAGTCCATCCGTTCTCTGTTATTACGTTTATTGAGAGACAGGACATCGATGAAACCTTCTGTTCCCTTGTCTTCAAGACCTCTGATCAAACGTTTTGTACGTCCAGCAGAAGGCCAAGAACCTTTTAACCTTGCTTTGTCATTTATTGTCGCTGCAATAGTTTCGATTTCGAAAAAATTATCTTCTGGAGTAAGCAATGGAGCAATAAAGTATCTAACAGTGATTTCTTTTGTCACCTGGTCAAACAGATTAAAGTGATCTGCATGAAAATGTGACAAAATTAGATAGTCCAATGTAGAATCTGACTTATCTTTTAATCGTTCATGAACAAAATTAACACTTGCTATAGCACTGGAATTCTTCCCCCTTGCGCTCAAAGTGCCCGCATCATATATTATAGTTAATGGACGTTGTTGGCCAAACAACCATACTTCTTCATAATGGAATAGCCCTTGACCTACTGCCAAAGTCCAACGTTCAACTTCAAGTTGCATGATTACACTGTCATTCTGCTAGTACCAAAATCAGTATTCTACATTGATTTACAGACTTAATATCAAATCTTAGCTTCATAAGTTTGCATTGCAACTGAAACTGTTGCGGACGTAGGTGGCAAAACCGTACAGAAAGTACTGGCTATATACATGGTGTTGTCAGACCGCTTCCAATTCGTTTATAATAATCTCGCGCTAAAGCGTTTAACCCGAGTGAATTGTTCGACTACACCACTGTGAGGTGGAGCTTTCTGCCCAATTCTTGGAATAGCTTGTATCCCCTATTGGGCAGAATCAACAATGAATAGCGCTGAGCTGATCGAACGCTATCTGCTCAAGCTTCTTGACCTATGGCTCAGCAATTGGATGAGCGTATCGGCAGCGGGCAAAACAGTCTCTACGAGGGCCACTCTGGCCCATCCCCAAATTGTCAGGATTGGCGTCACTAAGGATGAGCCTATAGCCCCAGCCGTGTAATAGAGACTGAGATACACGCTGCTGTAATTGCCGGACTGAGGTGGATCGATGGATACTACGGCGACCTGGTTAGCTGTTTGGGCACTGAAGCAACCGGCATCAAAGTCGGCGAGCCCGGTCACGCAAAGAACGGAGTTACCGATATCAATGAGCAGGATAGCCGCACTGATTAGACAGCCAATGACAACGACATGCGGACCGTGACGGTCAGTCAGGCTGCCAGCCCATCTGGTCACAAACAGTCCCAGGACACCGGCGAGGCTATAGAGTCCAATCTGCGTAGGATTCAGACTGTACGGAGGTTTGGAGAGTGCTATCGAAAGGCCGACCCAGACAAGACTGAAAGCAGAAAAATAGAGCATGCCGGTTGCCGACGCCAGTCGAAGTGCTGGAGAAATGCGGAGCAATCGAGGAAGCGCTCGCATAGTGGCAAAGCAGGAACCTTTGTTGCCGGTTTGTTCCTGATGCCTAGGCAATATGATTGCGTCGAGCATGCCTGTCGCTACGCGCAGGGTTGCGAAGCAGGCGAGTATGCCGCGCCAGCCAAGCAAGCTTGTCAGGGTTCCTCCGACAAAACAACTGAGAAGAATGCCAGCCGAATTTCCTGCAAGAACGATTCCTACCCGACTGCTACGAACCTCAAGCGGCGTAAACGCCCGACGACGGAGACGGCTTCTGCAGCGACTTTGGAAGTGACCCCGACAAGTCCGAATACGCCTACCGATACTCCTGCAGTGGGAGCGCTTGCTGCGGCAGCTAGCACGACGGGAAGTCCTGCCAGTTGAACGGGAACTAACCGACCTGGCGAAAAGCGATTAGCCAACGGAACCAGCAGTACCAGTCCGATAAGATACCCGGCCATTACAGCAGTGACAATCTTCCCTGTGACAGCTGCTGAAACTCCAAAGTCAGTGGTGATGCTGCCGAGTGCCAGTTGTACCGCATATTGTGTCGCCAGCGACGTGCCAGAAGCCAAAGCAAGTGCTGTGGCTGCCAGCACAGTGATGATTGCACGGTTTCCGTGGTTTGATGTATCTTGCTGCTTTTCTTCTTCCGACGACGGATTAGTCATACAAGCACCGCCTCCGTTGCTTAGGCTGCCCATATGCGTTGAAGATGAAAGCCGCGGTAACGGTAATCATTATCCGCTAGTAACCGGCGCTGTCGTTGCCAGGAGTAATGAAACTGATGTGTTCACTCATCTGCACCCCTTCTTTCAGCGATATACGCCACCTCGGTAGTTAACAAAATGCAACCACTGAGGTAGTACTAGTGCTAATTGACTGGTGAGATTGAGTACGTGCCCAATACCACAAATCTCTTTTCAGCTCTCACCCGACTAGGCTTCAGCCGCTACGAAGCGAAGGCCTACGTTGCCTTGGTTGACCAACCGCCGATGAACGGCTCTGAGGTAAGCCGTCTGACAGAAATGCCGCCATCAAAGATATAGGAACGCTGGCTCGCCTTGAGGCAAAGGGCGCTGTCCTGGTTAACCATTTTGAACCAGCCCGATATACGACCGTATCGCCTAAGGATGTTCTCACCGTCCTCAAGGACAAGTTCGCAGCAGACCTGTTAACCGCTCAAGAAGAGCTTGCGGATTTGCCGGAGAATAGAGAACCGGGTCTGGTTTGGTCCCTGCACAGCCGCGATGCAATCGTGCAGACGTCAATCTGGCTGATCAACGAGGCGAAGCACAGTGTATTCGCCGGGGTTTGGGATGGAAAGATGGACGATCTTGGGCCGCTGCTTGACAAAGCTGCCGTCCTAAATCTTGACGTGCATGTCGCCATCTACGGCACCAGTACTTTGACGCACCCGCACACCTATGACATGAACGAATGCGGCGCCTCCGCCAGGTTGCGATTCTCTGGCCGACGTGTGGCTGTAGTGGTGGCCGATGATGATCACACCTTGGTTGCTTCTTTCGGTGACCGTACGCCTGACGAAGCCGTGCTTACCACCAACCCCGTAACCAGTTTGCCGGCCGTCGAGTACATCAAGGCGGATATTTCCGGTCGTCTCATGATCAACGCCATAACTCCGCAGGCCCATCAAGACTTGTTGAAGACTCAGAACATGCAAGACATGCTTGTGCATGTCGAATAATGGGTCTGCCCTTGAGCCATTGCTTTTAGACACAGTATTAGCCATCGATGGAGTGAAAAAGACTGGGTTTATGGTCAAGCAATTTTCGATTTACCAATCCTTCTGAAATCCAGCAAAGCTTGTCTGTACGTTGGGCCAATTGTTCCTGGTGGCTGCAGGAAAACAAACACTAAGATACAAAATTAATTGCATCTATATGGAACTTGTTTAATGCATTGCAGCAGTTGATTGAAGAATACCCTACAAAGGCACGAGCGCTTCCATAACCGTAGCTGACAATTTATAGTCTAGATATGTTTGCCAAATGCCGATAATTTTCTGTATCACGTAAATATCTATGGTTCGGGCATGATGGGGAGGGCATGCGATGCAAATTTGATCGCTCTGTAAAGGATATTGACCATTAATCTCGATACGGCTGTATCAGCAAACATTGAGAAATCCTCATGATTCTTTTTAAAGAGTCCAATCAGTTTATAAAGATAAGTTTGAGGAATAGCCCAAGAAGCTGCTGTTTACTATGAGGCATGAACGCAACGAATATTCTCGAAAGAGACATTGCTAGGCAGTCCAATGTGCCTGGCAGGCGCTCTTCTGGCAGCGGGCAAATCCCAGAGGGTGAGGTTGATTCGCCTATCTACTACGGCAGCCCAGCCGCGGTCGACGCCGATATTGTCATTCCTATATATAACGAGGAAGTTCAGCTGGCTGACTCCGTATCCACCTTATGCAGCTTCCTGGATCGTCACGCCAGAGATCTGACACCCTTTAGCTGGAACGTCGTGATTGCGGACAATGCCAGCACAGATGCCAGTTGGCAGATAGCCAAGGCTTTGTGCGACTGGTGCCCCAACCAGGTTCGTGTCTTGCACCTCGTGAGAAAGGGCCGCGGGTACGCCCTGAAACAGGCCTGGCTCAGCTCCAGGGTGGCAGTCGTCGCATATATGGACGTGGACCTATCCACTGACATCGGCTCTACGGGCAGCCTTATTCTTCCCCTGCTCCAGGGCGGGGCCGACATCGCCTTTGGCTCGCGTCTTATGCGGCAGTCTCAGGTCACTCGCTCTCCCAAACGTGAATTCATTTCGCGCACCTACAACCTCATGCTCCGCTCATATCTGGCGGTCTCCTTTCATGATGCCCAGTGCGGTTTCAAGGCCATTACTGCCCAGGCTGCACATGTCCTGCTGCCTCAGGTGAAGGATGACGAGTGGTTCTTCGATACGGAGCTGCTTGTGCGCGCCCAGCAGGCTGGGATGACCATGCTGGAGCTTCCTGTTCGCTGGGTGGAGGATGCCAGCTCGACGGTCGACATTCCCGACACGGTGAAGAAGGATCTGGAAGGCATGCACCGGGCCAGGGAGGGTATGGAGGCCCGAACCGTCGAGGAGATCCGTATTGACCTGGACTCCCCTGCCGTCTGGGATCAGATCCGCCAGTATGAGCTACGTGGGTTCCTCTTGCCTGCCAAAGAGGAAAACCCGCATTCACATATGCAGAATCCAGGCAAAGAAACTGCCGTTTGTTGAGCGGCTGACAGCAAACGAAATCTCGTACAGAAAGAGCAAACTACACTTATCATGAACGCTTCATTGGCTTCTCACAGCAGCTATGGCTTCTCCCAGCATTCGCGGACTTTCAATCCGCCACGATCAACAAACGCAGATGCAGTTGCTGATGAGCACGCTTCCCGCGCGTATATTCTGCCGCGACGGACCCGTGGAGACTGGGTGGTACTGGGAACCATGCTGTTTGCGGCCTGTGCAATATTCTTCATCAACCTTACGGCCTCCGGGTATGCCAACGAGTTTTATTCAGCTGCGGCCCAGGCTGGTTCGGTTAGCTGGCAGGCCTTTCTCTGGGGGTCCCTGGACTCAGGGAACGCCATCACCGTGGACAAGCCGCCGGTAGCCCTTTGGCTGATGGCGCTTTCCGTGCGCATCTTTGGTCTGAATTCCTTTGCCATCCTCCTGCCCGAAGCACTGATGGGGGTGGCGACCACCTACCTGCTCTATGCCACCGTGCGTAGGTACTGGGGCAACTGGGCGGGCATTGTCACCGGCTTCATCTTCATGCTCACTCCGGTAGCCGCACTCATGTTTCGCTTCAACAACCCCGATGCCTTGCTGGTGTTATTGATGACCGGTGCTACTCATGCGCTCCTCAGATCCATGGAGTATGCCAACCATCCTTCTGGCAATCGAAAGCGGACCTGGTGGATGGTCCTGGCCGGTGCTCTGATCGGATTCAGCTTCCTTACCAAGCAACTGCAGGTGCTGCTCGTACTGCCTGGTTTTGCCCTGGCTTTTCTTCTGGCCTCGCCTACAGGCATGGTTCGTCGCATCCTGGATTCATTGGCTGCCATTGCTTCCATGATCGTCGCTGCTGGCTGGTGGGTTCTACTGACAGTGATCGTGCCAGCCAGCGACAGACCTTATATAGGCGGCTCCCAGCGCAACTCCTTCCTTGAGCTCACCTTTGGCTACAACGGTTTTGGACGCTTGACCGGCAGTGAAGAAGGATCGGTCATACCTGGCCACGACCATAAGGGAGGCGGCATGCCGGCTGGTGGCGGTCGTGGCGGTGGCAAGTGGGGCCAGACTGGACTCAATCGTTTGTTCAGCGGCGAGTTTGGAACGCAGATTTCATGGCTGGCTCCTCTGGCTTTTGCAGGCATTGTCATCAGCTTGCTTGTTATCGGCAGGGCCTTCCGCACTGACGTGCGCAGGGCCAGTGTCATTGCTTTCGGAGGTTGGCTGACCGTCACCTGGCTCGTTTTCAGCTTTATGGCCGGCATTTTCCACCAGTATTACACCGTGGCTCTGGCACCTGCCCTGGCTGCGATGGTTGCCATCGGCGCATTCAGTTTGTGAATCGCCCGGGACAAGCTCTGGGCCAGGATCGTCACGCCGATTCTTGTCGCCTTCACGGCCTTCTGGGATTTCAGCCTGGCAGGTCGCTCCCAGTGGCTCCCCTGGCTGAAGTGGGCCTTACTCATAATCGGTCTCATGGGCGCCCTCGGTTTTGCACTGACTGGACTCTTGCGAATACGACGACTCGCTCTTGTAGCCCTAATTCTCTCAGTCGTAGGGCTTATGGCTGGACCTGCTGCATGGACGCTGTACACCGTATCCCAAGGACACATGGGATCAATCGTCCTAGCCGGACCTAACCTGACTTCAGGGAGCATGGATGGCGGCCCCGGTGGTATGCCCGGGGGTGCTCCTGGTGGCGGCCAGCATGGTGGTGGTCAGGCGGGCGGCATGGCACCTGGCAATATGCAGCAAGGTATGCCACGTGGTGACGGTGGTCCCATGGGCTCATATCAAATGGGTCAAGACCCGATGGATCAGCAGGGGCAGTCGAGCAAGCAGGGCCAGATACCCGGTGGTAGTTCGAATAGTCTACAGGCTCCCAGCATGGGTTCTCAAGGGCCAGGTCCCATGGGCCAGGATTCCACGGGGTCACATGGAGAATCCAGCTCTTCGGGTGCGCCCTACATGCACTCACAGCGCAGGGGCAAATCTGGATTCCAGGGTGGACCAGGAGGCAGAAGGATGAAAGGAGGGAATCTACTTGGTGGAGGCCGGTCCAGTTCCAAGGTCGTCGGCATGCTGGAAAAGTCATCCGACTCCCATCGCTGGGCTGCTGCCACGACAGGATCCCAGCAGGCGGCGGGCTATCAGCTGGCCTCTGAAAAGCCGGTTATGGCCATTGGCGGGTTCAATGGTTCCGACCCCTACCCCAGCTTGGAACAGTTCAAGCAGTACGTGAAGGATAAGCAGATTCATTACTACATAGCTGGTGAAATGGGTGGCCATCAGATGGGAGGTTCCGACACCGCCACAAAAATCTCGCAGTGGGTAGCCAAGCACTACACCGCAACCACGGTTGATGGAGTCACTGTGTATGATCTGACCCAGCAGAAGGCTCGGTAAGCGGCGGGAGCTCAACTCCCAAGAAGCAGACTTGTCATCTGTCGGTTAAAAGCATTGATTACCACTTTACTAGGAAATGTATGATGACGGTGAATACTACATAAAATGTTAGTCTACTACATATCTTTATTGCTTTAACTAATCAAATAAAGCATAGAATTATCCAACGCTGTAACACCAAGATGGTGTTACAGCGCTTTTCTTTATTAAGATCTGACTTAAAATGAATATGGTTTATGCTATTTCTTGCATAATCCTTATGCAGCCAAGTAAGTGTCATGACTAAACGACAACATAATAAAAGTTAGACCAACATCGACTAAAGACAACATGTAAAAACCTTCTTTTGCCGGTATTTGTAATGATGTAATCAAAAAAAGCATCAAATAAGCTTGTATTTTTCTTCCCTTTTCTGAAAAGCTTCTGCGCCTCCATCAAGGATTTCACACGCGTGTTCTCTAATGCCACATTTCTCCAGAACTGTTTGGCAGTTTACGTCATTTGGTTTTGAGTATTCCAGTGAACCAGACAAATATGAAAACAGTTTGTGATTCGCATTTTTGCGGTCTTCGCCATCACGATTTGCTACGATGACCTCTTCAGAATCAGCACCAATCACCAAATTTGCGTTATGCGTTACCATGATTATTTGGCGCTTCTTCTTGCTTTTAACTAAATAAGGAACGATTGTGTTGTAGATAGATCTACTATCAAGATCATCCTCTGGCTGATCAATGAGTAACGGCCATGGTTCGTCAGAATCGCTCAAAATTAAGGTCAATGCAAACAGCGCTTGTTTTCCAGGCGTCATTGATGATTTTTCGAAGCCACCAATATGATCGTTGTCCAATATAGCCCCGAATCGAATCTCGTCTGATAATTTAAAAACGTCTATTGCAGCATTGACCTTTTCATATCCCTTATTTACTTCGAGTGAGTTATTGAACAGTGATTTCAGGAAAGCCTCTGGTTCGTCTTGTGCTTTGATATAATTGATATCATCTCCTCTGTGCTGAATATAATCGTTATTAGAACGTCTATTAAATTCACGGTTTGCTTGCTCAATGCTACTGGGATCAATTCCCTTCTCAACTGTAAAAGTTAATTCTTCAAACTCTCTACCAGCTGAATTAAATTGGCTTACAAAGGATGAAATTAATTCTCTACGCGTAACCAAAGCTCGGGTTAACGATTTAATGCTTTCAGCATTTTTATTATAATACGATTTTATCTTTTCTTCTATGACTTCAATATTTTTGATATTCTTTTCGAGAGTCGTTATTTTTTCCGAAATACACGATATTTCTTTGTTCTCTTTATCTTTGTTTATGAGCTTAGAATTTGTTTTCTGGATTGATTTAATTTGTGATTTTGTATCCTGAATGGCAATTTCCAATTTGGAAGCATACTGATTGATTATCTGCTCAATTTGAGATGTAAGTTTCTTTGCCGTACTTGTTTGGAGGTCAGTAATTATGTTCACCAAGTCAACGGGAAGGTCTGTTAGCTCAGGCTCTATTTCGATATGAACAGCTATAGTGCCAGGTTGTATATGAACTACATTCTGATTGTTGCTGATGTCTTTAGGGAAAACCGACATCAGTATTTTACGGTTTTTGTCCAGCTCCTCTGAAGTACTCTTTAGATCTGCTATCTCCTTTAATATATTTTGTAACATTTTTAGGTCATCACTGGATAAACCATTACTTTGTATAGAGTTTATTTTGTTATGTAACTCACTTATTTCCTTTGAAATTGCTTTCGAATCACCACAGTTGCGTAAATTATTTTTCTCTTGCTTAATTAGTTCAGAGTTGGAAAACCAGGATTTTATAGATGTTTCGATTATATTTTCCGTCTGTTTATTTCGTGTTTCGTAGTATTCATATGCAGCTTTAACTTCAGGATATTTGTTGAACAGAACAGGACGTATCTTACTAGTAATTTCTTTAGGTTTCTCACTTAAAGAGTATAGACCGTTCTGCGGAATGTAAATCACGCGACCACCTACACTACCAGATAGCCATTCTACATGGCATGAATCATGTTTTACATCATCCCATGTATATCCTGCTGCCGGTCCCACTTGATTTTTATCAGGTATATTTGACACCTTAAGTTGAGTTGCAACTGTAGAGTCTGGATCGACTGCATAAGCTATATGAGCGAGTAATGCTGACTTGCCTGATGATCGACTGCCGATAATTGAGTTTAAATTTTTGTTTAGTACAATCTTTTCAGGAAAATTAGAATTACTAGGAAAGGTAATTGTATCTATAATATGATAAGTATGTTTTTCATCAGGTTCGTTTGGTTGTAGTGCTACTCGATCTTCGGGTTCAACCAGTGTTTGCAATAACCCGCTATATGTAAGATCTGCCTTGATCCATAGCACGTTTCGATGATCTCCACCAGTGTTAATGCTCTTCCCGAGGCGTTTATTCAAGTCATCAAAATTATGTGCGTCAGATCCGTCGAATACTGGCTTAGCCTTGACCTTTTCATCTGTTTCGAGACGAGTTACATCTAGAAAATAGTCGCGTGAACTTTCGTTTGCAAACACTGCATCTGAAAACTTATCTATCTCATCAGTGAGTAGTTTCTTTCTCTCTATTCCGGCACCACCTGGCCGGATCCCATCGCCTTTGGCTGAGACTACAACTAACAAATATTGCTGACGATGCTCTGGAACGAGTGCATTTGGTCCAAAAGTATCTTTTATTGCTGCTTCAATGGCTTTTTTGTCGACGGTGGCTTTCTTGAACTGCTCTTCTGTATCTAATTCATCACAAGAAACAGATCTGCTGTCCGGGCCGATAGTTTCACTAGTACGTAATGCATGCATGAAATTATTAATTTCTGCTTGATCCAAGTTGGGGTTGAACAATAAGTGAATATTAATAACTTCACCAGAACGATTAACTGCCGTTGTCAAACGTAATTCAAGATTTGGAATAAATAGTTTATCGTCCTGAGGGAATAAAAACCTATAGTGCTTCCTTGCTAAGAAGAAAGTGTTTAAGGAGAAGTAATCGGTCAGTCCAAAAGCCTGTACATCAGAATCATGAAGAATTGTGCAGAACCGATCTAAAACAGTGCTGTTCTCTTCTATGCTACCGTATCCATTATTCAATTTTGTTCCAGGAAGGTGAACATGGAGATCCCATTTGCGCCACTCAGAGCCTCTTTCGAAATGTATAGTCATTACCAAACTCCCCTAATCGACAGACTGTTCAATCAATACAATTGTATATAACACGTTGTACTGCGACGTGCTTCTTTATATTTTGGAGTTACGCAAATATCTAAGAGAATTATGAGTTCGTCTTATTGGCTTATCGTGGTTTGATCTTGTTCCTGCTCCACTAGCCACAAAAGAATACGGAACTTCCGTAGTTTGGTATAAGCGTATCCCAACCTTTTATTTATGCGCTTCTGTAAACTAATTTGAGAGAGTCGTAAACCGTTTTGATGTAGAACTGGTTTCACTACTTCATATTTTAAATTCAGCAAAAGGACATATTCATGTCATTGACTTATACACGTTGATCATCAGACATGCTGAAATTTGCTGCTAATGCTGGTAATGAAAATAGAGTTCTCGGTTGTCACCCATAAGATCTATAAATGACAACTCAAAAAGCCTGCAACAGGTGTATGGAAACTCCATTGACACTTTCGAAATTCTGTGCAAGTTGAATAGCTAGATTTAAATCTATCTACTATCAGGTTGGTATGTTTGGCCATCAAAAAGAACAAAGGCAGATTCTGCGGAAATACACATTCTCAAATAGCATCTGTCCTAAAAACTGCAGAGAATATGCTTTTCTCTTCATATTTATGTTGTCTCGCTCCATAACATAATAAGGGTTGGTTTTGTTCATTATTAGATTCATTAACAATACTCCAGTTTTTGCCGTTATTTGCGCCCCTTCAAGTACTTCCGTATCTTCTTCAGGGCCCAGTCGTAATGGCTGGAGGTCGAAGAGATGAAGGCGGCGCCCAAGGTAGAGTTTCCGGTCCATGGGAGGGCGCCCTTGGTGAATAGCTGTTCGTTGGTGAACGATTGCGCCAGGGCCATGACCTTCTTATGGGATTCGATAAACAGGTTCAAGGCCTGATCGTAGGTGGTGTCATCATGCTTGTCTCGCAGCTTCACATTCATCTCGCCGTAATTGCGCCAGTTGTAGCCGTCCGGAAGAAAGTCGTGGGTCCTGCCCTCCTGGTTGTCTTCCACCCAGTTCAACAGCAGCTGATGCCACTCGTAGAGATGGACGAGCACGTCCTTGATGTTCCTGTCGCGTGCCCAATGGGCCCCCTTCTCCTTGCTCAGGTCGAAGGAAAAGCGGCCATTGCGTTCTTCGGGTGTCAGCGGCTCAAGCAACGCCACGAGTTTGTCGAAGCCATCATCAGCCGCCTTGATGAGTTCTTCCTTGGTGGTAGGTCGTGCCATGACGGTCCTCCGTTTGTCTCTGGTCGACAAGATTTGACTGGTCCATCGTCACCTGTCTCGGTTTGTCATCGACTGTACCCCATATGGGCCTTGCAAATGCTCGTGTGTAGGAAATCGTCGCGAACTCAAGTGCTTACAGTTGCACCTACCAATTACATACATCAAGCCGAGCGCTACATATACCGACTTAATTTATTTAACAAGAGCCATGAAGGAATGACAGAGGTCGGCAGGCTTGCTGTGGCTCAAATATGTACCCGGCTGTATGCAGCGGGACTTTATTACTCGCCGATGGCATGCGATATGACACTGACTGAGTTCTCGAATCTGGTGGTCAGGGCTTGGATTCCTGTGGCTGCGGCACCAAGCAGGGATGCGATGAGCACCACTACGATCCAAGCGCCCCATTGCACGCTCATCTGTGCTTTGCCCATAAAGCGTGAGAGCATGAAGGTCAGGGATGAGGTGCAGAGCAAGGTGATGACGAGGGAGAACAGTGTGCTGGTAATCATAGTGATGATGCCGTCAAGTGCGCCCAATACTCTCAGCTGGCCGATTCCGGCACCTGATACGTAGGTCAGCGCCAGATCAAGTCCTCTGCCTTTGGAAGTGATCAAGGTGCCTGCAATTGCACCTGTTATCGCGATGATCAGTGGCGGTCCAGTGAGCGCCAGGAGACTCGCAAACATGTCTGCGGTCGCCGGAACAGTGCTGTCTGGTGTGGGGGGCAAAGCGACTTGCATGGTGGTGATCATCGTGCTCAACCCTCCGCTGACGGTCATCAGCAATGACAGACCTGCAGTCATCGGGATGATCGCCGCTCCCTGGCGCTGTATGCTGCCGACAGCCTGCTGGCCTGCCAGCCTCCAGGTTCTGGATGGCAACGCCACAATACGCGTCCATATCGCGGTGAAGCCGGGCAGGAGGTATGGCGCGAAAGCCGCCAGCGAGAATATCAGGAGGAACATGCCGCCCATGGCGAAGGCAAGAAATACCGTCATCTGATCTGGAACGGCATCGCTGCTCATCTGACTGGCACGAGGGTTAGTTGCAAGTGTAAAAGCTGGAATCAGCAGCATACAGCCCGCGCCAATCAAGCATATGGTCCCCAGAAGGAAGCGGAAGACGCCTATCCGCTTTGGCGGATTCTGGGATTGCCTGAGTGCTTCCATTGGTCGTATTTTCGAGAGCGAACGGATAGTCAACAGGGTGCTTATGAAGATGGGCGCAGCGCTGAAAGCGAGGCCCTTGCCCAGCGAATTGAACAGGTGGCTGCTGGCATATGTCAAATGCAAATCTAATGGATTTGTCACCATGGCGAAGATCAAGGGCGTAATCACTGGCAGCAAAAGGCAGGTGGCTGCAATAGACAGGATGAATAATCCCATGACTATCAGCAGATTCCAGGCCAGCAGTTGCCAAGGCAGAGCGCCTTGTAAAACCATGAGCGCCAGTTGATGCCGTCGTTGATTCAGTGCTGAGTTCATGACCCATAGCAGCACAGCTACGGTGATGATCACGCTGAATGCTAAGGCGGGACCAGTGTATGAGGATCCAAGTTCCTGCTCCGGGCCCTGATAGTCCTGATCAATGATTGCGGCGACCGCGATGAGGGAACAGATGACAGTCTGGGATACGACCATGGCCAGCAAGACGGCGCTCCAGACCATGGGCGCTGCTTTGAGTTCGGACAGAGCGCCTCTCATGCCATGGGCGCTTTCGCAGAGAATGACTGGCTGATACGGCCATCGCGCACGGCAAACAGCCGATCGCACTGGCCTGCCACCTCATTGTTATGCGTCACCAAAACGATGGTTTTCTTTTCGTGGTTGGCAAGTTCCTTCAGCACCGATATGACCTTTTCTCCGGATTCCTGATCCAAGGCGCCAGTCGGCTCGTCCGCGAATACCACGTCTACGTCGGATAACAGGACGCGGGCCAGGGCAACACGTTGCTGCTCGCCGCCCGACAGCAGGGTGACGCTTTTCTTTTTCTGATCGATCAGGCCAAAGTACTTCAAGAGGGAATCCGCCGTCTTTCTGGGAAAGCGGGATCCGCGAAGGGTGAATGGCAGAGCCAGATTCTGCTCGACTGTCATGCTGGTGATCAGGTTGTAGGACTGGAATACGAAGCCTAGATGTTGGCGTCTGAACTTGGTCATGGCCGACAGCCCCAGACGGGTTATGTCCTTGCCCAGCAGAAGCACATTGCCACTAGTGGCCTTCTCCAGCCCAGCCAGGCAGTACAGCAGCGTCGATTTGCCGCTGCCTGACGGCCCTATGATGCCGGTCATCTCCCCCGGATAGGCAGTGAATGCTATGTCATTGAGAATGGTTAGTGAATCGCCGCGGCGCGGGGAGACCACCATGGACAGCCCCGTAGCTTCAATCGTTGGTGTCGGGCCTCTGCTCACGCTTACGTTGGGGTTATTCATAGTTGCATCTTTCCCTTGGATGATCATCGACAACCTTCCAGACCGAGGCATCTACGCTCAGTAATGCTGATTCGCCTCGCAGATGTCATGTGCCCTCGTTCGTCGCTTGACCCTGTATGACGGTCATCCTTGTCGTCATCAGTCACTTCCATTGATATCAGCGAAAGAAGGGATGAAATACCCTGATTTACCCTGAATTATCCCTGACTCGGCCCTGATATTTTCGGAATAAGAGGTATGTTCAGGCAGGCATGCTTACGCGGCGCCACCGGTAATGTCAGCAGCGCCGAGAATCAGCTGATTACTGCTGCAGCCTCATTCGCCAACAAGCAGCAGGGATTTGATGGCGGTGCGCTGGTCCATGGCCTCATAGGCCTCCTGGATGTGATCCAAGGCAAAGCGCTTGGTGAAGACCTTGCCTGGCTGGATGCTGCCCTTGAGCACTTGGTCAAGCAGCAGATGCCTGTCATATGTGGTGACTGCGGCCGTGCCTCCTCGCAGACCGACATTGCGCCAGAAGAGCTTAGAGGTGTCCATGGTGGCCTGCTGCGGCACACCCACCCTGCCGACCACTGCGCCGGGCCGGGCCACCCTGACGGCGGTATCGGTGGACAGTTCGGTGCCCACGCATTCCAGGACGGCATCGGCTCCGGCTCCGTCGGTGAGGGCCATGACTTGCTCTACAGCAAGGTCTCCGCGTTCAGCCACAATGTCAGTGGCCCCGAATTCACCCGCCAGCTTCTGGCGGTCCTCATGCCGGCTCATAGCGATGATGCGTTCGGCCCCACGCAGCTTGGCTGCTATGACTCCGCACAGACCCACCGCCCCATCGCCCATGACCACGACCGTGTCGCCTTCTTTGACCTGGGCTGTTGCGGCTGCATGATAACCGGTGGCCATCACATCGGAGAGGGTCAGCAGGGAGTCGAGCATGTCGTCGCTGTACTCCTCAGGTTGGCCTGGAATCTTCACCAAGGCCCAGTCCGCGTTGGTGAATCGCAGATACTCGCTCTGATAGCCGCCGCTCCCCCGCCTGTCCGGATCAAGGCAGTCACCGTCGAAGCCGGCCCTGCAGGCCGCGCAGTGCCCGCAGCCATGGGTGAAGGGTGCTATGACGAAGTCACCAGGTTTGACATGAGTGACATCCGAGCCCACCTTTTCGACCAGGCCGATGGCCTCGTGCCCTACATTGCTGCCTGAGGGCATTGAGGAAATCCCCCGGTACCACCACAGGTCGGATCCGCACACGCAAGCCCGGACGACCCGAATCACAGCATCTCCGGGCTTTTCGATGGTCGGCATCGGTGCTTCCTCCAGCTCGATGCGGCCTGGCTTCACAAACTTTGCTGCCTTCATGCTCTTGCTCCCCATTCTTCACTACCTGGCGTATTTGCCTGCCAAGTATGCGGATGAAACATAGTCTACGGAGTTCAATCCGCTTGAAGTCAAGTCAATACCTTATTGTGCGCGATTCATAGAGGTGCGGACAGAATTGTCACACAGGAATACGGGTCATTAGTTGCAGTCATATATAGGTGCTTTATAGGCCGTAGAAGGCTTGCTATGTATGAGGTCGCGTATTGAGGTATTGTCATACACCTTGTGACAAATCGTATGCATCCTGGCATGCACGTCATACCGAACCGCAACGATTCAACTCACTTGGAGGAGCTTTCAGGACTGCCAAGCTCCTTAAGGAAGGCGGCATAGGCTTGGGGATTGCGATGGTTTTTGCCTGCTTGGACGATCAGCCCGTGGTATTCGCGCAGGTCGTTGAGCGGCCATTGATCAATCTGAATAAAATCCGCCTCGTACTCTTCGCCCTCCTGGTATGACCGCAGGGAGGCCCATCCCAGACCGTCCAGCATCCGGCGTGCATAGGCGTCCCAGATGAAGCAAGGCTGGCCGAAGGCATAAAGCCGTATGACATCCGCCGTTTCGCGTCCAACCCCGGCAATGGTGAGCAGGTCGTCACGCAGACCTTCATCCGCGCAGTCCTCAACATCGGCCGTGCGGATGCCGTGAGCCAGCAGCCACTGAGCCAGGGCTTTGCAGGTACGTGCCTTGGCCTTCATGAAGCCGCTTGATCTGATCAAGTTTGTCAGCCTTGTCAGGTCGACATCGGCCATGTTGCAGGGGTTGAGCAGATCGGCTTTGCGCAGCTGCTCGATGGACATGGCCGCGTTTCCCCAGGCTGTATGCTGGACCAGCACCGCTCCGATCATCATCTCGAAGTCGGTCTCTGCCGGCCACCAATTCTGCAATCCCAGGCGAGCGAGCAAACGTGAATACAGCCACTTTGAGCAACCGGCATTTATCCTGCCTGCATTGCCCATAACGCCTCCACCAAACTATTTGACGCTTTTCATGGTAACAGCTGGCTCAAGCCGGTGCGGAGCGAGTCAGAGAATGGCAGGCGCCTGGACGAAGTCAGTGATAGCGCCATCAGCCTCAGAGCGGATGGCATCCCAATCCTTGGCCGAAGACTGGTCGTACATGGCCCAGACCTTCATCCCAGCGCGTTTGGCCGAATCGACGGCGACCAGAAGATCCTCGAACACTGTGCAGTGGTCAGGCGCGACGCCCAGCATCCGTGAAGCCAACAGGTAGATTTCCGGCTCCTCCTTGCCAATGCTTTTGGCATCATCCACGCTGCAGACCTGGTCGAAACAATCGGTCATCCCAGCGTGCTTCAGAGCAGCCTGTCGCAGGCGCGGAGGGAGGCTGGTTGCCACAGCCAGGGCGGCACCGCTGGCTTTTAGCGCTTGCAGGTAATCGAGTGCATGTGGCTTGGGCTGCACAGCTGTGGCGTAGAGCAGGAGTGCGTCCTCGTTCCACTCCTCCACAAGATCTTCTGGGCGCTCGTCAAGGTGGAAGCGGTCGATGGTGTATCTGGCGATGGCACCTGTCTGCATGGAGGCCACTGCAGAGGCGTAATCGTCCGGCATGGGGATGTTGCGACGAGCAAAGAAACGTTGGTCGATTTCCTCCCAGACTCCCATAGAATCCAAAAGTGTGCCGTCGAGATCGAAGATAGCGGCCTTGCCAATGTTGACTTTTATTCCATTTCCGCCCATGCCGCCAATTCTCCTATTCGCCGAAGTTATTCATAGTAGCATGATCTCGGATCAGGTCTGGCTAACTGGAT
Source organism: Bifidobacterium sp. VU/mBH4 (B4) (assembly GCF_058199535.1). NCBI lineage: Bacteria > Bacillati > Actinomycetota > Actinomycetes > Bifidobacteriales > Bifidobacteriaceae > Bifidobacterium > Bifidobacterium sp. VU/mBH4 (B4). The sequence goes on along the minus strand of NZ_JBVPQJ010000002.1, from coordinate 266,348 downwards.
TTGAGCCAATGTTCTCCCCGATCAGCCTTGGCTTCAGAAAAGTAGGTATGTTCAACAGTTTAATATTGCCATGCAAGCTATTAATCTCAGCGATTGTCAATTATTTTGCGCTCAGTGAGTGAAAAGCGCATAAAAGTTGAAGAAGATATACAATATTGGTTGAAACAATGTTAGCATGCAAATACTAGAGAAAATCATCGAAAAAGGAGTCTTATGGCTATTCAAGAAACAACAGCGGCTCTGGCTGATCCCCTGCGTCGTCGTGTGCTGGATCTTTTGGAGCAGGGCGGCATGGAGGCTGGACGCCTGGCCGAAAAGCTGGGAATGACCCCGTCCAAGCTGTCCTATCATCTGCGGAAGTTGAAAGAAGCAGACCTGATTGTCGGCCACAAGCAGGGCACCAGGGTCATCTACGAACTCAATCTGAGCGTGTTGGACAGCACTATTCAGTGGCTCTACCGCCTGCGGACCAGCGCCAGCGACAAGAGAAGTCTGCCCGAGCCGCGGACTGTGAGCAAGGAAACTGGTTCGACGGCGGTTTCCGAGTCCTAAGGAGACTCTCATGGCGGATGGTAGCAAAGCGGGTCGGTTCGTCCCGACCCTTGTCGCGGCTCAGTGGTTGCCGGGGATAATCATGCTGGGCGTAAGCCGCATAGTGGTCAATCGCCTGCCGAATGAAAACGTCCCGCTTCATTGGAACGCTCAGAACCAGGTGGATCGCTGGGGCTCTCCCCAGGAGCTGATTTGGATACCCTGCTTCTGTCTGGTCATTGCGCTGATTTGGACTATCCTCATGCTCGTCCTGCGCGCATATTTGATTAAACGTGGTGATGAAGCGGGGCATACCTTGACCGTTTTTCTGCTGGGTGGTCTATGCATGCAGATTATTTTTGCGGTTTTAGATCTGTTCGAATTAGCTGTTGCTGATCCGCATTGGGGGTGGTGGCCGACGGATTTCGGCATTGATAAGGTCGCCATGCTTTTGACCGGTCTGACTCTCATAGTCATCGGCAATCTTGCTCCTAAAACCAGACCCAACGGCATCAGCGGTTTTCGAGTGCCAGGTGCCTACGCCAGCCGCGAGGCTTGGCGCCGTTGTCAGCAGTTTGGCGGGGTGCTCTTCATGATTCTGGGCGTGGTCATGATCCTGTCTGCCCTGGCTTATAGCGGAGTCAGACTCTACTGGACCTGCGGAACCGCTCTGGCAATCGTCCTTGTACTCATATGTGCCTATGGTTCATACGCTGGCAGAAAGTATGCCGGGCAAGGAGGACCTGTCTACCACCGCTAGTGCTTATATGCAATGAGTGGTTTGAAGGAGACTGCAAATAACAGATCTGCATATACGTAATGGGGACTATCTGAATCTTTTGGAAGGATTTGGAGGTCCCCTAAATACAACAAATGTCCAGAAACACAGTTCTTTCTACAAGGATTTGCAGACAAGGCCGTCTAGTCGAGAAGGCAAGGTCCCTGGGCCAACTTAAGAGCCGGGCCAGGGACCTTTTTTATTTGCGCTTCTTCTTTTCGCGGATATGCACCGAGATCTGGATGGGAGTGCCCTCGAATCCGAATTCCTCGCGCAGGCAACGTTCCAGATAGCGGCGGTAGCCGTGCTCCAGGAAGCCGGTGGCGAAGATCACGAAACGCGGTGGCCTGGTGGAGGCCTGGGTGGCGAAGAGAATCCTTGGCTGCTTGCCGCCCCGCAGAGGATGCGGGTGCGCGGCCTGAACCTTGCCCAGGAAGGAGTTGAGCTTGCCTGTCGGTATGCGCTTGTCCCACGATTCCAGAGCAGTGCGCATGGCCTTGGCCAGCCGGTTGGTGTGCCAGCCGGTCTTGGCAGACAGGTTGACCCGCTCGGCCCAGGTGACCCGGTCGAACTCGGTCTGCCAGAGCCGCTCAAGACGCTGACGGCCGAAGTCGTCCAGCAGATCCCACTTGTTGAAGACCAGGACGATGGCCCGGCCAGCATCCACGGCCTGGCTCATGACCTTCAAGTCCTGATCGGCGATGGGCTGGGAGGCATCGAAGAGGATGAGCGCCAGCTCCGAGCGTTCGATGGCCGCCTGGGTGCGCAGGCTGGAGTAGTACTCGGCCCCCGAGATCTTGTGCAGGCGGCGCTTGATGCCGGCGGTGTCGATGAAGAGCCAGTCCTCGCCGTCCACCTGGACCACCTGGTCGACCGGGTCGCGGGTGGTGCCGGCCACATCGTGGACCACGGCGCGCTCCTCGTGGGCCAGCTGGTTGAGCAGGGAGGACTTGCCCACGTTGGGCCGGCCGACCAGGGCCACTCGGCGCAGGCCTTCCGGGGTCAGGAAACCCGAGGTCTTCTCGGCCTTGCTGAGCTGTTCCAGCGCGGCGTCCAGCAGGTCGCCTATCCCCCGGCCGTGCATGGCGGAGATGGCATAGGGTTCGCCCAGGCCCAGCTTCCAGAATTCGGATGCGGTGTAGTCGGCCATCCGGTCATCCAGCTTGTTGACCGCCAGGACGACCGGCTTGCCTGCGGCCCGCAACATGGTGACGATCCGCTCGTCGCTGGCGGTCAGTCCCACCTGGCCATCCACGACTAGAATGACGGCATCAGCCAGGGATACGGCTACCTGCGCCTGGGAGGCGATGGCGGATTCGATGCCCTCCACGTCGCTCTCCCAGCCGCCGGTGTCCACCAGCTTGAACTGGGTGCCGGCCCACTCGGCCTCATAGCTGACCCGGTCCCGGGTCACGCCAGGGGTGTCCTCGACCACGGCGGCACGGCGTCCGAGAATCCGGTTGACCAGAGTGGACTTGCCCACGTTGGGCCTTCCCACCACGGCCAGCACGCCTACGGCCTTGGGACCATGGTCCTGGTCATCCTGGTCCTGGGAGCCGCCCTCCAGCAGGGCGCGGTCCTCTTCATCCAGCTCATAGTCGTCCAGGTTGCGGGCATACTCGTCGTAGGATTCCTCCTCCATGGCCGAGGAAACCAGATCGATCAGGACCTGCAGGGTCTGCTCGAAGGTCAGATCGGAGTTGTCCACGGTGGTCACCCCGTCAGCGGCGCTCATGAAGGAGGTGACCTTGGAATCCCGGGCATCCCGGGCAGCCAGATCCTCGGCACCGGCTGATCCGGACTGGGCCTGGCCGCTGCGGCGGGCCTGGCGGACCTCCTCACGGGCTGTCAGCAGCACACGGACCTGAGCATCCGGAGCCACCACCGTGGTGATGTCCCGTCCTTCGGCCACCACGCCCCGCTCCTGGTCAGCCATGATGGCCCGCTGGGCGGCGATGAGGACATGGCGCACGGCTGGAATCGAAGAGACCACGGAGACATGTTCGGAGACCCTGGTGGAGCGTATCGCTTCATCCACGTCACGGTCGTCAAGGCTGACAGTAGGATGTTCGGGGTCCAGTCCCATGACCAGGTGGCCACCGGTGATGGATTCGGCCACGGCCTCAGTGATCGCCTCCTGGTCGGGCTGGTCCGCGTCCAGGTCCAGCCCTCGGTCCATGCACCAGAGGGTGACCGCCCGGTACATGGCGCCCGTGTCCAGGTAGGCCAGGCCGAAATGCTTGGCCAGGGCCCGCGAGGTGGAGGACTTGCCCACTCCCGCAGGGCCATCGATGGCGACGGTGATCACAGTCCGACCTCCTTATCCAGGGCCTTGATCTCGGCGGCGGAGAGCACCCGGTAGGAGCCCGGACGGATCTCGCCAAGCCGGATTGGGCCGATCTGGGTGCGCACCAGCCGGGTCACCGGGTAGCCGATGGCGCCGAAGATGCGCCGGACTATACGGTTCTTGCCCGAGTGCAGAACGACCTTGACGATGGTGTGCTCGCGGTTGTGGTCGATGATGGCGCAATGGTCCAGGCGGATGAGGCCGTCGTCCAGCTCCACCCCTTGGCTGACCAGCCGCCGGCAGACGTTGCCGCCAATATGGCCGTTGAGTGTGGCGATATAGGTCTTCTCCACCTCGTAGCGCGGGTGCATGACGTGCTGGGCCAGCTCGCCGTCGTCGGTCATGAGAATGAGGCCCTCGGAGTCGTAGTCAAGCCTGCCCATGTGGAAGACCCGCTCGTAGCGGTCCCCAATGATGTCGCGCAGAGTGAACCGACCCTTGGGGTCGTCCATGGTCGAAAGGACCTTGCGGGGCTTGTTCAGGGCCAGGGTGATGTGCTTGTCGTTCAGATGGATGCGGGATCCATCCACGCGGATCTGCTGGCGGGAAGGATCCACCCGGCTGCCCAAGGTGGTGACCAGCTCGCCGTCGACCTCGACCCTGCCCTGGGTGATGATCTGTTCGCATTTGCGACGAGAGCCGAATCCGGCCTGGGCCAGCACCTTCTGGAGGCGGATGCCTTCCTCCCCCTGTTCGCGCGCTCTGATCGCCTGTGTGTATGGATGTGGCATCGTTCTCCCAACGTGGCCTGATAAATATGTAACGGATGACGTTCTGGGCGACCGCAGCCGCCGAAAGGTCATATCATACTATATCGGAGCCTAGGGAAGTGTTGTTGGCTTGCCCTAAGCTGGAAACTGTTGTTATTCATTGTCGTCGAAGGGATTGCAAGGTGGGGAACATGACTATGGAAGCAAGTGCTGAGCCGGTCCTCGAACAGGCCGACGGGCAGGTTGCCGCAAAGCCCGTCCGCAGGCGGATCAGGCCCCGTGATGTTCGTTGGATTCGTGCGGCCGCAGAGCTGGTGGGCACCTTCCTGATCTGCGCGGTCATCTACCTGTCCTACAGCTTCGGCCAGCTGGTCATGGGCCAGCCCAGCGTGGTGCTGCCGGTCCTGGGAACCGCCCTGACCTACCTGGTCGTGACGGCCATGCTGGGCGGCGTATCCGGCGGCCACTTCAACCCCGCCGTGACCGTGGCCGCTATGTTCACCTCGCAGATCAGCATGGTGGACGGGCTGATCTATATCGTCGCCCAGGTCATCGGCGCTATTGGCGCCGGTGCACTCGCCGTCGCCCTTGTTCCGGTCAGCAAGTCCGTGCCGGACAGGACCTGGCTCATGTTCTCGGTCAACGGTTTTGCCGGCGGATCACCCGCTGCAGCCACCTTGGGTCAGCAGCACATCGCCTTCGGGGCGCCCATGGCCATCGTGGTTGAACTGATCGGCTGCATGATCGTGGTGGCTGCGGCTATCACCACCCTGCGCTCCGACGGCCGCGCCCGTCGCAACCATGCACTTTATACCGGGCTGGCCTATGGCGTCGGCGTGCTGGTCACCTACCCCATCACCTGCTCGGGACTGAACCCGGCTCGCTCCACGGGCATCGCCATCTTCGCCCAGTCCAAGCACATGGCTGTCAGCCCGATCTCCCAGCTCTGGCTCTTCTGGATCTGCCCTCTGCTGGCTGCCTCTCTGGTGGCCCTGGTTATCATCATGACCAGCATCATCACCGACAACATGGCCATGCGCGCCATGGGCATCGCCACTGATGCGCAGCCGGATGTCCAGGCACAAGCAGAAGCTGATGCCTTCGCCGCGACCGGTGTCCCGGATCAGACGGGGGCTGAGGCACAGGCTGACGCATTTGCAGCCGCTGGTGCCCAGGCCTCCCCTGCTCCGGTTCAAAACACCGCTGCTGAGGCTGCAGATGCTGCCGACACGGTTACCCCGGCAGACACTCCGGCTCAGGCTGTCGATGTATCGGCTCTCTCCGATGCCGATGCCGATGCCGGAACCATTCCCGATCTGCAGGTCGAGCCCCTTCATACTGCTTCGGAAGCAGCAGACAGCGACGATCAACCCGAAGACAAGCCTGCTGAAGGCTCAACCAGCGAGGATCGAAAAGCCTGAAAGGGGTCACAGCATCAGCTGAATGCTGGTGTAGGTGACCAGAAGGCCAAGGCCCAAGGCGATGCTGATGAAGGCGTCGAAGGGCACTGACCGCACCTTCCAGGGACTGCGATCCTTGAGGATCAGACGCAGAGCGCCGCACACCAGGGCCGCGACGGACACCAGTCCAGTCGCGGCCCATGTGTATCCGCAGAAGGCCACGAGCGCGGCGACCAGCACCACCAGAAAGATGATGTCCTCGCAGATTGGACGGCCCTCATGAGCCTCCGAGACGAAAGGATGGCCTCGACCTGATGTCTTGGGCGGCTGCGGAGGCTTGAGGTCCGGATTTTCGGCCTTGTCTGCGTCTGTCATGCTCTCCTGCCTTCTGCACTTGCACTGTCGGTTCGAGCCTACCAGCGCTGCTGACGCAAAGCGACCGTGCCGCCATCGTTCTTGGACGATGATGGCACGGTCGCTGGTTCAACAAGAAGTCAGGGCAGTCCGATCAGTTCTTGTGCTGGAAGATCAGATGCTCATTGGCGAAGGTGTCGAAGCCCAGGCTGTAGAGCTCGCGGCCGTAGCCGGAGTTCTTGATGCCGCCGAAGGGCAGCTCGGGCATGGTCACCCAGCCGCCGTTGATGAAGGTCATGCCGGTCTCGATGCGACGGGCCAGGGCATCAGCATGCTCGGTATCCGAGGAGAAGACCACGCCGCCCAGACCGTAGCTGGAGTCGTTGGCCAGTTCGATGGCTTCATCCTCGTTGGCTACCTTGTAAATGGAGGCCACAGGGCCGAACATCTCCTGGTTGTAGACGGGGTTGTCACGGTCGATGTCCGTCAGAACCGTTGGGGTGAAGAAGGCCCCCGGCGAATCGTAGGGCTTGTTGCCGTAGGCGACCTTGGCTCCACCGGCCACAGCCTTTTCGACCTGCTTGGCCAGGTTGTCGCGGGCGGAGACCATGCACATGGGGGCCAGCGTGGTTTCGGGGTTGCTGGGATCGCCCAGAACCGCGTGTGAGAAGGCGTCGACGATGAGCGAGACGAAGTCGTCGTAGCGGTTCTCCGTGACGATGAAACGCTTGGAGGAGGTGCAGACCTGGCCGGCGTTCGTCAGCCTGGCGCCTGGGGCCACCTTCTTGAGCAGATCCCAGTCAGCATCGTCCAGAACGATGAAGACGTCGTTGCCGCCCAGCTCCATGGAGGACTTCTTCAGGTGGGCTCCGGCCGACTTGGCCACGGAGGCGCCGCCGCGCTCCGACCCGGTCAGGGCCACGCCAGAGACGCGTGGATCAGCGATGGCACGATCCACCTGGTCATAGTTGATGAAGAGGTTGGTCAGGCTGCCCTCGGGGGCTCCGGCCTTGGTCACGGTCTCCTCGAAGGCCACAGCCGAACCGGGCACGTTGGAGGCGTGCTTGAGGATCATGGGGTTGCCCAGAATGAAGTTGGGGGCGAATACACGCATGATCTGGTAGTAGGGGAAGTTCCAAGGCTCCACCATGACCAGGACGCCCGTGGCCTGCTTGACGTAGTAGGCATCGCCAGCGGGGTTGTCCAGGGGGACGGGAGCCAGCAGCTCCTCGGCATGGTCGGCGAAGTAGTCGGCGATGTCTGCGCACAGCTCCACCTCAGCGCGGGCCTCGCCCACCAGCTTGCCCATGTCCCTGGTCAGGTTGGCTGCCAGAGCATCCTCATCCTGACGGAAGAGCTTGGCCACCTGGTGCAGCTGAGCGGGACGGTCGCCAGGGCCCTCCTGCTTACGCCAGGTCTTGTAGAGGTCATGGCCGCGAGCCAGGGCATTCTCCAGATCCTCGTCGGTGGCATCTGGATAGGTCTTGATCAGTTGGTTGTTAAAAGGATTGACTGTCTGATAGGTCACAATATCTCCTTCGATTATGGGTCCCAGTCAGCATCATCGCTGGTCAGTTCATTCAGCATATCACTGCAGTGGACCCCGCGGTCAACGAATTTGCCAAAGGGCGACATTCGACCGCGGGGTCCGATTTGATCAGTGGAAGAAGTGGCGGGTTCCGGTCAGATACATGGTCAGATCGGCGTCCTGGGCGGCCTTGATCACCTCGGGATCACGGATGGACCCTCCCGGCTGCACCACGGCCCGGATGCCGGCCTGGATCAGATACTCAAGACCATCTGCGAAGGGGAAGAAGGCATCGGATGCGGCCACCGATCCCCTGGCGCGGTTACGGCCCTCATCCAGGGTGTTGGCGCGCTCGACTGCCAGATGGCTGGAGTCCACCCTGTTGACCTGGCCCATGCCGATGCCCACGGTGGCCCCCTGGTTGGCCAGGAGCACGGCGTTGGACTTGACCGAGCGGATGGCCCGCCAGGCGAATGTCAGATCATCCATGGTCGCCTGGTCGGCGGGGTTGCCGGAGACCAGACGCCAGGTGGAGGGATTGTCTCCCGGGGCGTCGATCAGGTCGGGCGTCTGCACCAAGGCTCCCCCGTCAATTTGACGGATGACCGGGCGCTGACGCGGGCGGCGTTGCACAGACAGGATGCGCAGGTTCTTCTTGGTCCGCAGCAGGTCCAGGGCCTCGGGCTCATAGCCTGGTGCCACAATCACCTCGGTGAAGACCGGCTTGATCTGCTGGGCCATGGTCAGCGTGACCGTGCGGTTGGCGGCGATGACCCCGCCATAGGCGCTCATGGGGTCGCAGGCGTGGGCTCGGCGGTGGGCCTGGGCGATGTCTTCCCCCACGGCCAGACCGCAGGGGTTGGAGTGCTTGACCACGGCCACTGCGGGCAGGTCGGGGAAGTCCCAGACCGAGCGCCAGGCGGCGTCAGCGTCCACATAGTTGTTGTAGCTCATTTCCTTGGCCCCGCCCAGGTGCTCTGCCGCAGCGAAGCCGTCCCGGTCCAGCGGGTCCAGGTAGAGGGCGGCCTTCTGGTGGGGGTTCTCGCCGTAACGCAGCTGGCTGGCCAGACGCCAGGTGCGAGTCAGTGCCGGGGCCGGTTGCTGATCTTCAGTTTTGTCCTGCTTGTCGTCGACCCATGTGCGTGCAGTCCACTCGGCGATGGCCGCGTCGTAGGAGGCGGTCAGGGCGAAGGCTTTGGCAGCCAGACGTCCGCGCTCGGCCAGGCTGAACCCGGTGCCGGAGGCGATGCGCTCGGCGGCCAGGGCATAGTCGTCCGGGTCGGTGATGACAGCCACGCTGGCATGGTTCTTGGCAGCGGCGCGAATCATGGCAGGTCCGCCAATGTCGATGCGTTCCAGGCACTGGTCTGCGTCGGCGCCCTCGAGGACGGTCTGCTCGAAGGGGTAGAGGTTGACCACCACCAGGTCGAAGGGGGCAATGCCCAAGTCCTTGAGTTGCTGGACATGGTCGGGATTGGTCATGTCGGCCAGCAGCCCGGCGTGGATGTGCGGATCCAGGGTTTTGACCCGGCCGTCAAGGCTCTCGGGAAAACCGGTGACCTTTTCCACCGGGGTGACCTGGACGCCCAGATCCTGCAGCTTCTTTGCGGTGCTGCCGGTGGAGACGACCTCGGTGCCTGCCTGGCGGAAGGCCGATGCCAGGGCCTCAAGGCCCTGCTTGTGGTAGACCGAGACCAGCGCTCGGTTGATGGTTCGATTCGTGGTGACCATGGAAACTCCTACTCCTATGCTTGAATGCCGAGGCGCCCCGCCACCTTCGGATCTACTTGCCTGGTCTGCGGGTGGACGAGACCTGTCGTGGTGTGTCTGCTCGGTCGGTTGCCTTGGGCTCCTTTCCCTCCTGACCGCGTGATTGGTTGTGTTTTTCCTTGTTTTCCGCCTGGGCGGAAGTCTTTTTGGCGTCTGCCTGGCGCAGATAGTCAATCAGGACGTCCTTGATGATGATCAGGGCGGCGATGACAAGTGCCAGCAGCCATATTCCCAGCAGGCCGACCCCCAGGGAGGTCCCGATCATGCGCAGGGAGGAGGCTATGGGCACGCCCACTCCGGCCAGTCGCTGGCGGCCCAGGGCCCCGTTGGAGAGCTGGAAAAGCAGGGCAAGACCGAGCAGGGTGACCAGCCAGGCCAGGGCCGTGGCTAGGGTTGCCATCAGGAAGCAGACTGCCGTATCGCGGGACTTCAGCCCCGCTTGACGCACGGCAGCGTGAATGCTGACACCCCAGGGCCCGGTCAGCAAGAGAATGCCAACAACCACTCCGGCCAGCAGGGGCAGGTTGAGCAGGAGCAGACGAACCCCCTGCCGGGAGACCGGCTCGGGGAAAAGCCCAAAGAGAGGCAGCGAGGGCAGACTGGAGGCGTGGCCGGACCAGAGGGTGAAGGTGGCCAGTTGGCCGATCCTGAAACCGTCACCGAAGAGCCAGGAGGCAGCCCAGATAATCAGATTGGGCAGCCAGGCCAGGGACGCCAGGCTGGTCATTACTGCCGAGGCGGTGCCCATACGTGTCAGTTTGAACAGGCGGCCCACGTCTCCGTGATAGAGAACAATCCAGATGATCAGGGCGATCAGGCCGGCGGCCAGCATGGCGGCCAGGAGGATCAAGCCGGCCGTGAGCCCGAGCCGGATGGTCCTGCGGACCTGGACCGGCAGAACCTCTTGAATGCGTTTGGTGAAAGCCTGGCGGAACGGTTCAGAGCGGACCCAGGCCCAGCCGTAACCCAAGAGGAAGACCAGGCTGGTCCGCAAAAGCATGACCGGGGTGGTGTCCACCTGGATGGTCTGGCTGCCCTGCATGAGGATGAGGCTGCAGAGCACCCAGACGACCAGGCCGGCGATGCAGCCGCCGACGGACATGCCCAGTCGGCTGACCAGGGAGCGGATCATCCAGATCAGCAGACCGGTCAGCAGCAGGGGGATGATGGTCAGGGTCAGGGCTCCGGCTGTGAACCCGCAGCCTTGGGTGAGCAGGGTGATGGTTTCTGTCAGGGCCACGGTGGCCATGGACAGGGAGGGTCCGCCCTCCTCGATGGAGATGATGAGCAGGAGCAGGGCCATGCAGGCCCCGAGGGCGACGGTGAAGATAAGTATGGCTAGGAAGGCCTCTAGGGCCCCCCGGAGCCATACTTTCACCCTGTCGGTCATATGATGGCATGCTCCCGCAGCAGGTCGCGGGTCAGCTGGGCGGTCTCGCCGGGTGTGGTGCCCACCTTGATGCCGACGGACTCCAGCACTTCCTTCTTGTCTGCAGCCGTGCCCTTGCCGCCCGAGATGATGGCTCCGGCGTGGCCCATCTGCTTGCCTTCGGGGGCGGTGAAGCCGGCGATATAGGCCACGATGGGCTTGGTCATGTGGGTGGAGGCCCAGTGGGCGGCCTCCTGCTCAGCCGAGCCGCCGATCTCACCGATCATGACGCAGGCCTTGGTTTCGGGATCGCGGTTGAAGGCCTGCAGAGCCTCTAGCATGGTGGTGCCCACAATGGGGTCGCCGCCGATGCCCAGGCAGGCGGTGAAGCCGATGGAGGACAACTCCCCCATGAGCTGGTAGGTCAGGGTGCCGGACTTGGAGACCAGGCCAAGCGGGCCGCGACCGGCGATCCCCTGCGGGATGATGCCCAGGTCTGCGCCGACGCCGTTGGGCCGGTCGGACATGGTCATCAGCCCCGGGCAGTTGGGGCCGACGATGCGGCAGCCGCGTTCCCTGGCCAGGGCCACGCAGTAAGCGGTATCGGCCACGGGAATGCCCTCGGTGATGACCACGATCAGGGTGATGCCGGCCTCGATGGCCTCGACCATGGCATCCTTGGCGAATCTGGGCGGCACGAAGACCACGGAGGTGCGGGCTCCGGTCGCCTCACGGGCTGCTGCGCAGTCGGCGTATACGGGCACATGACGGGGCTGGCCGTCCGGACCGTCGAAGTCTACCGTCATTCCGGCCTTGCGGGCGTTGACCCCGGCCAGGATGTTGGTGCCTGCCGCCATCATGTGGGCCGTGTGGACCATGCCCTGGCGACCTGTCATGCCCTGAACCATGACGGGGGCGCCGTCTTCAACGAAGAGGGTCATCGTCCCGTCTCCTTTCCTGCCTGAGCGGCCAGGGCCACGGCCTGGTCCGCCGCCTCCTCCATGGTGCGGGCCACCTTGAGCCGAGGCTGTTGGGCCTTGGCCAGCAGGTCCAGTCCCTCGGCAGCCTCATTGCCGTCGAAGCGGACCACGATGGGTCGCTTGTCGTCCTGATCTTGCTCGCCCGCAGCGTTCACGGCGGCCAGGATGCCCTGGGCCACCTGCTGGCAGGAGGTGATGCCTCCATAGACATTGACCATGACCGAACGTACCTGGGGGTCGGAGAGGACCACGTCCAGGCTGGTGCGCATGACCTCGGGCGAGGCGCCGCCGCCGATGTCAAGGAAGTTGGCGGGTCCAACAGGAACGCCCTGTCGGCGTCCCGACCCGGCGACCGCATCCAAGGAGCTCATGACCAGTCCTGCACCGTTGCCGATGACGCCCACCTGGCCGTCAAGATGGACGTAGTGCAGGCCTGCGGCCTTGGCCTTGGCTTCCAGGGGGTCGACCTGCGCCGGGTCCGTGAACCGTTTCCAGCCGTCGTGCCGGAAGGCCGCATTCCCGTCCAGGGAGATCTTGGCATCGAGGGCATCCAGGTGCTTGGTGGCCTCGTCGTCCGGGTCGCCCACCTTGGCCAGGGGGTTGATCTCGACCAGGGTCGCATCGCTGTCCTGGAAGGTGTGCCACATGCCCAGAAGTATCTGCGCAGCCTGCTCCAGATCCGCGTGGTAGAAGCCGATGCGCTCGGCCATGGTGCGGGCGGCCTGCCTGTCGAAATCCTCCAAGGGGCCGATGTGCAGGCGCCGGACCGATTCGGGGTGCTCGCGGGCGATGGTCTCCACCTCGGTGCCGCCGCTGGCCGTGGCCAGGACATCGTAGTCCCGGGAGGCGCGGTCTACTGAGATGGACAGGTAGTACTCGTGCAGGATGTTGCGGGCCTCGGTGACCAGGATCCCGCTGACCGGGTGGCCGTCGATGTTCATGGGCAGGATGGTCTGGGCAAGAGCCACGGCCTGCTCGTGATTCTCGGCTCGTTTGACGGCTCCGGCCTGTCCTCGGTGGCCGATGGTGGCCTGGCCCTTGATCATGCAGGGATAGCCGATGACGTCGGCTGCCTGGCCGGCCTCTTCTGCGGTTGAGGCATAGACGGCCCTGGGTTGGGAGATGCCATGTTCAGCGAGCAGCTGCCTGGCCTGGTATTCGTACAAATCCATGGTGAAGGTCCCCCAATCGTGCTCAGGCGGGCATGTTCATCAGGCAGGTCACCGGGTAGGCACCCAGGGCCTTGCGGCCGTCCAGACCGTTGAGCTCCATGACGAAGCTGAAACCGGCCACCTGGCCCCCGGCCTGCTCCACCAGACGTGCCGCTGCTTGGGCGGAACCGCCGGTGGCGATCAGGTCGTCGACAATCAGGACCCGCTGGCCAGGGCGCAGGGAGCCCTGCTCGATTTCGATGCGGGCGTTGCCGTATTCAAGGGCGTATTCCTGGCTGTAGGTGGGCTCGGGAAGCTTGCCGGCCTTGCGCATGGGCAGGAAGCCCTTGCCCAGGTCGCAGGCCAGCTGGGGGCCGATCAGAAAGCCGCGTGCCTCAAGCCCGGCCACCAGGTCGAAGTCCTCCGGCTTGACGGGCAGGGTGCGCTTCATGGCGTCGAGGATGATGGCCAATCCTCTGGGATCCGACATGGCCGGGATGAAGTCCCTGAAAAGGATCCCCTTCTTGGGAAAGTCCGGAATGGTACGGATCAATGAGATCAGATAAGCGGCGTCATCATCGCCCACCTGCTTAAGTTCTCCAACCTTGATATCGTCCGATTGAGCCATGATCTTCTTTCTGTTTTGCTCCTTGGAAGTGGTTGCCGGGGCCATCATACGCGCGCCGCGTTTCCGTTCAGAGTCAGCCTGACGGGAGGTGTGGCGCGCGTATGATGTTCAGGACTTGGCGGAAGTCGAATCCGAAGCCTTGGAATCCTCGGACGCCTCCGATTCGTCAGCGTCATCGGACTTTTCCTCATCCTCAGTCTCGGCCTTGTCTGATTCGTCTTCAGGATCCGGCTGGGTATCCGACTTAGCCTCGGCATCATCCTTGCCTTCTGAGGCGGCAGAGTTTTGGGCGGCAGTATCATCGGCGGCGGTTTCCTCATCGTCGGCATTGTCGCTGGCTTTGTCGTCTTCTTCAGCGGCGGTGACCTCGGCGGGCGCATCCGCGTCCTCGGGCAGGGGGTTGCCGTTTTCGTCAACCTCGTCATCGTGGATATAGGCCGGGACGATGGGCGGCTTGGTGATGGCCTGGATGCGCCAGCGGGACTGCGATCCCTCGGAGTCGATGACCACCTGCTCCTTCTCCAGGTCAACGGAGACGACCTTGCCCAGAAGGCCCGTGGTGGTGGCTACTTCGTCACCGGGCTGCAGGGACTGGCGGAAGTCCTGGACGGCGGCCTGCTGCTGTTTACTCTTGCGGGAGCTTCCCCACATCATGGCGATCATCAGGGCGATGATGACGATCATGAAAATCATGGATCCCATGGTTGTTTCCACTCCTTGTTTCGACGGGTATCAAACGGCGCTATGCATTGCTGCGAAGACCCCAGTCTAGAACAGCTTCATGACATCCTCGGGCGGTTTGCGGCCCAGGTGCTCCCAGGCCTTGGAGGTGGCTACACGCCCCTTTGGGGTGCGTACCAGGAAGCCCTCACGCACCAGGTAGGGCTCACAGACCGTCTCCACCGTCTCGGCCTCCTCGCCCACCATGGCGGCCAGGTTGTTCAGGCCCACGGGACCGCCGTCGAAACTGTTGACGATGGCCTTGAGGACGGCCAGATCCAGGCGGTCCAGCCCCTCGGAGTCGATCTGGTAGAGGGCCAGGGCCTGCTTGACGTCATCAGGGCCGACCTGGTCAAGATCGTGGACTATGGCCCAGTCGCGCACACGGCGCAGGAGGCGGTTGGCGATCCTGGGCGTGCCACGGGAGCGCAGGGCCAGCTGATGGGCGGCGTCATCCTGCAGAACGATGCCCAGGACCCTGGCCGACCGCTCGACCAGCTTCTCCAGCTCCTCCTCCGGGTAGAAGTCCAGATGGGCGGTGAAGCCGAAGCGGGCCCGCAGGGGCGAGGGTAGCATGCCCTCACGGGTGGTGGCGCCGATGACCGTGAACCTGGGCAGGGTCAGCGGTATGGAGGACGCGCCGGGGCCCTTGCCCACCATGACATCCACCCGGAAGTCCTCCATGGCGATGTAGAGGAGCTCCTCGGCGGCCCTGGGCAGACGGTGGATCTCGTCGATGAAGAGCACCTCGCCGGCTTCCAGGGAGCTCAGGATGGAGGCCAGGTCGCCGGCATGCTGGACTGCCGGGCCCGAGGTGACCCGGATGGGCACCTCCAGCTCGTGGGCGACGATCATGGCCAAGGTGGTCTTGCCCAGGCCAGGAGGGCCTGCCAGCAGGATGTGGTCCGGGGCCACGTCCCGCTTTTTGGCGGCCTTCAGGAAGAGTCCCAGCTGGGCCTTGAGCCGGGGCTGGCCGATGAACCCGTCCAGGGTTTCCGGACGCAGCTCCTCGTCACTGACAGGCTCGCCTTCGATGGGCCGGGCCGAGACCATCCGCAGGGATTCCTCCTGGGCGTCGCCGTTCTGGGAATCGATGTACCCCGTAGACATCTGCTTGTCAGCCATGGGTCAGCGCCCCCTGTCCAGCCGGGTCAGGGCCTGCTTGAGCACCTTGGGAATGTCGGCCGACTGCAGGGGCAGGGAGTAGCCGCCCTCGCTGCAGGTCTGCTCCACGGCCTGCTCGGCGTCACGCTGCAGCCAACCCAGGGAGATCAGCCCCTCCACCACCTGGTGGGCACCATCGTCGGTCTGGGCGGGTCCCTGCCTGCCTGTGCCGGCATCCAGATCCAGCTTGCCGGAGAGTTCGAGGATGATCTTCTGAGCGCCCTTTTTGCCCAGGCCAGGCGCCCGGGACAGGGCCGCAGCATCGCCGTCGGCCACGGCCTGGGCCAGCTGGTCCGAGTTCAGGGTGGCGAGGATGGACAGGGCCACGCGGGGCCCGATGCCGCTGACCTTCTGCAATTGGGCAAAGAGCGATTTGGATGTGCGGCTGAGGAATCCGTAGAGGGTCAGCGCGTCCTGGGTCAGGGAAAGGGCGGTGTAGACGGTGACCGTGGACTCGGCCCGCATGGAGGCCAGGTCCGACTGGGGCATGCGCACCTCGAAACCCACCCCCGAAACATCGATGACGGCAGAGCCTGTTTCGATGGCGGCCACCCGCCCGGTCAGCATTGCCAGCACTTGATCACCCCTCGATGGAATTCGAACGTCTGTTCGAATCAGCTTACATGTCTCGCTGGACTCCCCGATGCCTGCCGTACTTGGCGGAGGCCTGGGCCCACTGACGTTGGGCCTGGGTCAGATGCTCCTCGCGCTCCCCGCCCTGGATGGCGCCGGCGGGCCTGAGGGCGTGGCAGATGGCCTGGGCCAGAGCGTCGGCGGCATCGGCGGGCTTGGGCAGCTGGTTGAGCCCCAAGATGCGGGCCACCATCCGCTGCACCTGGATCTTGTCGGCCTGCCCGTTGCCGGTCACGGCCATCTTGGCCTCGGTGGGGGTGTGCAAGGCCACGGGAATGCCTCGCTGCGCCGCCCCCAGCATGGCCAGCCCGGCCGCCTGGGCGGTTCCCAGCACGGTGTTGTGATTGGACTGGGCGAAGACCCGCTCGATGGAGACGACGTCGGGGCTGAAACGGTCCAAGGCGGTCGTCAGCCCCTGGTAGATGGCCAGCAGCCGCAGGTCCTGGCTCTGTTCGGGGTCTGAGCGCACGACGTCCACATGAACAAAGGAAAGCCGGCGCGATGCACCGGCTTCAATGACGCCAACGCCGCATCGGGTGAGCCCCGGGTCGACGCCGAGAACGATCATAGAGTCACTCGTCGTCCAACTGGGCCATGACCTCGTCGGGGGCGGTCCAGTTGCTGTAGATCTCCTGCACGTCGTCCAGGTCGTCCAGGTTGTCGATCAGCTTGGAGACCTTGCGGGCGGAGTCCAGGTCCAGGGTGACCTCGCTCTTGGGGTTGAGGACCAGGTCGGCGGAGTCGTAGTCCATGCCCGCGTCCTGCAGGGCCTTGCGGACGGTGACCATGTCGCCGGGGGCTGTCAGCACGGTGTAGCTCTCGCCGTTGTCCTGCACATCCTCTGCACCGGCCTCGGCGGCCTTTTCGAAGACCGTGTCGTAATCCAGGCCATCCGAAGGGACGATGATCTGGCCCTTGCGCTCGAAGTTGAAGCTGACCGACCCGTTCTGGGCCAGGGAGCCGCCGCCCTTGGTCAGGGTGGAACGGACCTCGGCGGCCGCGCGGTTGCGGTTGTCGGTCAGGCACTCGATGATGATGCCCACGCCGGCAGGAGCGTAGCCCTCGTAGACGATGGTCTCGTAGTTGGCTGCTCCGGCCTCCTCGCCCGAGCCGCGCTTGACGGCCCTGGTGATGTTGTCCGCGGGCACGGAGGACTTCTTGGCCTTGACGATGGCGTCGTAGAGGGTGGGGTTGCCGTCGGGGTCACCGCCGCCGGTGCGGGCGGCGATCTCGATGTTCTTGATCAGCTTGGCGAAGAGCTTGCCACGCTTGGCGTCGATGGCTGCTTTCTTGTGCTTGGTGGTCGCCCACTTCGAATGCCCTGACATATGTCTCCTGACGGTACGAATGCGTAAACGAATGGAATTCTAGTTCCGCTCTTCGACAATTTTACGGGTTTTCAGGCCCGTTCGTGGGGGCTTCATCGTAAGGAGAACCACCCCTGCGGCCCACCAGTCTGCCCAGCAGGCCACGGCGATGATCGGGCCTGGCCGCCAAGGCACGGGCATAGACATCCAGAACCTGGTCGGTGACCCGCTCCCAGTCGTAGTCGCTGGCCCGGCGCATCCCGCACGAGGCCAGATCCAGGCGCGTGGGTCGGTCGTCCAGCAGGCCCAGGACCGCCCGGGCGCAGTCCTGGGGGTCTTCGTTGGCGAACAGCCGTGCGCTGTGGCCGTTCTGGGAGACGTCCTTGAATGCTGGCAGGTTCGAGGCCACCACCGGGCAGCCTGCCGCCATGGCTTCGACCAGCACAATGCCAAAGCTCTCTCCCCCGGTCTGCGGGGCCACATACAGGCCAAGGCTGTGGTAGAAGGAGGCCTTGTCCTCGTCGCTGATCCGGCCCAGGAAGGTGAAGCGCCGGGCCAGTCCGGGATCGACGGCTTCGAGTATCTCCCGGGCCTCCGTTTGGCCGTCACCGGCACAGAGGAAGCGGGCTCCGGGCACGCGCCGAAGAATGGCGGGTGCGGCCTGGGCCAGAATCCTGAACCCCTTGCGTTCCTCCTTCATCCGGCCCAGGAATCCGATGGTAGGTTCCCGCTCGCTCCCCTGCCATTCCGGGCGCGGCCGGGCATTGCGCAGGGCTCTGGTCTCGATGCCGTTGGGGATGATCTGGCTGGGTATGCCCGGCTCCAGCAGGTTCCGGGCGTTCTGCATGGCCGATGGGCTGACGAAGATGGCCTGGCTGATGTTGGCCAGGTATCGGCGCAGGTAGCGCCTGGTCAGCCTCAGGGCCAGCGGGGTCGTATCGAAGGCCGCATGGAAGGTGGCCACATAGGGGCAGGGAATGAATCCGGGCCTCAGGGGCTTGTGGCTCAGGGAGGGCACCTCGGGCTCGTGCAGGTGCAGGATGTCGAAATGGCCCTGCCTGACCCACTGCCGGGTTTTGTGGCCGGCCACGCCGAAGTAGCTCAGGTTGGCCACGGATCCGTTGTAGGGAATGGAGAAGGAGGAGCCGGTGGTATGCACCCAGAGGGGCATGTCCTGGGTGCGCCGGCCCGGGGCCAGAACCTGCACCTGGTGGCCGCGCTCTATAAGATGCCTGGCGAAGTCGCGGATGTGCAGTTGGACGCCGCCCGGGGTCTCGAAGGAGTATGGCGAGATGATCCCCACCCGCAGAGGCGCCTTGATGGCGGCCCGCTCCGGATCCCGCTCAGGCCTTTGTTCGGGTGCCTTCATGCCCGTCACCTCCCTTGTTCTCGGATGCCTGGGCCAGGATGAAGTCCGGCAGGTCGTGCATCCGGGAAAGATCCAGATCCTCGAGGAAAATCGGCTGGAGCATGTGCCAGTCCTCGGGATGCTCGCGAATGCCCTGGGCCCACTGGTCCACCCAGGCCTGGGTCAGGTCGTTGATGGCCTGCTCCCGGGGCATGTCCAGGTAGGGCTCGATGGGGATGGGCCCGTCCACCTGGCAGACATAGCCATAGGGGGCCTTGGCCTGCCGACGGCGCTCCCCCGTCAGCCTTTCCCTGTGCATGTTCACGGTATACAGGGGCAGACGGGCATCCAAGGCGATGACGGCAGGTCCGGCAGCCACGCGAATCCAGGAGTCGAAGGCCTTGACGAAGACGCCTCGGCGGCTCAGGTCGCGGTCGGCCAGCAGGGGCACCACCTGGTCGGGCTTCCGCAGCAGGGTCGTCAGACGGCCGGTGATGTCCGGCTCGCCGGTCAGCAGGATGTTCATGCCCAGGCGGCGACGGATGTCCGCAAAGGTGTTGAGCATGCCCTGGTCCCTCAGCCGCTCGGCCACCGTGGTGACCTGGCCGACCGTGGAGCAGGCCCAGAAGCCCGCGTAGTCCCAGTTGCCCTGGTGGCCCATGCCGATGGGCAGGGATCGCAGGCCGATGTCGGTCTTGGCCGGCTCCGGGTAGGCGCTGCCGCCGCCGTGTATGCGCGCCAGCAGCTGCTCCTTGGTGCGGGCGCCCACGGTCAGAGCCTCGACGAAGTAGACGAAGTAGGAGCGCATGCCCTGGCGTGAGGTGCGCCGCAGGCTGCGACGGTCGGCCTCCGGCATGACATGGGCCAGGTTGCGCTCCAGCTGTCTGACGCCGCCTATCCGGAACAGCCAACACAGGTCGGCCGCCGCCAGGAAGAGGCCGCGCAGCAGCCCCTCAGGCACCAGACGCGCATGCTGCGCCAGAAAGATGAGCAGTCGGTCCGGCATAGGCTCACTCGTGGTTGGGATTGGCAGGCTGCGGGTTGCGGCCCATGTCCTTGGCGACGTGGCTGATCCGCTGCCAGACGGTGACGATGCCCAGCAGGGCCAGCAGGACCAGGAAGCAGCTGAGCACGGCCAAGGGCAGCCCGGCACCGGTCAGGGCCATGCCCACCAGGATGATGACCAGCCGGTCCGACCTGGTGGCGATGCCGTTCTTGGCCTCGAAGCCCTCGGCCTCGGCCCGGGCCCGGGCGTAGGAGGTGACGAAGGAGGTCATGATGGCGAAGAGCGCAGCAGCCATGCCCACCTGGGCCCAGATGTCGGGACCCTGGTGGCTGCCCTCGGCCACCCAGGCCAGCTCGTGGCGGCGCAAGAAGATGATGACCCCGGCCAGGACGGCCCAGTCGGCTATCCGGTCAAGGGTGGAGTCCAGGAAGCCCCCGAACTGGGTGCCACCGCCGGTCAGCGCGGCCACGGACCCATCCAGGGAGTCGAAGGCCACCAGGATGGCCAGGACGATGGCCCCGGGCAGGAGCCAGCCGGTGAACCCGGTCGCGATGGCGACCAGGGTGGTGCCTACGGCTCCGCTGATGGTGACACCGTTGGCGCTCACGCCCAGACGAACCAGGCCGCGGGCGATGGGGGCGATGATGCGCTTCCAGGGGCGTCGTAGATGCTCGAACATTGGTCAGTCCTGACTGCAGGAGGTGTTCGCTCGGAAGTCGTCCGCCGAGTTGATCTGGGCACGGACCTTGATGGCCTCGTTGATCCAGGCGCGGGCCTGCTCCACGGGCACCCCGTTGAGCTGGCTGCCGTCGCGGAAGCGGAAGGAGACCGCGTTCTTGGAGACGTCCTCCTCGCCGGCGATCAGGATGAAGGGGGCCTTGGACTTGGCCGCGTTGCGGATCTTCTTGCCGAAGCGGTCATCGGAGCGGTCGATCTCGCAGCGGACCATGTCGTCGCGCAGCTGGTCCAGCAGGTGCTCCAGGTGGGGGGCGAACTCGTCGGCCACGGGCACGGCCTGCACCTGGACCGGGGCCAGCCAGGCCGGGAAGGCGCCGGCGTAGTGCTCCAGCAGGATGGCGAAGAAGCGCTCGATGGAGCCGAAGAGGGCCCGGTGGATCATGACCGGCCGCTGGTGGGAGCCGTCGGCGGCGATGTACTCAAGCTGGAAGCGCTCGGGCAGGTTGAAGTCCAGCTGAATGGTGGAGACCTGCCAGGTGCGCCCGATGGCATCGCGGGCCTGCACGGAGATCTTGGGCCCGTAGAAGGCGGCGCCCTCGGGGTCGTCGACCAGTTCCAGCCCGGAGTCCTTGGCCACCTCGGCCAGGGTGTTGGTGGCCTCCTCCCAGACCTCGTCGGAGCCGACGAACTTGTTGGGATCCTTGGTGGACAGCTCCAGGTAGAAGTCGTTGAGGCCGAAGTCTTTCAACACCTTGAGCACGAACTGGAGCAGGTTGGTCAGCTCCCCCTTCATCTGGTCCCGGGTGCAGTAGATGTGGGAGTCGTCCTGGGTCAGGCCGCGTACGCGGGTCAGGCCGTGGACCTCGCCGGACTTCTCGTAGCGATAGACGGTGCCGAACTCGAACAGCCGCAGGGGCAGCTCCTTGTAGGAGCGCTGGCGGGACTTGAAGATCAGGTTGTGCATGGGGCAGTTCATGGGCTTCAGGTAATAGTCGAAGCCCTGGCGGGTGACCTTGCCATTGGCGTCCTTCTCCTCGTCCAGGTGCATGGGCGGGTACATGCCGTCCTTGTACCACTGCAGGTGGCCCGAGATCTCGTAGAGGTGGCCCTTGGTGATGTGCGGGGTCTGCACGAAGGAGTAGCCGTTGCGCCGGTGCATCTGACGGGAGTAGTCCTCCATGGCGTTGATGACGGCCGCGCCCTTGGGGTGGAAGACGGGCAGGCCGGGCCCGATCTCGTCCGGGAAGGAGAAGAGGTCCATCTCGGCGCCCAGCTTGCGGTGGTCGCGGCGGGCGGCCTCCTCCAGACGGGCGGTGTAGGCCTTCATGTCGTCCTTGTTGGCCCAGGCGGTGCCGTAGATGCGCTGGAGCATGGGGTTCTTCTCGTCCCCGCGCCAGTAGGCGGCGGCCGTGCGCATGAGCTTGAAGCTGCGGATGTAGCGGGTGTTGGGCAGGTGGGGACCCCGGCAGAGGTCCTTCCAGACCGTGTTGCCCTCGCGGTCCAGATTGTCGTACATGGTCAGCTCGCCGCCGGTGGCCACCTCGGTGGCCTCCTCGCTGTTGATCTCGGCCTCCTTGGCCCCGATCAGCTCCAGCTTGTAGGGCTGGTCGGCCTCCTCCTTGCGGGCCTCCTCCTCGGTGACCACGCGCCGGCGGAAGCTCTGGGAGGACTTGATGATCCGCTTCATCCGCTGTTCGATCTGCTTGAGGTCGTCGGGGGTGAAGGGCTTGTCCACGTCGAAGTCGTAGTAGAAGCCGTCCTTGATGACCGGGCCGATGCCCAGCTTGGCGTCCGGGCGGATCTCCTGGACGGCCTGGGCCATGACGTGGGTGGCCGAGTGCCGCATGATGGCCAGTCCCTGGTCGCTCTCCAGGGTGATGGGCTCGACCTTGTCGCCCTCGTGCAGGGGTGTGTAGAGGTCGCGTGGCTGCCCGTTGAGGTCGACGGCGATGATGTCCTTGTCGTCAGCAAAAAGCTGGACGCCAGTCTGATCGGCCGCCACCTCCTTCCGTTCGCCCTTGACGATGATGGAGATGCTCGACTGTGTCATGAATGCCGTCCTTGCTATCGGAGCCCGCGTTACAGGGTGCAGGCTGGACATGGTTATCGAGCCACAGCCTAGGTCGTCACTCAGACAAGGAGGGGCCTTTGTTGCCCATGGAGCGCAGGTAATCCTCGGCTTCCCGGACCAGCTCTTCGGCGGCCGGCTCGTCCACCTGGGCCTGGTCGACATCCATCTCCAGACGGTGGACGTAGTTGGCCAGGTCGTCGTTGCAGCGCAGCAGCATGCCGGCCTGGGCCTTCCACTCGGCGGCCTTGCGGGGCAGCTCCCCCTCGTCCAGGTGGACGCCAAGCATGGCCGAGAGCCTTTGCAGCAGCTGCAGGGTGCCCTGGGCGCACTCGTCGCTGCCCAGATACTGGGGCACGGAGACCCAGATGGATTCGGTGCTGTAGCCGTCCTGGGTGGCCAGGGCATCCAGGACGGTGGGGATGCCTATGGGGCCGGAGTGGCCGTCGGTGTCGGTCTTGGGCTGGTCGCCGGCCAGGTCGTCGATGGGCAGGGGCCTGGTGTGGGGGCAGTCGGCGAACATGGCGCCCAGGGTGATGATGGCCTCGGCCTCATCGTCTTCGGCCCAGTGAATGCTGCGCCGGCAGAAGTCGCTCCAGTGGTAGTTGGGCTCCGGGCCCATCTCCAGCAGGAGGGTGTGGGTGTCATCAATCTGCACCCGGTAGATCTTGGCAGAGGGCCAGATGATCCGCCGCCGACCCTGCACATGGCAGAGCATGGGCCGTGACATCTGGTAGTCGTAGAACCCGTCGCCCGGAATGCTGCCGATCTCGTGGGACTCGTAGACGTTCAACAGGTGGCGGATGACGTTGGTCGAGGCTGAGCACGCATCGTTCCAGCCATCGAAGGCGGCCACCATGGTGCAGTGCTGCCTGGCTTCTTCACTCATACCTCTCACCCTACCGGTAGGAAGCCTTGTATTTCGCGGCTTTGCCATCAGCGGAGGGTGGCTCTATGACGCGGCGACACGCGCTTTTTGCCAAGTGCGGAGGTCTACGCTACAGTAGTGCAACGTGCTTCGGCAGTCACCACCACGGTGAAAGTTGAAAGTGCGGGCATAGCTTAGTTGGTAAAGCGCGACCTTGCCAAGGTCGAGACCGCGGGTCCGAGTCCCGTTGCCCGCTCGAGGTTTCGAGCAGTTTAACCAATACGGTGGGTTAGCCAAGCGGTTAGGCAGCGGCCTGCAAAGCCGTATAGACGAGTTCGACTCTCGTACCCACCTCTCTCTCGAAACGAGAATGACCCGGGCGGTTGGCGCAGAGGTAGCGCACTTCCCTGACACGGAAGGGGTCACTGGTTCGAATCCAGTATCGCCCACGAGGATCACTTCGGTGGTCTTTCCCAATCCGGGCGATTGGCGCAGCGGCTAGCGCACTTCGTTCACACCGAAGGGGTCGCAGGTTCGATTCCTGCATCGCCCACCTGGATTTTCCCCTCTCCCCTATCTTTCATCTAAGGTCAGTTTTCAGTCAGCGATCGGCAGCCTACAAACCTTCTGAATTATCAGTGATCGTATTCCCCATGATCCCCGACTAATGATTCCTTCTGCAGGAATTTAGGTAATAAATTATTGTTACCAATACAAACGAGGTTTGCTCTTCATGCTCACCTACAGTGGTCGTATCCGCTCAATTGCGCACTGTCTGGCGCCTGCAATGCCGGTTGTCATGGCGGATAGCGAACGGAGTGTTGAGCATGTCCGGGACCTTGTGATAATTTGCTCTTAGCAACAGGTCGGGGGACCTGCCAGAAACGGGAGTACCTGATGCATCCTTGAAGAGGTGATAGCATGAAGAAAGGCCTAGGCCAATGAGGGCACGTAACTAGCCTGGCTGATTCTGCACTGCATCACAGCTTGAGGAAACTGTGGGCTCCCTGTTTTACCTATGAAATACTTGCGTGGTCTGTATGTGCGACCACGTTCCGGTTGTCGCCAGTGGCGGCGGCCGTGCTGTAAAGCTCCTCCGGCGGCACAGAAATATACCCCCCTCTCCTGCCGCCGGAGGTTTTACTTTTTAGGCCCTATTTGAGGGCCTGCAGGTACCGGTAGAGGGTGGGGATCGAAATCTTGAGCTCGGGGGCGACGATGCCTACCGCGCCCTTGATGAGGAAGATGCCCCGGTCCTTGATGTTGCGGATGATGTCCAGCCTGTCCTGCTTGGTCAGCTTGTCCATGGGGATGTTGAACTGGCGGACCTCATCCCTGGTGATCCTGCGGATGTTCTCGGCAGGTTCCTCGCTCACGTGGCGGCGGGAGGTCTCGGTGGAGATCTGCACATCGTTGGAATCGATCGAGGACAGGGTCTGCAGCACATGCGCCGCCTGCTGCAGCTCGGTGATGTTGATGCTGATGCAGAGCAGGCCAATGACGGTCTGCTCCTGGTTGCGGATCAGGTAGGAGGAGACGCGGAACTCATGCTTGTTCAGGCGGCGCCCACGGTAGTCGGAGACGAAGTCGGCCCCGTCCTGGTCGGCCCGTATGGCCAGCTGGAGCGTCTGGTCGGTAATCCCGTCGCCCAGGGAGCGTCCGGAGAGCTGGCCGTTGCGGATGAAGACGATGGAATTCTCCGGGCGGGTGATGTCATGCACCACAATCTCGGCCATGGGACCGAAGGAATCGGCTATGAATTCTGCCAGGGGAAATACCTCTTCAAGGTTGTCTACTGTGAAATGCATGGCTGATCCTCAACATCCTAACAGGGCGGCTTGTAGCCACCGGTTGGTGCTGCGGGAAGCGAAAGGCATTGGATGGCGTGATATGGTCCATCACCTCCATACCAGCCAATCGGCCTCCTCTACTCCCGTATATTAGACCTTCTTTTGCGCACTTCTGTCCGTTGCATACGGCCTATTGAGGCCGCAGGAGAGCCGAAGTACCGAAGGAGTTTTCATGGTAGCGCACGAAAGCGGCTGAATCTTGCTTTTCGCAAACCCGGCCAGTCGTAACGGACTCGATGCCACAAGGGAGCCGCTTCCCACGAACCCTGCAGGACAGGATGAGAGGGGAAACCTGGTAATCCTGGGGAACCGAGTGATTCAGCAGCTGAGGATAAGTACCTGTGGCGTGCCTAGGACATAATGCATGAACAATGTGAGGCTGGTCACGTGTTTTGGTGTCGGCTTGATCTGAAAGCGACTTTGCCAAAGATATCGAACTGGCTTATGTGGGGCACATAATGGAATGAGCAAACAGCGGCCAGGCTGGCTGGGGTTGTGTGCCCATGGTCGGCCTGGCCGTGTTTCCCTCTCTCCCGGGCTGGTACGGGGGCGTGCATGCCTGCCCCTCGGCTTCCGCCTGCAGAAGTGTGGTGGGGGCGCGGGAGGAAAGTGTCGGGCTCTCTTGGGGTTTGAGCCTTAGATGACACGTTTCCTCCCTGCTCCCCCTGTATGGGCCGGGGGCGGGGGGATTGATACGCCGCCCGGCCTTTCTTACTCGTGCGAAGCGTGCAATAGTCGGCGTGTTTCCTGCCGGTGGCGTCGTGAGGCGAGGACCCCGCCCATGCCGGTCATGCCGGTGGCCAGGGCGAGCAGGATGCCCTCCCCACCGGCGCGGGGGAGCACGCCTGCAGGCAGGTACGTGTATCGGAGAGAAGTGTCCGGCGTTTGGGGTGCGCCGCCCAGCGTGTAGTCCACGCTGACCGTGACCATGCCCGGCTGGTGCGCAGGCGTGAACACGGTGACGCTATTGCCATCACCGCGCGTCAAACCTGATACGGCGGTCTGGTCGAATCTGACACCGGTGATCACCAGCTGCAGGTTGAAGACCACCGGCACAGGAACCAACCTGGTGTTTGTGGTGTTGTCGCCGAGCTGGCCATACTGGTTGTTTCCCCATGCCCAGGCGTTGCCGTCGCTGCCCACGGCCAGCGAATGATGGTGTCCGCCGCTGACCTGTGTGGCCTTCAGTCCTTTGCCCGTATCAGTAGGTTTGGCGGGGTCACGCACGCGCACAGGAACCCGATTCACATTGGGGCGGCTGCTGTCGTTGTTGCCGAGCTGGCCATACAAGTTGCATCCCCAGGCATATACGTATCCGTTGCTGTCCACGGCCAGCGAATAATCGTATCCGGCGCTGACCTGCACGTACGTGTTGCGGTCGGGCGTCTTCACCCTGACCGGCGCATTCCGGTCGTTGCCTGTCCCGTCGCCGAGCTCGCCAACGATATTCCATCCCCATGCGTAGGGGTTCCCGTCGCTGCCCACGGCCAGCGAATAATTGCCTCCGGCGCTGACCTGCTGGTAGGTGAAGTCTGCTGGCAGGTCCGGGTAGGTCTTCCGGTCGGGCGTCTTCACCCTGACCGGCGCATGCCGCTCGATGGTTGTCCCGTCGCCGAGCTGGCCACTGCTGTTGTATCCCCAGGCGTAAACGTTGCCGTCGCTGCCCAGGGCCAGGGAATGAGAGTATCCGGCGCTGATCTGCAGGTAGGTGAAGTCCGCTGGCAGGTCCGGGTACGTCTTCCGGTCGGGCGTCTTCACCCTGACCGGCGCATACCGGCGGCTACTCGTCCCGTCGCCGAGCCGGCCAGAGTCGTTGTATCCCCAGGCGTAAACGTTGCCGTCGCTGCCCAGGGCGAGGGAATGCCAGGCTCCGGCGCTGACCTGCAGGTAGGTGAAATCCTCCGGCAGGTCCGGGTAGGTCTTGCGGTCGGGCATCCTCACCATGACCGGCGCATGCCGGTCGGTGGTCGTTCCGTCGCCGAGCTGGCCATGGCCGTTGTCTCCCCAGGCGTAAACGTTGCCGTCGCTGCCCAGGGCCAGGGAATGAGAGGCTCCGGCGCTGACCTGCAGGTAGGTGAAATCCGCAGGCAGGTCCGGATACGTGCTGCGGTCAGGCATCCTCACCATGACCGGCGTAGTCCGCCTGGTGGTTGTCCCGTCGCCGAGCTGGCCATCGCCGTTGTATCCCCAGGCGTAGGCGTTCCCGTCGCTGCCCACCGCCAAGGAAAAACCATAGGAAGTACTACCGTCGTATGTTGATCCGCTGATCTGGTTGAATCTGATGCCGCGGCTGGCGTTGTCGGGCGGGGTGATGGTGGCGGGTTCCCTGCCCAGCTGGCTGCCCTTATTGGGGCTGATGCTCCACTTGGTGTTCCGGCTTGCCGGCGTCCAGTGGGCGGCCAGGGTCAGGTCCTTGTCGACGGGCCTGCTGAAATCATAGGCGATCTGACCGGTGAACCAGCCGTCGAACAGGAAGCCTTCCCGCACAGGGTCGGGGGAGGGGCGCTTGACCCTCCCGTACGGGGCGGGGACATGCTGGTCCGCTGGTTTCGGGTTTCCGCCGCCCGTGTCGAAGCGGACCGTGAACGCGGATCCTGGTTCAGCAGCCCGTGCCAGCGGCTGGTCGACCGTGTACGCAAGGCTCCTGGCGAAAGGCTGCCCGTCCTGCCTGCCCGTGATAAGGATGGCGGCTGGTCCGGGCTTGCGGGCGGGGATCTGCACCTGCCAGGCATCGTTCTTCGCAGTGAGTTTGAGCGGCTGGCCGTCCAGGCTGGCTGATGCCAGGGTGGGCGCCTGTGCGGTGCCTAGCCTGTCGGGTTTGCCGGGCTGGCCCTGCCCGTCCAGACTCCACGCAAGCATGCCGCCCTGCCTGCTGATGGCGGTGATCCTGCCGCCGTCAGCGGCGGCCCGCACGTACTGCTGGCTCCCATCATCCGCGCGCATGGGGGCTTCGCCGGGCTTCCAGGCCCAGACAAGACCCTTGGAATCAACCAATGCCGCTTGTGCAGCATCACTGCTTATTGCTGCGACGGCAGAATGGTCGGACACAATCAGCAATTCTGGCTGGGTTTGTCTGTTGTCCAGATAACTGGTCTGGCCGGTTGAGTCCAGAAGCACAAAGCCATGATCCGTGGCTGATATCTGAACAATTCGGTGATCAATCTTGACGAGTTGGATCTGAGCGGTATCAATGGCATCCGGCTTCCAAGCCCAGATTTTGCCCTTGCTGTCCATGGCGAGCAGGCGATCAGCATTGCCAGCCACCTTCATTGCTGAGGCCTGGTTGGGCAGACTTATGGCCTTTCCTGTCGGCTTCCCCATGCTGGTCCATGTGCGTATACCGCCATCCTGATCCACTGCTACGAGGTGGTCAGAAGCCATGGCAATGCTGGTGTACGTCGTGGAATCTGCGTCAAGCAGGGCAGGCGTATCCCCGCCTTTGCTCCAGGTGTAGATGCGGTGGTCCCTGCTCAAGGCCGCAAAGCCGTCATGGCCAACTATCCCAGTCATGAATCGCACGTCACCGCGTTCGCCCTGAGGCGATGGCACCTGAACAGGCATTTCAGCCTTTGATGTCCAGATGTACAGGCGGCCATCGCCGGTCACGCCGATCAGCTTGTCGTCATGGGCTTCCAATGCGCTGAACGATGGTGAGTCCGCACTCGGGGGTGTGATGGTGATGCTGGTGCTGCCGGAAGCCGGACCATGGTCGGGGCTGAGCGCCCAGTCAGTCACCGGGGTCCACTTGGCCTTCAAGGTGATGTCCCTGGTGATCGGGGTGCGGAAATCCATCATCGCGTCATGCTCGGACCAGCCGTCGAAACGGTAGCCGTCGCGCTTCGGATTATCGGCAGGAGGCGACGCCAAGGAGCCATCCGGCACAGTTACATGTTCCGTTTTGCTTCCATCGGCAGGGTCGAACACCACAGTATGAGCATCAGCAGCAGACTGGGTCCCAGCAAGTGAATAAGAGCTGGATGGCGAGATTCCAAGGGATTGGGAAGAACCTGTCGGGGTTTGAACAGGGGAAGAAGAAACAGATGACGTCGTCAGCGGCGACGGGGAAGGCAGACTGGTCGGTTGGAGATCGCTCAGGGAACCGTTATCTACCTGAGCGGTATAACGACCCCCCCCCCCCGTTGACATCTGAGCCGGAGGCGAAGACGGTGCCGGTGGCCATGCCGGTCAGCAGCAAGGGTATCAGCACCATTGCTGACATGAGCGACCGCAGGCCAAACCCATGCGTACGAGAACCGGCAGACGTCGACGACGAAACCACAGCAAACCTCCCCAAAGGATTCAAACGCTTGGCTGACCCAGTCCCCCGCAACCATGGGCAGCGCATGAGCAAATCGTATCATGCAGCCATCCGAGCGTCGAATCCCCCGGCAATTCACCCAGGCTCAGCTTGCCGCCACGCCGCCCACTGCGGGCAGGGCGCCAACCATGAGCATGATGGCCACGAAGATGGCCAGGCCGATCCGGTAGATGACGAATCCCCGGTAGGAGAAGCGCGAGACGATCTTCAAAAAGGCGATGATGACGATGTATCCCAGCAGGAAGCTGACCACGGTGGCGCAGATGGTGGCCCCCCAGCCGGGGAAGGCGGCGTCCGCGTTGATGTTCTTCAAGGATTTTACCGTCTCGAGGATGCCGGCGCCGAAGACGGCGGGGATGGCCATGAGGAAGCTGACCCGGGTGGCGGACTCGCGGGTGTAGCCCAGGGCGCGGCCGAAGGTCATGGTGCCGCCCGAACGGGAGACGCCGGGGATCAGGGCCAGCATCTGCCCGATGCCGAAGAGCAGGGCGTCCCGGGCGCTCATCTGGCGGATCTCCTTGTTCTGGCGGCCGTGGCGGTCGAAGTAGTCCAGCAGCAGGCCGAAGACGATCAGCACCACCACGGTGATCCAGAGGTTGCGCAGCTTGGTCTCGATGATCTTCTGGAAGAGCAGGCCCGCCACCACGATGGGCAGGGTGCCCAGAATGATGTACCAGCCCAGGGCCGCGTCATGGTCCTTGGAGCCCATCCGCTCACGCCAGGAGGAGCCGTCCTTGCCGGCCAGGCAGCGGAACCAGTGGGTCAGTATGCGGGCGATGTCATGCCGGAAGTAGAGCAGGACCGCCAGCTCGGTGCCGA
The DNA here is from genome assembly GCF_058199535.1 of Bifidobacterium sp. VU/mBH4 (B4). Lineage (NCBI taxonomy): Bacteria > Bacillati > Actinomycetota > Actinomycetes > Bifidobacteriales > Bifidobacteriaceae > Bifidobacterium > Bifidobacterium sp. VU/mBH4 (B4). The sequence continues at coordinate 236,023 of NZ_JBVPQJ010000002.1, read as the reverse complement.
ATTGGATGATGGCCGTGAAGGCCGCGCCCGGGTCCTGGCCCAGCAGGCCGCCCACGATGCGGATATGGGCGCTGGATGAGACGGGGAAATACTCCGTCAGGGCCTGCACCAGGCCGAACAGAATGGCTTCGAAGAAATTCATGGACCCCTCTTGCTATGTCGGACAACAATGGCAAGCATAGCCACCGCGCAGGGCAGGCAGAGCCAAGGGCCGGGCATGTCTCGCAGAATGCCCACAATGGGTCTTGTCGGAATCGACGACTCGACGAATAGGGGTGTGGATCATCATGGCCAAGACCTACAGAAAATCCAGGGGCGGGGCCCCGGCGGGATTCTTCGAGTGCGAGGGGCGCGGGCTGCAATGGCTGGGCCAGGCCCAGGCGCAGGGCGGTCCCCGGGTGGTGGACGTCTACGACTGGGGCCCGGACTACCTGGACATCGAAGAGGTGACCTCCGCCTCCCCCACGCCCGGCGCGGCCTACCGCTTTGGCGCCCAGCTGGCCCATATGCATGATGCCGGGGCCGACCACTTCGGCTCCGCGCCCGAGGGCTACACGGGCACCTGCTACTTCGGACCCCTGCAGGATCCGCTGCCCATGGACGTGGGTGCCTGGGACGACCCGGCCACCTACTGGGCCAAGGGGCGGCTGGAGCCCATGGTGGGCATGGCCATGGATCGGCGCGCCCTGAACCGCGAGGACATGAAGATGACCGAAGAGGTGATCCAGGCCCTGCCGGAGCTGCTGGGCGCAGCCGCCAATGACAAGCCCGCCCGGGTCCACGGGGACCTGTGGAGCGGGAACGTCATGTGGACCAGGAACGACGGGAACACCCAGGCCGTCCTGATTGACCCTGCGGCCCACGGCGGCCACCGCGAGGAGGACCTGGCCATGCTGCAGCTGTTCGGCATCCCCTACCTGGGGCAGATTCTGGACGGCTACCAGAGCGTGCATCCCCTGGCGGCCGGCTACCAGAACCGGACCACGCTCTGGCAGCTCTACGCCATCGCCGGGCACTGCGCCTTCTTCGGCGGTGGCTATGTGAGCGAGTACCGGTCCATGTGCAGGTCGCTGCTGGGCTGACTCAGCCGACTCAGCTGAAGATGTCCTTGAGCTTGCCGAAGATCCCCTTGCGGCCCCCGACTCCGGCAGGCTTGGCACTCTGCGGGACCTGCTTGGCTTCGGAGTCGTGGCTGTTGGCGAAGTCTTCAATCAGGCGGCGCTGATCGTCGTCCAGCTTGGTGGGGATCTGGACCAGCACGTGGACGATGATGTCGCCGCGCTCCTCCCGGTTGCCGAGCCTGGTGACGCCCAGGCCCTTGATGGTGATCTCCTGGTCAGGCTGGCAGCCGGCGGGAATGTCCACCTGGCGCTGGCCGTCGAAGGTCTCCAGGTCGACCTGGTGGCCCAGCACGGCCCAGGTCATGGGCACGGCGATCCAGCAGTGCAGGTCCTGGCCGCTGCGGGTGTAGTGCTTGTCGGGCTTGATGGTGATGTCTATGTACAGGTCGCCGGCGGCACCGCCGCCTTCGCCCACCTCGCCCTGGGAGGCCAGCCGCAGCCGGGAGCCGTCAGCCACGCCTGCGGGCACGTTGACGCCCACCTCGCGACGGGTGCGCACACGGCCGTGACCGTTGCAGACCGGGCAGGGGTGCTCGATGATGGTGCCGTGGCCCTCGCACCGCTCGCAGGGTGCCTGGCTCATCATCTGCCCCAGCAGGGTCCGCACCACCTTCTGGGCATAGCCCTTGCCGTTGCAGACCGGGCAGGTCACTGGGGAGGTCCCCTTCTGGGCCCCCGAGCCGCCGCACTCCTGGCAGAGGCCGTAGGTGCTGATGGGGGTGCGCACCACGCCGCCGAAGATGGCGGTCTTCATGTCCACGGAGACTTGGGCCAGGGCGTCCCGGCCCGGCTGGGTGCGTGGAATGGGCCCCTGGGTGGTGCCTCCGAAGCCGCCGCCGAAGAACTGGTTGAAGACGTCGCCCATGTCGAAGGGGCTGCCCCCCTGGGAGGCCTGGGGATCGTTGGGATCCACGCCCGCGTCGTACATGCGCCGCTTCTCGGGGTCGGAGAGCACCTCGTAGGCGCTGTTGACCTCCTTGAACTTGTCCTCGTATTCAGGCCCGGCGATGTCCGGGTGGTACTTGCGGCTCATCTTGCGATAGGCACGCTTGATGTCCTGATCGCTCGCGCCGCGCTCGACTCCCAAAACCTCGTAGTAATCTGCCACCGATCATCCTTTTCGTTTGATGCCCTCTCGACCCATAGTTGCATGGGCCCACGATACCTATGACTTATGCTGCTGCCCTGACGGTCACGGCTCCCCGTCGCCGGCCAGGAAACCGGTCAGATAGGAGGCCACGGCACGAACCGCGCTCATGGTCGCCGGATAGTCCATATGGGTCGGACCGATGGAGCCCACAAAGGCCACGGGCTCGTCCGCTTCGGAGCCGTCGGTCTGCCTGGACCGGGCATGCCCGTATCCGCTGGTCACCACCGAGGCGTGGGCCAGCTCCGGGGTCCGGGTCTCGGTGCCGATGGCCACGCTGACTCCGTTGCTCTCGCGCGAGAGCTCGCTCTGGGCCCGCATGAGCCGCATGAGCACCACCTGCTCCTCCAGGGCATCCAGCAGCGAGCCCAGGTCCCCCAGGGAGACGGCCTGGCTGTGGGTCAGCTGGGAGGTGCCGGCCATGTAGAGGCCGCTGGTCTGCTCCCGGGTGGCCATCTCGTCGAAGACCGTGGCCACCAGGCGCAGCATGGACTTGTCTCGGCCCTCGGTGAGGGAGTCGGCCAGCATGCGGCAGCGGTCGGCGGCGCGGTCCAGGGGCAGGTCCTGGCACTGTCGGTTGATCTTGTCGGACAGGTCCGCCAGGGCGTTCGGGTCCTCCTGCAGGGGCCCGTGCAGGGTGCGCTGGACCACCCGGCCGGTGTCGGTGATGACCACCATAAGTACGGTCCCCCGGCTCAGTCCTATGAGCTCGGCCCGGCGCAGGTTCGAGCTGGCCAGGGAGGGCGAGGCCACCACGGCGATCTGCCCGGTGATCTGGGCCAGAAGCCGGGCGGCGTGCTGCAGGGTGTCCTCCAGGTTGACCGACCCGGACAGGAAGGCGTTGATCCCCCGGCGCTGGGCGGCGGACAGGGGCACGATGGTGGCCAGCCTGTCGACGAAGTAACGGTAGCCCTTCTGGGTGGGGATGCGGCCGGCCGAGGTGTGGGGCTGGACCAGGTAGCCCTCGCTCTCCAGGGCCGCCATGTCGTTGCGCACGGTGGCGGAGCTGACTCCAAGCTGATGATTTCTGGTGAGCGAACCTGACCCTACCGGCTCGCGAGAACGAATATAGTCCTCGACGACCGCGCGCAGCACCAGCATGCGTCTGGTATTAGGCAATGTCGCTCCTTCCGTCATGGTTTCATTATTAGCACTCGGGCCATGAGAGTGCCAAAATGTCGCGCGAAGAGCCGAATTGTGTCGTCTCGAACCGATACGATGGAAACGCAATGTGAAGGTAATCGAACATTTTCGACACAAGTCGAACATGAAGACCTCTGAATTGGAAGGAAAGCAGCACCATATGGCAGATTTCACATGGTCCGAACTCGATGAGCGGGCTGTCAAGATGGCCAAGGTCCTCTCGGCCGACGCGGTCGAGAAGGCCGGAAGCGGCCACCCCGGCTCCCCTATTTCGCTGGCGCCCATCGCTTACGCGCTCTACCAGCACTTCATCCGGCACGACCCCAACGACCCCGACTGGGTTGGGCGTGATCGGTTCATTCTTTCCGGCGGCCACGCCTCGCTGACCCAGTACGTGCAGCTTTACTTCTCCGGGTACGGACTGACCCTGGACGATCTGAAGCGCTTCCGCACCGCCGGCACCAGGACCCCCGGCCACCCCGAGTACGGCCTGACCCCCGGCATCGAGATGACCACCGGCCCGCTGGGCCAGGGTCTGGCCTCGGCCGTGGGCTTCGCCTATGGTCAGCGCTACGAGCGCGGTCTGCTGGATCCGGACGCGCCCGAGGGGCAGTCCCCCTTCGACCATAAGGTCTGGGTCATCTGCGGCGAGGGCGACGTCGAGGAGGGCGTCTCCTCCGAGGCCAGCTCCCTGGCCGGCGACCAGCGCCTGGGCAACCTGACCGTCATCTTCGATGCCAACCACATCCAGATCGAGGGCGACACCCGCATCGCCCTGGGCGAGGACATCCTCAAGCGCTACCAGGCCTACGGCTGGTACACCGACGAGTTCAGCTTCATCCAGCCCGACGGCTCCTACAAGGAGGATGTCGAGGGTCTGGCTGCCGTCCTGGAGAAGGCCGAGCAGGTCACCGACCGGCCCAAGTTCATCAAGGTGGACACCCTGATGGCCTGGCCCACCCCCGGCAAGACCAACGATCCTTCAGCCCACGGCTCAGCCCTGGGCGCCGAGGCCGTCGCCGGCCTGAAGAAGACCTTGGGCTACGACCCTGAGCAGAGCTTCCAGATCGACGAGGAGGCCCTGGCCCACGCCCGCGAGGTCGCCCAGCGCGGCCTGGCCGCCCACAAGGACTGGGACGAGAAGTACCAGGCCTGGCGCAAGGCCAACCCCGACAAGGCCGACCTCTACGACCGCATCCATGCCGGCAAGCTGCCCGAGGGCTTCGACAAGGCCCTGGACGACCTGGAGGCTGGCTTCGAGCCCGGCTCCAAGGTGGCCACCCGCAAGGCCTCCGGCGCAGTCATCAACGCTCTGGCCCCCATCATGCCCGAGCTCTGGGGTGGATCCGCCGATCTGGGCGGCTCCAACAACACCAACATCAACGGTGCCGTCTCCTTCGCCCCCGAGGCCGACAAGACCGTCCAGTGGCCCAAGGCCAGCAAGTACGGTCGCCAGCTGCACTTCGGCGTGCGTGAGTTCGGCATGGGCGCCATCACCAACGGCATCCTGCTGGGTTCGGACACCAGGCCCTACAACGGGACCTTCTTCCAGTTCAGCGACTATGAGCGCCCCTCGGTGCGCCTGGCCGCCCTGATGGACATCCCCAACCTGTATGTCTGGACCCACGACTCCGTGGCTCTGGGCGAGGATGGCCCCACCCACCAGCCCATCGAGCACCTGACCGCCATGCGCGCCATCCCCCAGATGGAGGTTGTGCGCCCGGCCGATCAGTACGAGACCGCTGAGGCCTACCGCGCCTTCTTCGAGAAGGACAACACCCACCCCACGGCCATGATCCTGACCAGGCAGGGCGTGCCCACCCTGGAGGAGACCAAGGCCAAGGCCCGCGAAGGCGTGCGCAAGGGCGCCTACGTGCTGGTCGACACCGAAGGCCAGCCGGATGTGCTCATCATGGCCACCGGCTCCGAGGTGCAGCACGCTGTGGCTGCCTCCAAGACCCTGGCTGAGCAGGGCGTCAAGGCCCGCGTCATCTCTGTGCCCTCGCTGGAGTGGTTCGAGGAGCAGGACGACGAGTACAAGGAAGCCGTTCTGCCCGCCTCCGTCAAGGCCCGCGTCTCCGTCGAGGCCGGACTGGCCACGCCCTGGTACAAGTACCTGGGCAGCTATGGCAAGCCCGTCTCCATCGAGCAGTTCGGCCTGCAGGGCAGCGGCGACGAGAACATGCGCGACCTGGGCATCACCGCCGATCATGTGGTCGAAGCAGCACAGGCCTCCCTGGAGGAAGTCCGTCGGGCCCGCTGAACCCGGCATCGTGATCAATCGGGGGCCGTCCGCGACGCCGGCCCCCTCCCCCGCAGGCACGCCCGAAACGCGGGTCTGCGGGAATACAGCAACAGACTTCCCGGTAGTGCATAGTGAATGTGATTCCATCGGGAACCCAAATAAGGAGTGACAAGATGGCAGAAAATGCAAACACCCAGCGCACCAGCGATTCAGGTGTCTCGATCTGGTTGGACGATCTGAGCCGCACCCGCATCGAGTCGGGCAATCTGCAGCAGCTGATCGCCGAGCGCAATGTGGTGGGCGTGACCACCAACCCCTCGATTTTCCAGAAGGCCCTGAGCCAGGTGGGTCCCTATGACGAACAGCTCAAGCAGCTGGGCCGCATCCCCGTCGAGGAGGCCGTCCGCGAGCTGACCACCACCGACGTGCGCAACGCCACCGACATCTTCCGCGAGGTCGCCGAGAAGACCGACTACGTGGATGGACGCGTCTCCATCGAGGTCGATCCTCGTCTGGCCCACAACACCGAAGAGACCGAGAAGCAGGCCGAAGAGCTTTGGAACAAGGTTGACCGTCCCAACGCCTTCATCAAGATTCCTGCCACCCTGGAGGGCCTGCCCGCCATCACCGCCACCCTGGCCAAGGGCATCTCGGTCAACGTGACCCTGATCTTCTCCCTGGAGCGCTACCAGCAGGTCATCGACGCCTTCATCGAGGGCATCGCCCAGGCCGACAAGAACGGCAAGGACCTGAAGCACATCGGTTCGGTCGCTTCCTTCTTCGTCTCCCGCGTGGACACTGCGGTTGACAAGCTGCTGGAGGCCAACGGCTCTGACGAGGCCAAGTCCCTGGAGGGCAAGGCCGCTGTGGCCAACGCCCGCCTGGCCTATGAGCTCTTCGAGAAGGCCTTCGACAAGGATCCTCGCTGGGCCGATCTGGAAGCCAAGGGCGCCAAGCGTCAGCGTCCGCTCTGGGCCTCCACCGGCACCAAGAACGCCGCCTACTCCGACTGCAAGTACGTGGACGAGCTGGTGGCCCCTGACGTGGTCAACACCATGCCTGAGAAGACCCTTGAGGCCCTGGCCGCTCACGGCAACGGCGCCCCCTCCATCGAGGGCACCTACGAGGAGAGCCACCAGATCATGCAGAAGCTGGCAGACCTGGGCATCAACATCAAGGACGTGACCGACAAGCTGGAGGCCGATGGCGTCGCCGCCTTCATCAACTCCTGGGATTCGGTCCTCTCCGACGTGCAGAAGGGCATCGACCGCGTCAACGGCTGAGCGCCTGACTGACAGTCGCTGACTGACAGTCACAGCTATTAAAAATTGTGCCCCGTCCGGTTCAAACCGGACGGGGCACAATTGATATCAGTTACTCGTTGGTATCAGTTACTCTGCCTTGGTCTCCTCGACCACATGCTGCAGAGTGGCAATCAGGGCGGGACTGTCGTTGGGCATGTTCAGCCTGGTCAGGGTGCCGCCGGCGGATTCGATGGCCTTGGCCAGCTCCTGATCGACGTCGTAGCAGATCTCCAGGTTGTCGGCAATGAAGCCGATGGAGGCGGAGACGATGGTCTTCATGCCGCTCTTGGTGATCAGATCCTTGGCCACGGTGACGAAATCAGGTCCGATCCAGGGCTCCTGGGTGCGGCCTGCCGACTGCCAGGCCAGCACGTACTGGTCCTCCTTGAGACCGGCGGCCTGAGCCACGGCATTGGATAGACCGATGACCTCATCCTTGTAGGGGTCCCCTCCCTGGATGATGCGCAGGGGCAGGGAGTGGGCGCTGAAAATCACCTTGGTATCCGGCCGGTCGGTCAGCTCCTTCTTGGCCACCAACTGATCGCTCCAGAAGTGGATCAGGTCCTGGTGGTTCCACCAGGACCTCACGGGCAGGTATTCCATGCCCGGATGGGCCTCGACGGCCTTGCGGGCACGGTTGTGGTAGTCCTCGCTCGAATAGGAGGAGTACTGCGGGGCCAGGGGCAGACCGATGACCCTGGTGATGCCGTCGGCGGCAATCTGGTCGACTGCGTCCTTGATGAAGGGAGTGATGTACTTGAGTCCTTCGTAGACCTTGTAGGCACCGGGGTGGGCCTTGTCCAGCGCAGCCTGGAGACCGTCGCGCTGGGCCGTGGTGATCCTGGCCAGGGGCGAAGGCAGACCGATGGCCTTGTAGCGGCCGACCAGCTGGTCCATGAGCGGCTTGGGCGGCTCCTGCCCATGGCGGATATTGGTGTAGTACCCCTTGATGTCGGACTCCTGGTAGGGGGTGCCGTAAGCCATGAGGAGGACTGCTGTAGGTTCAGTCATTAGCAACTTCTTTCTGTGAAAATGGAATGCAGTATGTCAGGCCGATATTGACCAGGGCGATGACGATGACCACCAGGAACATGTTCCTGTAGGAGGCCAGCCCGGCTTTTCCGCCCGCCTTGCCCAGTTCAATGGCCGAGGCGAAGAGCAGCGGGGCGATGGTGGTGCCGATCTTCTTGCAGGCCGACAGCCCGCCGATGGCCTGCATACGGTTCTCGGGCCCGGCCAGCCTTCCGGCGATGACCTGGAGCGGCGAGGACATCATGGAGCCCATGCCCACCCCCATCAGGAAGGACAGGACCATGAAGAGCTGCAGGTTGTGCAGGGTCAGGGTGATCACCAAGGCCATCAGGCCTATCAGCGATGAGGAGAAGACGAGCGTGGTCCGGTAGCCGAACTTGTCGACCAGGAGCCCGCCCAGCCAGGACCCGACCACAGAGCCGAGCCCGACCCCGACCATGACCATGCCGGCCGAGCGGACCGGAAGCCCGAAGACGGAGTGGACGTAGGTTGGAATGTAGACGAAGAGGGAGAAGAACATGCCTCCCAGGGTCCCCAGCAGCAGGGTGAGCCCATAGGAGGGCAGCTTGAGCAGGCGGATGGGCAGGAAGGGCATGGTCTCGCTTGAACCGCCAAGATTGCGCTCATGCACCAGGAAGACCGCGCCGGCCACCACGGTGACCAGGAGGCATCCGATGATCAGGCCCAGATAGGTCGTGCCGTACTGCAGGAAGGTGATCGCCACCATCAGCAGGGCCAGAGCGATGCTGAAGGAGCCCAGGCCCAGGTAGTCGGTCTTCCAGGCGCGGTCGGTCTTCGAGTCGCCCATCATGAACCAGGCCAGGATGAACAAAATGGCCAGGAAGGGCAGCATCATGAAGTAGTAGGCCCGCCATCCGTGGGTGATGCCCAGGAGCATGCCCGAAAGGACCGGGCTGACCATGGCGGAAAGGCCGGCGATGATGCCCACCGTGGAGACCTTCCTGCCCTGGTTGTTCCTGCGGGCGCGCTGCAGCAGAACGTTCATGGACAGGACCATGATGCCGCTGTCTCCCAGGGACTGGATGAACCGGCCCAGCAGCATGACCGCATAGTTGGGCGAGACCGCCGTCATCAGACATCCAAGGAACCAGAAGGCCAGCTCCCAGAGGAAGACCTTCCTGGTCCCGTGGGCGTCGGAGAGGTTGGAGGTGATGGGGGTGCCCACTACCAGGCCCAGGGTGTAGAGTCCGACCACCCAGGAGGAGCCCATGGTGGTCAGGCCGAAGGTCCGTGTGATGGACGGCAGCATGGTCGGCACCGCTCCCCCATCCAGCTGGGTGATGAAGACGATGACCATGAAGAACCATATGGGCGTGGAAAGGATCGATCTTCGCTCTCTTGTCGTCATGGTGTTACTGTCCCAACTGGTCCGTGAGCAGCCTGTCGATGCGCTCAGGATCGGTCCGGGTGCCTACCAGGAAGTAGGGGAATTCGCCGTAGATGGAGCTGGCTTCGATGTAGCGCATCTCGGTGACGATCTTCTTGAATTGGACAGGGTCGTCGGCGAAGAGCGTGACGCCCCACTCATAGTCGTCCAGGCCGATGGAGCCCGTCAGGATGATGGAGACCTTGCCGGCGTAGGAACGGCCGATCTTGCCATGGTCGTGCATGTAGGCCTTGCGCTGGTCGTAGGGCAGCGTGTACCAGTTGGCGCCGGGAACCCGGGTCTTCGACATGGGATAGAAGCAGATGTAGGGCTTGTCGGGCGTCTTGGGATGCAGACTGGCGTTGACGTAGGACCAGCCACGGTCCGTGGTCGGCTCGCCCGAGTAGAGGCCCACCTCGGTGACCGACACATAGGAGATGGTCGGCTCCAGATAATCGGCGATGCGCAGCTTCTCCAGGGAGGTCTCGACCTCCTGCAGCTGATCCAGGGTCTCCCTAAGAACCATCAGGCCCAGGTCGGCCTTCTGCCCGTTGACCTGGCACCAGTAGTGGCTACCCTTGCCCTGAGACTGGACCTCGTCCAGCTGTGCGGCCAGGGCCTTGAACCCATCCAGGCATTCCCGGCGCTCGTCCTGGGGCACTCGGCGCCACTTGGCCCAATCGATCTTCCAGAAGAGGTGGAGGCAGAACCAGCCCTCCAGGCTCGGTGCAGCTTGCTCAGCCATGAGCACATCCTTTCGCTCGCTTAGCTTGCACGACAACGTGTGATATGCCGCTAATTCGGCACACAGTTACTCACTCTATCCGTCAGCCGGCTGGATCGTTGGATTATCGGTGCATTGTGAATGACATATTGTGGTAATAGTCAAGGACTATGGACCTTGCACTAAAGTCGCCTAGATATGGAAAAACCCCGGTCGATGCCGGGGTCAGGTATTTCAGGTATTGTCTGCAGGGATCAGGCCAGCTTGTACTTGGAAATGAGATCCAAGGCGATGATGATGGCCACCCAGATCAGGGCCACGATAATGGTCAGCCGGTTCAGGTTCTTCTCGGCTGCGCCCGAGGTGCCCGCGTTGGAGCCGATTCCGCCGCCGAACATATCGGATAGGCCGCCGCCCTTGCCCTTGTGCAACAGAATCAGCATGGTCAGCAGTATGCTGGCGAGGATCACAACGACTTCGAGCACAATCTTGACAATGGTCACGGCACATACCTCCATGTAAGGAACTGGGAACAAGTATACAGACACCCAGGGAAAAACGCATCAGCCCTTGGCAGCCAGTCGCACGATTCGCGCGAACTCCTCCACATCCAGGGAGGCGCCGCCCACCAGAAAACCGTCCACGTCCGGCTGGGTGATCATCTGGGAGGCGTTCTTGGAGGTGACCGAGCCGCCGTAGAGGATGCGCACGGCCTGGCCGGCCGGTTCCCCGAACTTGCTTGAGATATGGTCGCGGATGGCCCTGGCGGCCTGCTGGGCGGTGTCCGGGGTGGCCACCATGCCCGTGCCGATGGCCCAGACCGGTTCGTAGGCCACGATCAGGTTTTCCATGTCCTCCTTGGCCAGATCGCGGGTGACGTCATTGACCTGGCCAACGGCGAAGTCCAGCTGGATGCCCTGGCGGCGCTCCTCGTAGCTCTCCCCCACGCAGAGGATGGGCTTCATGCCCGCAGCCAGGACGGCACGGACCTGGTCGACGATGTTGGCATCGTCCTCAGGATGGTACTTGCGCCGCTCGGAGTGGCCCACGATGACGTAGCTGCAGCCCAGCTGAGCCAGCATGTCCGCGGACACATCCCCGGTGAAGGCCCCCTGGGCGGTCACGGAGACGGCCTGGGCCCCATACTCGATGGGCAGGTTGTCGGCCTCCACCAGCACCTGGACGGAACGCAGGGCGGTGAAGGCGGGCATCAGAGCCACCTGGCAGCGCCTGCGGTCGAAGTGGGCGTCGCGCAGGAGCCAGGCCAGCTTCTGCACGAAATAGGTGGCTTCCAGGTGGTCGAAGTTCATCTTCCAATTGCCGGCCACCAAGGGAATGCGTGCCATACCAGACCTTTCCATCCTCGCAACAACAATGCCGGGCCGCCGGATGCGAAACCCGGTGACCCGGCATTGCCCGTCTGTCTGCCGATTTTACTCCAGCACCTTCAGGCCCGGAAGCTCCTTGCCCTCAAGGAACTCCAGGGAGGCGCCGCCGCCGGTGGAGATGTGCGAGAAGCCATCCTCGGGGAAGCCCAGGTTGCGCACGGCCGAGGCGGAGTCGCCGCCACCGACGATGGTGAAGGCTCCGGCCTTGGTGGCATCGACCAGGCCCTGGGCCACAGCCCGGGTGCCATCGGCGAATGCCGGGAACTCGAAGACGCCCATGGGGCCGTTCCAGACCACGGTCTTGGAGTCCACGATCTTGTCGTGGAAGAGCTTCTGGGAGTCGGGACCGATGTCCAGACCCATCTTGTCTGCGGGGATGCCGTCGGCAGGGACCACCTGATGGGGCGAATCCGCCTTGAACTCGTCAGCCGCCACGATGTCGGTGGGCAGAACCAGCTCCACGCCCTTCTCGCGGGCGGTGGCCATGTAGCCCTTGACGGTGTCTACCTGATCCTCCTCCAGCAGGGAGGAGCCGACCTCGTAGCCCTCGGCCTTGAGGAAGGTGAAGACCATGCCGCCGCCGATGACCAGGCGGTCGGCCTTGCTGAGCAGGTTCTCGATGACGCCCAGCTTGTCGGAGACCTTGGAGCCGCCCAGGACCACAGTGAAGGGCCGCTCGGGGTTCTCGGTCGCCTTGGACAGGGCTTTGACTTCCTTCTCGACCAGCAGGCCTGCGGCAGAGGGCAGGAACTTGGCCACGGAGTAGTTGGAGCCCTGGGCGCGGTGGACCACGCCGAAGCCGTCGGAGACGAAGACATCGCCCAGGTCGGCGATCTTGCGGGCGTAGGCGTCGCGCTCGGCCTCGTCCTTGCTGGTCTCCTCGGGGTTGTAGCGCACGTTCTGCAGCAGAACCACGTCGCCGTCGTTCATGGCGGCCACCTTGGCATGGGCATCGGGACCGTAGGTGTCCTCGGCCAGGGGGACCTGCACGCCCAGCAGCTCGCCCAGGCGGGCGGCCACGGGGGCCAGGCTCAGCTCGGGAACGACCTTGCCCTTGGGGCGACCCAGGTGGGCCATGAGGATGACCTTGGCGCCCTGGCCACGAAGCTGCTCGATGGTTGGCAAGGCGGCGCGGATGCGGCCGTCGTCCGTAATGGTGGTGCCGTCCAGCGGCACGTTGAAGTCCGCGCGGACGAGCACGCGCTTGCCCTTGAGATCACCGAGGCTCTTCAGTGTTTTCATGCGTATCCTTTCTGACTGCGGGTCCATGCGCCCGCTCCCCTGCCATGGTACTCAGGCAGACCGACCTGTGTGAGCTATCTCACTCTTGTGTGGCCTCTTCCTCGGCCCTCTTCTTTTCGACCTTGGTGGCCAGCTGCAGCAGACGGCGGATGCGTCCGGCGATGGCGTCCTTGGTGACCGGCGGGTCGGCCAGGCGGCCCAGCTCTTCCAGGGAGGCCTCACGGTGGTCCAGACGAAGCTGGCCGGCCGCACGTAGGTTCTCGGGGATGTCGTCGCCCAGAATCTGGAAGGCCTTGGTGACCTTGGCGCTGGCCTCGACGGCGGCCTTGGCGGAGCGGCGCATATTGGCATCGTCGAAGTTGGCCAGGCGGTTGGCCTTGCCGCGGGATTCACCGTCGCTGCGCTTGCCGGTCCATTCACGGGAGGACTTGGGGGCGCCCATCAGGTTGAGCATGCGTTCGATGACGTCCGGGTCGCGCAGGGTGACGCGCTCGGAGCTGCGCACCTGGCGGGCCTTGGCGTTGATGCCCAGACGGCGGGCGGCGCCCACCAGGGCCAGGGCAGCTTCGGATCCAGGGCAGACGATCTCCAGGTAGGAGGCCTTGCCCGGGTCGGACAGCTCGCCATGGGCCAGGAAGGCCCCTCGCCAGGCGGCCTTGACCTGGGCGATGTTGCCGGAGACGATGTCGGCGGGGAGACCGCGAACCGGATGCTTGCGACGGTCCAGCAGGCCGGTCTGCAGGGCCAGGGCGCCGCCCGCCCGCAGCACGCGGACCGAATAGCGGGTCAGGTTGCCGGTTGGGGCCTGCCGCTTGACCTGGATCAGATCGGAATCATGGCCGTAGACGTCCCTGATGGTGTTCTGCAACCACTGCGCTGCCGGCAGGGAGTCGAATTGCGCTTCCACCACGATGTGACGCTGAATGATGTGCAGTCCGCCGCCAAAGCGGATCATGGCCGCCGATTGTGCTTTCTTGGCAGAGGGGGGTTCGTTGTCAATCGCGGCCAGCTCGCTTTTGACATCATCAAGTAGGGCCAAGAGCCGTCCTCCTACGAAAAAATACTGAAAAATGAATACTGCTCGGCCGCGCGACACACCTGCCGCGCCGACCACCGGATTACTGTGATACCGAATATCTTGGACAAATTGCGCCTTTGGCTATCCGCGGGAACGGTGCGGCAGCTCGCGGGCCGAGACCGTCACCTCCATTCCCCGGGACCGCAGACGGGCGGCCAGAGCGTCCGCCATGGCCACCGAGCGGTGCTGTCCGCCAGTGCAGCCAAAGGCGATGGTCACATAGTGCTTGTCCTCGCGCGCATAGCCGCTGAGCGCGGTCAAGATGGCTGTGGTGTAGGCATCCAGGAACTCCTTGGCGCCCTTGCTGGCCATCACATAGTCGCGGACCGGGCCGTCATGGCCGTTCAGGTCCCGCAGCTCGGGGACCCAGTAGGGGTTGGGCAGGAAGCGCACGTCGGCCACGAAGTCGGCGTCGATGGGCAGGCCGTACTTGAATCCGAAGCTCATGATGTGCACGCCCACGGTGGTCGGGCCGGAGCCCAGGACCATTTCGTACAGGCGGGTGGAGAGCTGATGGATGCTCAGGTTGGAGGTGTCGATGACCATGTCGGCACGTTCCTTGAGCCCGCCCAGCAGGCGGCGCTCCTCATGGATGCCGTCGATCAGGCGGCCCGAGCCCTGCAGGGGGTGGGGACGGCGGACGGACTCGTAGCGCTTGACCAGCACCTGGTCGGAGGCATCCAGAAAAAGGATGCGACAGCGCACGCCCAGGTCGTCCAGGTGGCTGAGCACGGCCGACAGGTCGTCGAAGTAGGAGCGGGAACGGACGTCGATGACGGCAGCCAGGCGGTGCAGGGAGCTTCCGGCCGAGGTCATCATGTCGACCAGGGGCACCAGCAGGCGCGGGGGCATGTTGTCGACCACATACCAGCCCATGTCCTCCATGGAGTCGGCGGCGCGGGAGCGGCCTGCGCCGGACATGCCCGTGATCAGCAGTACCTCGAAGCCTGCGAAGGGCGGTTTTTCCGTCGTCATCCTCATGCCTCCCTCAAGGCTTGGTCCATAGCGGCCACCGGAACTGCGGCCAGGGGTCGGTCGGTCATCAGCGCCACCTGACGCACGGCTTGATAGAGCAGCATCCGTTCGCCGCTGATGGCCCGTGCGCCCGGCCGTCGGCAGAAGGCCCTCATGAGCGGGGTGGGCCGGGGGTCATAGGCCACATCCAGCAGGACCGGGCTCATGCGACCATGGCCGTCAGCCCTGTTGAGCAGATTGGCCAGGGGGTCGGCAGCACCCGAAGGCAGGGTGGAGACGACAATATCGGCCACGGTCAAGGCTTTTTCGGCTGCCTCTGCCTGGTCCATGGCGGTGACGGTTGGCTCAGGCAGGTCCAATCGGGAAGCGAGGTCCAGCATATGGTCGCAGTGCTTCGGATTGCGGGCCAGCAGATCCACACGCACGACCCCCAGCACCTTCAAGGCGCAGAAGGCGGACTCGGCGGTGTTCCCGTTGCCGATGACCAGGGCCTGCGCTCCCCTATACGGCTGGTCAGGAAGCCGGTCCTGCCGACCCTGACCTGCTGCCTTCAGCAGGGCGGCCAGATCGTCAGGGTCTTCGTCGGCCCGGCAGCGGTCGGCAGCCTCCAGCAGGGCAGCCACAATCCCCTCCACGTCGGTGTTGTACAGGGACAGCCCATTGGCGGGGCCGCCCTGCTCGAAGACTGCGGTGTTGGCTACGCCCAGGGTCCTGGACCAGCAGTCACGAAAATCGCCCAAGGGGCCGACTGCACTCTTCAAGGGCATGGTCAGGCTGAGACCGGACCAGGAGGGGTCAAGGCCATGGATAAAGTCCGCCAGGCCGTCGGTGTCCATGCGCACACGGTCGTAGCGCCAGCCGTCCAGGCCAAGCGCAGCATAGGCTGATCTATGCAAAAGTGGCGAAAGGGAATGGCTGATGGGGTCGCCCAGGACGGCACAACGACGATCAGGCCCATTCATATCTGCAATCACGCACCAATCACGATCAGGGCATGGCCTTCTGCCAGCCTTCTGAGCCATTTTATCGCTGGCTGTCCCCGGCCTGATCCTGGTCGCTGTGCAGGGCCTGGTAGATGGCCTCGGCCTTGGCCGAGCCGATGCCCTTGACGGCCTCCAGCTCCTCCTGGGAGGCCTGACGCATGCGCTTGACCGACCCAAAGTGATTGAGCAGCTTCTTCTGGTAGGCGGGGCCGATGCCCGGAATCTCGTCCAGGGCCGACCGGAGGGCACCCTTGCGCCGGGTCTGCCGGTGGTAGGTGATGGCGAACCGGTGGGACTCGTCGCGCACACGCTGCAGCAGGTACATGCCCTCGGACTGGCGCTTGAGGATGATGGGATAGTCGTCGTCAGGCACCCAGACCTCCTCCAGGCGCTTGGCCAGCCCGCACAGGGCCACATCGTCCACCCCGCAGTCGTGCAGGGCCCGGGCTGCGGCGGTCACCTGCGGCTTGCCGCCGTCGACCACGACCAGGTTGGGCTTGTAGGCGAAGTGGCGGGCGGCGGTGTTCTGTTGGACGATGGCCCCCTCCTCCTGCTCCACCAGCTCGGGTGCCTTGTCGTTGGCCTTGCGCTCGGCCTCCAGGCTGTCGCCGCTGTCACCCGCAATGTTGCCGTGGCGGAAGCGCCTGGTCAGGGTCTCGTAGATGGCGCTCATGTCGTCCACAGCGCCCTTGCCGTCCTCGCCGCGGATGGCGAACCGGCGGTATTCGGACTTCTTGGGGACCGCGTCCTCGAAGACCACCATGGAGGCCACCTGGAACTGGCCGCCCACGGTGTTGGAGATGTCGTAGCACTCGATGCGCAGCGGAGCTCGGTCCAGGCCCAGTGCCTTGGCCACGTCGTTCATGGCCTGGGTGCGGGTGCCTATGTCGCTCATGCGGCTGAGCTTGCTGCGCTGCAGGGCCTGGCGGGCGTTGGCGTTGGCCCGGTCCATCAGCGATTTCTTCTCACCCCGGCTGGCCACTCGGATGGTCACTGAGGACCCGCGCAGCCCCCGCAGCCACTCCTGCAGGTCGCCGGTCCGGTCGGGCTGGATGGGGACAATGACCTCGGGAGGCACCGGGGAGATGGGGGCCAGCAGGTCGGCGCGTCCGGTCTGATCCTGATGGCGATGCCGGCTCCTGGTGGCCTTGGCCCGCGCTTCGGCATCCAGGGCCGTGACCTTCTGGGTGGAACCCATGGCGTCCCTGTCCTGGCTGATGGAGACCTGGGTCTCGGAATCCCCAGGCAGCTTGTGCAGCTCGCTGTCGTTCTCATTCATCAGATCCGAGTAGACCTGCACCAAGAGGTCGCTGATCAGCTCGCTGTCGGAGACGTCCTCGACCCGCTCCACGCTCCAGTTGCGTTCGCCGCGGATGGCGCCCGAGCGCACGAAGAAGGCATGGACCGAGGCCTCCAGTTCGTCAGAGGCCACGCCGAAGACGTCCACATCCACGTTGGAGGCGAAGGCCACGGCATTCTGCTCGATGACCGTGTCCAGCATGGCGATCTGGTCGCGCAGGCGGGCGGCCTTCTCGAAGTCCAGATCCTTGCTGGCCTTCTGCATGCTCCTGGTCAGCCCGGCCCGGTAGCTCTTGCCCAGCCTGCCGGTGATGACCCCGGTCAGCTCAGTGCAGAGACGACGGTGGTCGCTGGCGCTGATCCGGCCAACACAGGGGGCCGAGCACTTGCCGATGGAGGCCAGCAGGCAGGGGCGGCCGCTGAGCTTGGCCTTGCGGAAGACGCCGGGGGTGCAGGTGCGCACCGGGTAGGTCTTGAGCAGGGCGTCCAGGGTGTGCTTCATGTCCCAGACCTTGGCGTAGGGGCCGAAGTAGCGGGTGTCGTGCCGCTTGCGCACGCGGGTCATCCATACCCGGGGAAACTCCTCCCCCACGGAGACGGCCAGGTAGGGGTAGGTCTTGTCGTCGCGCAGCTTGACGTTGAAGCGGGGGTCGAACTCCTTGATCCAGGTGTATTCCAGGGTCAGGGACTCCAGGTCGGTGCCCACCACGGTCCACTCCAGGCTCCGGGCCGTCAGCACCATGGTCTGGGTGCGCGGATGCAGGTTCTCCAGGGGCTGGAAGTAGTTGGTGAGACGGTTGCGCAGGTTCTTGGCCTTGCCCACGTAGATGACCCGGCCGTCGCCGTCCCGCCACTTGTAGACCCCCGGCTGGGCGGGGATGTCCGAAGTCTTAGGGCGGAAGAGGTCCCGGCTGTCTCCCAGCAGGGGAGCGCCGTTTTTGTTGACGCCGGTCGTAGCGCCGGTGGCGGACTCCTCCTCCAGGGCTTGGGCGGTGCGTCGCCATACCTGCGGCGTGTGACGCTCGAAGCAGCTGCGGGTCATGATCGTGTGGCCTTGGCTACCTTGGCGGGGTCGAGCATGGGCTTGAGGTACTTGCCGGTCCAGCTGTCCGGGTTGGCGGCCACCTGCTCCGGGGTGCCCTGGGCCACCACGGTGCCGCCGCCGTCGCCGCCCTCGGGACCCAGGTCGATGATCCAGTCGGCGGTCTTGATCACATCCAGGTTGTGCTCGATGACGATGACCGTGTTGCCCTTGTCGACCAGGCCATGCAGGACCTTGAGCAGCTTGCGCACGTCCTCGAAGTGCAGGCCCGTGGTGGGCTCGTCTAGGATGTAGACGGTCTTGCCGTCGGAACGCCGCTGCAGCTCGGTGGCCAGCTTGACCCGCTGGGATTCGCCTCCGGACAGGGTGGGCGCCGGCTGGCCCAGGCGGATGTAGCCCAGGCCCACGTCCACCAGGGTGTCCAGGTAGCGGGCGATGGAGGGGTAGGCCTTGAAGAAGCGGGCGGCCTCCTCGATGGGCATGTCCAGCACATCCGAGACGGTCTTGCCGTTGTAGGTGACCTCCAGGGTCTCCCTGTTGTAGCGCTTGCCATGGCAGGTCTCGCACTGCACGTAGACGTCAGGCAGGAAGTTCATCTCGATCTTGATGGTCCCGTCACCGTGGCAGGTCTCGCAGCGGCCGCCCTTGACGTTGAAGGAGAAACGACCCGGGCCGTAGCCGCGCACCTGGGCCTCGGGGGTCTTGGCGAAGAGCTGGCGGATCTTGTCCCAGACGCCGGTGTAGGTGGCCGGGTTGGAGCGCGGGGTGCGGCCGATGGGGTTCTGGTCCACGTGGATGACCTTGCGCACCTGGTCCACGCCCTCCACCCGGGTGTGCTTGCCGGGCACGATGCGGGCGTTGTTGAGCTGGTCGGCCAGGACCGGGTAGAGGATGGAGTTGACCAGGGTGGACTTGCCGGAGCCGGAGACGCCGGTGACCAGGGTCATGACCCCCAGCGGGAAGGAGACCTTGAGATTCTTCAGGTTGTTCTCGCGAGCCCCCACCACGGTCAGCTGACGGGTCTTGCTGGTCTTGCGGCGGCGCTTGGGCACCTCGATGGAACGGCGTCCGGCGATGTAGTCTGCAGTGATTGAACGCGAGGCCTTGACCAGGTCCTGCGAGCGCCCGGAGAAGATGACCTCCCCGCCATGCTCGCCGGCTCCCGGGCCGATGTCGACCAGCCAGTCGGCCTGGCGGATGGTGTCCTCGTCATGCTCGACCACGATCAGGGTGTTGCCCAGGTCGCGCAGCCGCTGCAGGGTCTTGATCAGCCGGTCGTTGTCCCGCTGGTGCAGGCCGATGGAGGGCTCGTCCAGCACGTACATGACGCCCACCAGGCCCGAGCCGATCTGGGTGGCCAGGCGGATGCGCTGGGCCTCGCCGCCGGAGAGGGTGGCCGCCGCCCGGGACAGGGTCAGGTAGTTCAGTCCCACGTCGTTGAGGAAGCGCAGGCGGGCGCGGATCTCCTTGAGGACCTCCCCGGCGATCTTGGCCTGCGCGCCTTCCATGTGCAGGCCTTCGATCCATTTCAGGCTGGAGGACACGGCCATGTCGCAGACCTGGGCGATGGACAGGCCGTCCACGGTCACGGCCAGCACCTCGGGCTTCAGGCGCTTGCCCTGGCAGACCTGGCAGGGCACCTCGCGCATGTAGGACTCGTAGTACTGCTTCATGGGCTGCGAGTCGGTCTCGTCGTGGCGGCGCATCAGGGTGCGGACCACGCCCTCGAACCCGGTGGTGTACTCGCGCAGGCGGCCCCAGCGGTTCCGGTAGGAGACGTCCACCTTGAAGTCGTGCCCGTACATGACGGCATGGCGGACGTCCTCCGGCAGATCCTTCCAGGGGGTCGAGGTGGAGAAGCCCATCTCCTTGGCCAGGCCGTCCAGCAGGTGGCCGTAGAAGCGCTGCTGGCTCTTGGTGCCGCTCCAGGGCTCCACGGCCCCGTCCTTGAGGCTCTTCTCCGGGTCGGGCACCACCAGCTCGGGGTCGATCTCCAGGTTGAATCCCAGGCCGGTGCAGGCTGGGCAGGCTCCGTAGGGGGCGTTGAAGGAGAAGGTCCTCGGCTCGATCTCGTCCAGCTCCAGCTCGTGGCCGTTGGGGCAGGACCGCTTCTCGGAGAAGGGCTGGCGGCGCTCGGGATCCTTGGCATCCAGATCCACGAAGTCGGCCACCACCGTGCCCTTGGCCAGCCTCAGTGCGGTCTCCACGGAGTCGGTCAGCCGCTGGCGCATGCTCTTGCGGATGACCAGCCGGTCCACGACCACCTCGATGGTGTGCTTCTTCTGCTTGGTCAGCTTGATGGAGTCGGACAGCTGGTGCATGTCCCCGTCGATGATGGCCCGGGAGTAGCCGTCGGAGCGCAGGAGCTCCAGTGTCTCCACGAACTCGCCCTTGCGGCCCTTGACGATGGGGGCCAGGAGCTGGAAACGGGTCCCCTCCGGCCTGGACATGAGGGTGTCGACGATCTGCTGCGGCGACTGGGCGCGCACCTCGGCCCCGCAGACCGGGCAGTGGGGAATGCCTGTCCTGGCGAAGAGCAGACGCAGGTAGTCGTAGACCTCGGTGATGGTGCCCACGGTGGAACGGGGGTTGCGATTGGTGGTCTTCTGATCGATGGAGACGGCAGGGCTCAGTCCCTCGATGAAGTCCACGTCGGGCTTGTCCATCTGGCCCAGGAACTGGCGGGCATAGGCGGAGAGGGACTCCACGTAACGGCGCTGACCCTCGGCGAAGAGGGTGTCGAAGGCCAGGGAGGACTTGCCGGAGCCCGACAGGCCGGTGAAGACCACCATCCGGTTGCGGGGTATGGACAGGTTGACGTTCTTGAGGTTGTGGGCCCGGGCGCCTTGGATGACGATCTTGCGGTCGTTGGGCACCATGGACAGGTCCGCCACCAGGGACCCCTTGGATTCGATCATGCGCGGGTTCTCGATGGCCGCGTCCACTGTCGACTTAGGCTTGTTCTGCTGCTTCACGTGCTTCCCATCCGCTTCCCTGAAGACCCATGGCCAAGGCTGAGGCCAAAGCCTGACCATACTATCGCCGGGGCCGAATAATTCGAACAGGTGTTCGATGACGGCTTAGATGGACGGGGCCGGCGTATCCAGGGGCGGACGGCCGCAGCCGTTGAGGAAGCAGTCGTGCTGGTGGTCGTTGATCACGCCGGCCGCCTGGAGGAAGGAATGGACGGTCACCGGCCCCAGAAAGCGCAGGCCCAGGTCGCGCATGTCCTTGCAGACGATGGCCGACAGGTGGTCGTAGCGCGGTATGGACGGATCGTCCGGGTAGTCGTGGTTGATGGTCTGGCCGCCGGTGAAGGACCAGCAGTAGCGGTCGAATGCCTCGCCGGGGAATTGGCTGGCGATCAGGGCGGCGTTGGCCACGGTGGCTTCGATCTTTCGGCGATTGCGGATGATGGCCGGGTCGTCCATGAGACGGTTGATGCGGTCGGCATCGAAGGCGGCGACTGCTTGAATATCGAAGTTGTCAAAATCCTTGAAGAGGGCCTGGCGGCGGTGCAGGACCAGCTGCCAGCTGAGACCGCACTGGAATATCTCCAGGGAGAGCATGGCGAAAAGCCTCTGGGAGCCGTGCAGGGGGCGGCCCCACTCATGGTCGTGGTAGCTGCGCATGAGCGGATCATCCACCTGAGCCCAGTCGCAGCGATATACAGGTTCGGCCATCTTTTGCACTCCCCTCTCCAGTTTTCGGCTTCAGGCTAGCACCGACGGGCGCCTGGACCGGGTGGTCAATACCACTGAGTCTGGCGGGTCGTTTTAGAGTTGAAGCAGAGGCCGGTCGTCCCATGCCCGGGGCCATCCCCATGGCGGCAGTACGGTTGCGGCCGGCAAGGAGAGGAAGCATGTGCCATGACTGACAAGGACAATCCGCGCAGACTCTGGACCGACGACGAGGACCCGGTCGAGAGGGCCAAGCGCACCTCCCCTGCCATGCAGGGCGGCCAATCATCCGCGAACTCGGCAAATGCACGTTCGGCATCTTCAAATTCGTCGACTTCGAATAGGTCAACGCCAGACTCGTCCAGCTCAGGTACATCGCCTTCTGGTGCTACAGCCAAGCAGTCTGGTGATTCGTCGAAGAAGGCGCCGGCTGGAAAAACCAGTGCCGCCGAGACCGCCAATGGAGGCGAGACCCGTTCTGATCGCAGCAGCAATGAAAATGAGGCAGAGAAGGAATCAAATCAAGCCAAGGAACCGGAACAACAGCAGGGTCAGCCTGAAAAGGAGCAGGAATCCTCCAAGGGGCGCGGCTGGAAGCTCTTCGAGGACATCCTGCTCTGGGTGGCCTGGGTGGCCATGGTGGGCTTCAACGGCTATGCGGAGGTCTACCACTTCAATGGCACGACCGTGGGCGGGCTGGCTCGCAAGGCCGACCTGTGGATCATGCCCGCCGGCTACGTCTTCGCCATCTGGGGGGTCATCTACATCGCCCTGGCCATCTGGCTCTTCCGCTTCTGCCTGGCCGGGCCAAGCCGCAAACGCCTGGGCTTCCTGCCCTTTACGCTGAGCGGGCTGCTCTTCGTGGCCACCTGCTGCCTGAACATCGCCTGGCTGGCCCTGTGGCACATGGAGCGCAACTTCTGGGCCCTGGTCATCATCCTCATTCTGACCGTGCTGGCCTGGATGCTCTACGCCCTGGTGCGCCGGGACGCCACCAAGGCCGGAACCCCCACCGCCGCCAAGGCCCTGGACTGGATTCCCCTGTCCATCTACGCCAGCTGGCTGAGCGTAGCCACCCTGGTCAACGCCGGATACATGGTGGTGGCCGGGCACAAGGTCGGCAGTGCCGTCCAAGGATTCGCCACCATCATCGTGGTCGGCGCGCTCCTGGCGGTCGCCTACCTGATGAACAGGCATGGCAAGGACTGGGTCTTCGGCCTGGTGGTCATCTGGGCCTGCCTGGGCATCGGCATCAGGATCTTCTCCTTCGCGGCCGCCATGGGCGTGCTGGTCATCGCCCTGACCGCCGTGGGCGCCTTCCTGGTCTACTTCCCCTGGGACAAGTTCAGGCTGGTCCGCCGCTGACCCATCCATGATCCATCCATTGCCCCGTCAGCCGAGACGCACTGGCGGGGCTTGCTTCTTGCTACCATGATTCCTTGCAAGTTTTGAATCCATAAGGAAAGCGGGGTCGGAGGCGGCATGGCTATTGAGGCGCAGGGACTTGAGATCCGGATAGGTGCCCGACTACTCCTGCAAGCCACCGACTTCCACGTGACCAAGGGCGACCGGATCGGCCTGGTGGGCCGCAACGGCGCCGGCAAGACAACGCTGACCCGGGTCATCACCGGCGACATGCTCCCCTCGGCCGGCAAGGTGCGGGTGACCGGACAGCTGGGGTACCTGCCCCAGTCCACCCATGCGGGCGACTCCGAGCAGAGCGCCCTGGACAGGGTCATGAGCGCCAGGGACATCGCATCCATCATCCAACGGATGCGCAAGGCCGAGACCGAGATGACCAGTCCCGACCCCAAGGTCATGGAAAAGGCCATGAAGCGTTACGACAAGGCCCAGCAGGACTTCGAGAACGCCGGCGGCTATGCGGCCCAATCGCAGGCCATCGTCATGGGCGAGAGCCTGGGGCTGAGCCAGGAGACCCTGCAGCAGGCACTGGGCACCCTCTCCGGCGGACAGCGCCGACGGGTCGAGCTGGCCAGGATCCTCTTCTCCGACGCCGACACTCTGATTCTGGACGAGCCCACCAACCATTTGGATGCCGACTCCATCGAGTGGCTCAAGGGCTACCTGCGCCGGTTCGAGGGCGGCTTCCTGATCATCTCCCACTCCACCGAGCTGCTGGACGAGACCGTCAACCGCATCTGGCACCTGGACGCCCAGCGTTCCTGCATCGACATGTACACCATGGGATGGAAGGCCTACCTGCGTCAGCGGGTGGTCGACGAGGAGCGCCGGCGCCGTGAACGCGAGGTGGCCGAGAAGAAGGCCGACCGCCTGATGCGGCAGGGCATCCGCCTGCACGCCAAGGCCACCAAGGCCGTGGCCGCCCAGAACATGATGCGCCGTGCCCAACGCCTGCTGGCCGACACCCAGGAGGCGGAAAAGGCCGAAAAGGTGGCCGACCTGCGCTTCCCGGATCCCGCCCCCTGCGGCCGCACGCCCATCATGGCCGAGGACCTGTCCAAGGCCTACGGCTCCAACATCGTTTTCGCCGGCATCAACCTGGCCATCGACAAGGGCTCCCGGGTGGTCATCCTGGGATACAACGGCGCAGGCAAGACCACCACCCTGCGGCTGCTGGCCGGCATCGAGCAGCCCGACACGGGCAAGGTGACCCTAGGGCATGGGGCCAAGATCGGCTACTTCGCCCAGGAGCACGACACCCTGGATAACGACGTCACCGTTTTGGAGAACCTGCAGCATGTGGCCCCTGACCTGGACAACACCCAGGCACGGACCATCCTGGGCTCCTTCCTCTTCTCTGGGGACGACGCCATGAAGCCCACCAAGGTGCTTTCGGGCGGCGAGAAGACCCGCCTGGCCCTGGCCACCCTGGTGACCAGCCGGGCCAACGTCCTGCTGCTGGACGAGCCCACCAACAATCTGGACCCTGCTTCACGGGACGAGATACTCAAGGCCATCGCCAAGTACGAGGGGGCCATCGTACTGGTCACCCACGACGAGGGGGCCGTCAAGGCGCTCAACCCCGAGCGGGTGCTGCTCATGCCCGACGGTGATGAGGACCTCTGGAGCGACGACTACCTGGATCTGGTGGCCGAAGAGTAGCCAGCCGCAATAGCGAGCGGGTCAGTCGTCCTCCCCCAGGACCTCCACGCCCTTGACCCCTGGGGTCTGACCGATGGATTCGACCAGCTCGGTCACGTCCCCTTTGCCCAGCAGGTTGACGGTGACATCGGCGCCCTTCCAAGCATTCCGGTGCAGCTCGTGGATGGTGAGCACCCGGGATTCGAAGCCCATGCGGGTGGCCAGCAGCAGGGATTCGCGCAGACAGCCGTGGCCGTCCTGATATACGATGCGCAGGACCGTGTTCTGACGGTTGCGCAGGAACCACTTGAGGATGGGCGCGATGACCAGGACGGCCAGAAAGTAGAAGATGACCGCCAGGATGGCGATGGCGAAGAGCTGGACCCCGCAGGCCATGCCCACGGCGGCGGCCACCCAGATGGCGCTGGCCGTCGTCAGGCCCTTGACCGAGTCGTGGTTGAAGAAGATGACTCCGGCGCCGATGAAGCCGATGCCCGAGGCCACGCCGGCCGCGATTCGCGAGGCATCCCAGGAGTAGTTGCCCACAGCGGCCTGGATGCCGTAGAGGGAGACCATGGTGAACAGGCAGCTGCCCAGGCCCACCAGAATGTGGGTGCGGATGCCAGCGTCGTGTTTGAGGAACTCGCGCTCGAAGCCGATCAGGCCACAGAGCACCACCGTCAGGACTACTGCCATAATCTGGCCCTGGTTCGGCATTACGAATCCCTGCATGTATTTCCCTTCCTGCCCTGGTAAATAGGCAGACCTTATAACGCTTGCAGGACAAGGCCATCGGATAGAGTGGAGCCAGCACGTGGCCGGCCGTGCCGCCGCACGTGGATCTTTTGAATGAGGGGTGTGATGCCATGAATCCGTCACCAGATGAACGCCGCGAAGCCCGCCGGACCCTGGCCACCAGCGCCTATACCGCTGACATGATCCGATCCTTGGAGCAGCCGTTTTTGGATGACGGGGTGCCCCTGATGCGCATAGCCGCCGGGTCCCTGGCCTCCGTGGCCGACGTCATGCTGACCCAGGCCGGGCTGGAGCCGGCAGGCGCCAGGGTCGTCCTGCTGGCAGGGGCCGGCAACAATGGCGGCGACGGGCTCTATGCCTCGGCCGATCTGGCCGGACACGGGGCCGACGTGACGGTGGTGGCTACCGGGCGCAGCCTGCATCAAGGTGGGCTGGATGCCCTGTTGCGGGCCGGCGGCGTGGTCACGGCCCTGGATCCCCAGGCGGCCATCCCCGGCTGCGAGGCACCGGCTGGACCGGACCAGGCGTCAGAGGAGCTGGACCAGGCCCTGGAGTTGTGCCGACAGGCGGATCTGATCATCGATGCCATGACGGGCATCGGCCTCAAGGGGGCGCTGCGCGGCATCCCCGCCGCTCTGGCCGCGGAACTGGGCATGGAGGGCGGCCTGCCCGACAGGCCAGCCTGGCACGACCCCGCCGGTCAAGACGGGCCCCTGGTGCTGGCCGTGGATACTCCCTCTGGCGTGGACATTGATGAAGGCACCCTGCCCGGGGCCTACATACCGGCGGATGTGACCGTGACCATGGGAGCCATGAAGCCCTGCCTGATGCTGCCTCCGGCCGCCTACGTCTGCGGAAGAGTCGTCCTAGTGGACTTCGGCTTCGACACCTCGGCCCTGGTCCCCAGCGTCTCCTGCATGAACGCCGAGGATTGCGCCGGACTTTTGCGCGCGCCCCGGGTGGATGACACCAAGTACACCAGAGGCGTGGTTGGGCTGGTCACCGGATCCGCGCTCTACCATGGCGCGGGGCTGCTCTCCAGCAGGGCGGCGGCCAGCGGCAACGTGGGCATGATCCGCTACTGCGGCCCCGAGCAGGTGGGCGATCTGATCCTGCAGGAGCTGCCAGAGACTGTCCTGGGCCGCGGAAGGGTCGAGTCCTGGGTGCTGGGTTCGGGTGTGCCCACCCGGCAGGCCCAGGAGGCCGCTGGACCTGAAGGCCAGGACGATCAGCGGGATCTGATTGCCGACATACTCAACCGACAGGCCGCGGACCTGGACGAGGACGAGGCAGCAGCTGACCCGCCGGTGGTCGCCGATGCCGGAGCTCTGGACCTGCTGCCGGATCGTCTGGGCCCGCGCACGGTGCTGACCCCGCACGCCGGCGAGATGGCCGCCCTGCTCAACTCGCATGGCGAGAACGTGGACGGCGACCAGGTCATGGCCGAACCCCTGCACTGGGCTGTCCGCGCCTGCCAGCTGACCGGGGCCACCATTCTGCTCAAGGGGGCCATCACCCTAGTTGTCGGCGAGGACGGCACCGACCGCCCCCGGGTCATGACCACCGGCTTCGGTCCGGCCTGGCTGTCCACAGCCGGCTCAGGGGACGTGCTCTCCGGCACCATCGGAGCGCTGCTGGCCCAGAACGCCGGACCGATCCAGGATGATGCCACCCTGATGGCGGATCTGACGGCAGCTGCGGCCTTCCTGCATGGACTGGCCGGTTCTTTGGCCAGCGGCGGCAGGCAGACCGGCTGGGAGCAGCCGCTGATCTTCGACCCCCGCAAGCCCCAGGATTTCGCCGATCTGGTAGCCCAGGACAGCCAGCGGGATGGTCACGGGACTGTTGCAGGACCCATGGGACAACCGATTCGCGCCGGGCAGGTGGCCGATGCCCTGCCCAGGGCCATAGGGCTGGTCATGTCAAGAGCCGAGGGAACTGCCGACCAGAACGACCAATCCGCCCAGGACGGGGACGATGCCTCTCAGTTCTTCGAGAACAGCTCGCTTTGGTTCTAAATACGTCATCAGCAAAGGAGTCTATTCGATGACCGCGCAGCTCATCGTCATGCGTCATGGGGAAAGCGTCTGGACTCAGAAGTCGGTCAACCGTTTCGCCGGTTGGGTGGACGTGCCCCTGACGGAACGCGGACTGGATCAGGCCCGCCATGCCGGACGGCTGCTCAAGGAGTCAGGCCTGCTGCCCGACCTGGTCTTCACCTCCCTGCTGACCCGCAGCATCGTCACCGCCAATACGGTGCTGGATCTGGTTGATCGGGCCTGGATTCCGGTGGAGCGCACCTGGAGGCTGAACGAGCGCCACTATGGCGCCTTCCAGGGGCAGACGCGACCGGCCATGCTGGAACGCTACGGCCAGCAGCAATTCGACATCTACCGGCGTTCCTACGATGTTCGGCCGCCGGCCATTGCAACCGATTCGCCATACTTTCAGGGACGGGATCCGCGCTATGCCCCGGCCATGCGCGACGGGCTGGACAGCCGGAATCCGGCCGAGATCCGTACCGAGTGCCTCAAGGACCTGCTGCTTCGCCTGCAACCTTATTGGCGCAGCCGGATAGCCCCGAACCTGGCCCAGGGCCGGACTGTGCTCGTCGTCACCCACGGGTCCGTGGTCCGCAGCCTGATCAAGGTCCTTGAAAAGGTTGACGACAAGGACATCAGATCCATCAACGTGCCCACTGGCGTGCCCATGGTCTACAGCTTCGTGAACGGCGAAGACGGCAACCCCCAGGTCCAGGGTCCGGGTCGCTATCTGGATCAGGAGGCCGCCGACCAGGGTATGGCTGAAACCGCGGCCCTGGGCCGATAGGGCCTTAGGTATAGATTGGCTTGTATGACACTGCTCCAACTGCGCTACATCGTCAAGATCGTCGAATGCGGCTCGATGAACGAGGCCTCGCACGAGCTCTACATCTCCCAGCCGGCACTGAGCTCATCGGTCAAGGAGCTGGAGAACGAGCTGGGCATCGAAATCTTCACCCGCCACTCCCAGGGGATCGCTCTGACCGTGGACGGGGCGGAATTCCTGACCTACGCCCGACAGATTCTGGACCAGACCGACCTGCTGGAGGCCCGCTATAAGCAGGTCAGGCCCCGCAAGCAGCTCTGCCGGGTCTCCACCCAGCACTACATGTTCGCAGTGGAAGCCTTCGTGGAAATGATCAACTCCATCGATTCCGACGAGTACGAATTCACCATACGGGAGACGCGCACCAGGGACATCATCGACCAGGTGGCCACCCTCCAGTCCGAAATCGGCATCATCTACGAGTCCGACTTCAACAAACGGGTGCTGTCCAAGATGCTCCGGGAGAAGCACCTGGACTTCCACCCCCTCTTCCGGGCGGATCTGCATGTCTTCATCGCCCGGACCAACCCCTTGGCTGAACGGGCCATGGTGACCATGAAGGACCTGGAGCCCTACCCCTTCCTGCAGTACGAGCAGGGCGAAGAGGGCTCCTTCTACTTCGCCGAGGAGGCGGTCTGGCCCGATTACTCCCCCAAGCAGATCACCGTGAGCGACCGGGCCACCATGCTCAACTTCATCGTCGGGCTCAACGCCTACACGGTCTGCACCGGCATCGACAACGAGGACCTGAACAACGAGAAGATCGTCAGCGTCCCCCTGGAGTCGGATGAATCCATGCTGGTGGGCTGGATCGTCAACAGCCGGACCAAGCTGTCACATGCGGCCGACCTCTACCTGGACAAGTTGCGCCAGGTGGTGTCCAGCCACGGATACTCGCTGATCGAACAGGAGTCGGGCGAGTAGCAGCAAAGCAGGCATCAGCCGATGCTCTGCAACAATGACTGCATTTTGCTGCCGGGTACCAGTTGTTGGTAACCGCTGTCCAAGTGGTCGCGGTTTACTCTATTTTCAGCGCTTTCCCTTGTGCTCCTATAGATGGCATCTTCCCCTGGTGGCCCACATCCTGCGATTTGAGTCCCAGGGCCTTGAGCAGGGCCCGGTCCAGATGCTCCAGTCCGCCCTGGCTCTTTGCCGCTGCAGTCAGATCCCAGACCTTGCCGTTGATCATGATGGTGGGGGTCGAGAACTCCCCCTTGGCATCCTTGGCATCCTTGCGGGTGATGGCGTAGGCGTTGACCTTGTCCACCCACGGCCTGTAGGTTCCCTGGGCGAAACGGTCTGCCAGAGACCTAGGGACCCCTACCCCCACGGCCTTGTCGGCCAGTCGAGCGTCAGAGACCGCCTGATAGGAGCTTTCATCGGGCTGGAAGTCGGATGCAAAGACGGCGGCAGCAAAGGCCGGCAGATGGTCCGGATCCTCCTGGGCCACCATGGCCAGGGCGTTGTCCACACGGCTGGAGTACTGATCGCTGGAGGCCGAATCCAAGAAGTTCAAAAAGTTGTAGGTGACGTTGATCTGACCAGCGCTGATCATGCGCTGCAGCTGGGGATCAATGATCCGGCCCACCTTGCCGCACCAGGGGCACATGGGGTCCATAAAGATCTCAAGGGTCGGTGCGTCGGCAACCTTCTTCTTGCTGCCGACACCCTTGGCTGAAACGGTCAGCCCTCCCTGGTCATCGGCCACCGAAGGCTTGACGGTGACCTCTTGCAGGGCCTTGTAGGCCTTGGCATCCCCGCTGGGACCATGGCTGACTTGCGCGGTCGACGCTCCTGACGAAGGCTTTTGGGTTGACTGGCTGCCTGCTGAATGATCAGCCCACAGCATGTATATGCCTGCCGCAAGCACCAGCACAAGAGCCACCGCCACCAGTATCAACGGAACCCTCCGCGAGCTCTGTGCAGGTGCACTTTCTTCAGGCTCGCTCACCTGAGGCTGGCCTGTCTCCGCCGGCTTCTCCTCAGTCGAAATTCGCCCGTCGGCAGGCTCCGCCGCATCCACCGCGTCGATCCCCGTCTGGTCCGGTTCCTCATGACCGTTCTGCTCCAGCGGTTTTGTCATGATCCATGGCCTTCCTTGCGATGATGATCCGTCGGCCTGCCCGCCGGACCTTTACCAATCTACACGAGGGTCGGCCGACAGCATGACCGTCCGAAGAATGTGCGCCGATATGAGCTGGTCACTTGCTCAGGCCCCATAGCGCTCCAAGTAGTCTCTGGCGGCATCGGCGGTGCTCTGATCCAGAATGGGCGACCCGTCCGGGCCCTTCATAGAGGCAGCCGCATCGAAGATCTGACGTACGTTGACGATGCTGATGACCGGGAAGTGGAATTCGTCCATGATGGATTCGACAGCCGAGCCCTGGCCCTGTCCAGTGCGCTCCATCCGGTCCACGGAGAGCACCAGGCCGACGATGGTCACCTTGGCCTGGGACATGATCTTGGGCACCACCTGGCGCACCGCGGTCCCGGCAGTCATGACGTCATCCACCAGCAGCACCCTCATGCCATCCCTGAGCTGGGTGCCGACCATGAGCCCTCCGTCGCCATGGTCCTTGACCTCCTTGCGGTCAAAGGTGTAGCCAACCGGCATGCCGTGCGCCCCGCTCAGGGCGATGGCGGTGGAGACGGCCAGGGGGATCCCCTTGTAGGCCGGACCGAATACCGTGTCGATGTCGGCGGGCAGGGTCCCCCGCTTTACCGCCTGCACGATGGTCCTGGCGTAGAACTCCCCCAGCAGGGCGATCAGCCGTCCGTCATTGAAGGCTCCTGCGTTGATGAAGTAGGGCGAGCGCCGCCCCGACTTCAGGGTGAAGTCACCGAACTTGAGGGCCCCGCTCTGGAGTAGGAAGCTGGTGAAACCCTCCTGGATGCGGCGGGTCTGCTCCTGGTCATCCCCGTCATGCTCGGCCGTGTGTTCTGCTGCGGATGCGCTCATCGCCAGCACTCCCCTTTCCTGAGCAAATCGGCCAGCTTGGGCCGCTCGTCCAACAGATCGTCCAGCTCCCGGGCCACCCTCATGGGCGCCACAGGATCCACCAGGGCCGCAGCCCCGACCTCCACGGCGTTGGCTCCGGCATAGAGGAATTCCAAGGCCGTTCGTCCCGAGTCGATGCCCCCGATGCCGATGATGGGAACCTCGGGCAGTGCCTGGCGCACCCGCCAGACGAAGGACAGGGCTATGGGCAGGATGCAGGGGCCGGAGACGCCGCCGGTGCCCTGGGCCAGGATGGGCCTGCCTGTGTTGATGTCGATGCGCATGCCCACCAGGGTGTTGATCAGGCTGAGGGCATCCGCTCCCCCATCGACGGCCGCCTTGGCCACTTCCACGATATCGGTGACGTTGGGGGTCAGCTTGACCACCATGGGCTTGTCGGTCAGACCCCGCAGCCTGGTGATCAGCCGGTTCAGGGCCTTGGCGTCGGTGCCTACGGACATTCCACCATGTGAGACGTTGGGGCAGGAGACGTTGATCTCCAGCATGTCAGCCGGGGAGTCGGCCAGCCGTTCCACGACTGTGGCATAGTCCTCGTCGCTGTGGCCGGCCACATTGGTGACCACGTTGGCTCCCAGGGCCTTGAGCCTGGGCAGTTCGTCCACCAGGTAATGGTCCACGCCCGGGTTCTGCAGGCCCACGGAGTTGACCATGCCGGCTGGGCTCTCGGCGGTCCTGGGCGTGGGGTTGCCTTCCCAGGGCACCGGCGAAACCCCCTTGGTGGAGATGGCGCCCATTTGGGAGACGTCGTAATAGCCCCCACAGGCATCCAGGTTGAAGGTGCCCGAGGCCGTGCCCACCGGGTTCTTCCAGGGCATGCCGGCCACAACCGTGCCATGCCGCCAGGTGTGCGGCTCCAGAGGGTCCATGATTGTCAGCCCGCTCATCGTGCCTCCTTCTTGGCCTCGCCTGCATCCCAGATCAGACGGTCGGCGGCAAAGACCGGGCCGTCCTTGCAGACCTTGAGCCTGCCGTCCACGGTGTCGACCACGCAGGCCACGCAGGTGCCATAGCCGCACCCCATCCGGGACTCCATGCAGCACTGGGCAGGCAGGCCGGTCTGGCGGGCCCAGGCGGCCACGGCCCGCATCATGGGCAGGGGTCCGCAGGTCAGGATGATGGTTCGCCCGGGATCGATGTCGCCGCGAACTCGGTCCAGAAGGGTGATGACATCCCCGGAGGCATTGTCGATGGACTCCAGCCGGTCGGTCAGCGAGCCCATGATGGCATCGGCGAACCGGTGGTCCCTATAGCCCAGCAGGGCTGTGGTGCGCACACCGGACCGGCCTTGCAGGCACTGGGCTGCTCGGATCAGCGGGGGGACGCCCAGACCGCCGCCCACCAGCAGATAGTCAGCAGGCTTCCCCAGATCGAAGCCATGGCCCAGGGGCCCCAGCAGGTCCACAGCCATGCCTGGCTGCAGACGGGAGAACTCATCGGTCCCCTGGCCCACCACGGCGAAGATGATCTCAATCTGCTCGCCCTCCAGGACGCGGCTGATGCCGAAAGGCCTGGGCATCATGGTCATGCGGTCGGCCGAGTAGAGGTTGATGAAGGCTCCAGCCGGGGCGTGGGCTGCCAGGTAGGGGTCGCGGATGGTCATCCGCCAGACCTGCCGGTCCAGAGGCTCCATGCCGGTGACCTGGGCGGTACGCCGTCCGGGCAGCCGACCTGCCTCTTGGGCCTGCTCCTCCACCTGGCTGGTGGATATGAAGAGGTTGGGTTTCATCGGGCCTCCTTGATCGCCTGATTGAGATCGTCCTTCATGGCCTGCGCGGCTTGGCGGGCGTCGCGGGTGACCATGCCCAGGGCCGCCTGGACGCTGAGCTGCGGACTGTAGTCCGGATCCTTCCGCCAGGCTGCGATGATCCCCCGGGAGGAATTGACCACAGCGCCGCCGCCGGACCGGTCGAACATGGGTGCCACGTCTGTCGCCGAACCGCCCTGGGCTCCGTAGCCGGGGACCAGGAAGAAGGTGTGGGGCATGGCCCGGCGCAGCAGAGCGCCGTCCTCGGGATGGGTGGCGCCGACCACGGCTCCAAGCCGGGAGTAGCCCGATTGGCCCATGGAGGGCTGCCCCCAGGATTCGACCAGGTCGCCCAGACGCTGATAGATGGTGCCGCCGCCTGAGTCCGCATCCAGGCCCAGCTCCTGGATCTGGCTGCCCGAGGGGTTGGAGGTGCGCACCAGGGCGAAGAGGTCGCCTTGGATGTGCTCGGCCGCTTGCAGGAAGGGTTCCACCCCGTCGGAGCCCAGGTAGACGTTGATGGTCAGGGCATCCTCGTACCAGGGGAACCTCCCGCCTGTTCGGGCCGACCCGTCCACTGCCTGCCCCGGGGCGAAGGGCAGGGGAAGCCCGTCCAGGTGGGCGGCGTAGGCCTCGGCTGTTGAGCCGATGTCCCCGCGTTTGACATCCCCGATGACGTAGAGACCACGGTCGGCTGCGGCCCGGCAGGTGCCGGTGTAGGCCCTGATGCCCCAGGGTCCCAGGGCCTCGTACATGGCGATCTGAGGTTTGACTGCAGGCACCAGGTCGGCCACGCCCTCCAGGATGGCCAGGTTGAAGCGCAGATAGGCCCGGGCCAGGTGGTCCGCCCAGACGGCCTGAGCCTGCTCGCCCTGGTTCTGCTGCGGGTCCTTGGGGTCCAGGCCCATCTGGTCCATGCTCCCGGCGGCGCGCTGCCTGGCCTGGTCGATCAACTGGCTGGGCAGCAGTTCCGGTCGCGGATCCAGGCCGACCACCGTCGGATTGTGCTTGTCCTGAATGAGCGCGGTCAGTCGGTCCATGCTCGGTTCCTTTCCCTGGTGATGACGCGGCTTGCAGGCAGGCGGGAGAAGACCAGGAGCCCCTCCTTGATGGTGGCCATGACCCGTCCGGCCAGTTCCGCGCCGGCGAAGGGGGTGTTCCTCGCCTTGGAGTGGAAGCGGCTGGGATCAACCTCCCACTTGGCCTCAGTGTCCAAGATGGCCAGGTCGGCAGGCGGCTGGCCGGCCTCGCTGCGCTGATCGACCTCCAGCTGAAGGTGACCAGTGTTGGCCTTGCGCGAGGGCAGGTCTTCGGGCAGGAGCCGCCGCATGCCCATGAGCTCGGCCGGGGCCAGGGACATGAGCTCTATCAGGCGGTCGTGGCCGATGAGTCCGCTTGTGACCAGAACCTGGTTGCAGACCGCGTAGGCAGTCTCCAGGCCGATGATGCCGTTGGGGGCATCCTTGAGCCCCAGCGCCTTCTCAGCGGCAGTGTGGGGGGCGTGGTCGGTGGCGATCATGTCCACAGTGCCGTCGGCCACGGCCTCCAGGGCCGCCTGTTGGTCGGCGCGGGAGCGCAGCGGGGGATTCATCTTGGCCATGCTGCCGCAACGCAGCAGATCCTCGTCGCAGAGAGCCAGATAGTGGGGCGCGGTCTCGCAGGTGACCGGCAGCCCACGGGCCTTGGCGCGGCGGACGGCCTCGAATCCTTCGGCAGTGCTGACATGCTGCAGATGCACCCTGGTGCCGGTGCGTTCCGCCAGGGCGATGTCGCGATTGATGATGGCGGTCTCGGTCGAGGCGGGAATCCCCTCCAGCCCCAGTTGGCGGCTGACGGCTCCGAGGTTGACCTGACCGTGCTCGTGGTGCTCACAGTGATCCAGGATGGGCAGGTCGAATTCCCGGGAGTTGGCGGCCACAGCCTCCAAGGTCTGATCGGTCACGGCCGAGCCGTCATCGCTGATGGCCACTACAGGGTGGGCCCATCCGTGGCCAGGCAGATGCTCCGACCAGTCATCTGGGTTTGAGGCCTGACGGCCTGCCCGGTCCATGGTGGCCGCCACGCACAGGGCGTAGTCCACCGGCAGGTGCAGCCCATGGTCCCGCTCATAGGATTCCAGATAGTCGATGACCGTGCGCCCGTCGGCCATCCGCGCTCGGCCGTCCATGGCAGGCTGGGTGTTGGGCATGAGCAGTATCAGCCCATAGCCTCCAGCCGCTGCGGCAGCGGTGCCGGTGACCATGTCCTCCTTGTCGGTCTGGCCAGGGTCACGCAGGTGGACGTGCGGGTCGACCAGGGCCGGAGCCAGCACCAGCCCCGAGGCGTCTATCTGATCCGCCCCTGCTGACATGGCACCGGTCTCGTCGATCAGCGCACTGTCGACGGCCTGGGGAAGCACCAGATCGACCGCCTTGCCGCTGCGCCAATCAGTCAACCCCAGCAGCCGCATGTCAGTCTTCAGCCTTCTCGTCGCAGTAGTCGCAGCGGTAGACCCCGGCAGCGTCCAGGTGGAAGCGCTGGTCCACGCCGGTCTCCACCGTGGTCACACAACGGGGATTGACGCAGGTGATGACGTTGACCAGATGGCTGGGGCGGTCAGGCTGATGCTTGCTGACGATCCTGCCCTGCCGGACCACGTCCACGGTGGCCTCGGGGGCGATGAATCCCAGGGCAGTCAGATCCAGATCCCCGGTCTGCTCGATCTTGATGATGTCCTTGGACCCGTACTTGCGGCTGTCCGTGTTCATGATCAGGGCCAGCCGGGTCTGCGACGGATCCACGCGCAGGTAGTGCAAGACCTTCAGGGCTGTGCCCGCACGAACGTGGTCGATAATGATGCCATCAACAATGCTGGTGACCTTCATGCGGCCACCTCCTTCTGCTTGCGGTAACCGGGCAGCTCGTCACCCAGCAGGGCGCTCTCCAGGGCCATTCTGACCAGCATGCCATTGCGGACCTGCTGGAAGTAGGCCGCACGCGGATCATCGTCCACCTCCACGGCGATTTCGTTGACCCTGGGCAGCGGGTGGAGGATGGCCATGTCGGGTCGCGCAGCCCGAAGCTTGTCGGCATTGAGAATGTAGGTGTCGCGCAGGCGCAGGTAGTCGTCCTCGTTGAAGAAGCGCTCCTGCTGGACACGGGTCATGTAGAGCACGTCCAGGTCGCCGATGACCCCGTTCAGGTCCCCGGTCTCCCGATAGGTGCAGTCGGCCGAGGAGCGGATTCTCTCCAGGACGTATTCGGGGGTACGCAGCTCGTCGGGGCTGATCAGGACGAAGTCCACGTGGCCCAGGCGGCAGAGGGTGGTGATCAGGGAGTGGACGGTGCGGCCGAAGGTCAGATCCCCGCACAGGCCGATGGTCAGGTGGTTCAGCCGACCCTTGCGGGCGCGGATGGTGGCCAGGTCGGTCAGAGTCTGGGTGGGGTGCATGTGCCCGCCGTCGCCGGCGTTGATGACCGGGACCGTGGCTGCCTGCGAGGCCACCAGGGCGGCACCCTCCTTGGGATGGCGGATGGCCACGATGTCGGCGTAGTTGGAGACTGTCTTCAGGGTGTCGCTGATGGACTCCCCCTTGGAGACGCTGGCCAGCTGGGCGCCGGCGAATCCGATGACCTGGCCGCCCAGACGGAGCATGGCCGTCTCGAAGCTGAGCCGGGTGCGGGTGCTAGGTTCGTAGAAGAGCGTGGCCAGGACCCGGCCGTCGCAGGTATGGGCCACCTGGCGGCGATGGGTGTCGATGTAGGCCGCCCGATCCAGCAGATCCAGGATCTGGGTCATGGGAATGTCGTCGAGGGTTACCACACTTCGCCCACGAAGGGGAACGGCGGCGGAAGAGGTGTTGGATGCGTGATCAACTTGTTGGGACAACGGCTCACCTTCCTCAAGGTGGCCACCTTATGTGACCTGAACAAGCATACGACCCCGGATGGACCCAGGGTCAGCCGCCGTAGAAGAGCCGTTCCATGACCTGCCTGCAGCGGCGCATGGCAGCCAGCAGCTCGTTGACGAAGTGCTGGCCCCGGTGGGCCGGGTAGCCCAGGCAGACCGCGATGCCTCCCAGCACCTGCCCGTCGTCAGGCAGGATGTCCGCCTGGGATACCCTTCCGGACCAGAGGAAGTTGGCGTTGCGGGCTGCCGTGCAGAGCACCCAGCTGCGGCGCAGGGCCTTGGCATCCTTGGCTTCTATGAGACCCGCCGCCTCCAAGGCATCCAGGGCTGTCAGCGTACCGGTGACCTGCAGCTCAGGCAGGTCGTGGGCGTGACGCAGCTGGAGGAGCTGCACCGTCCATTCCACGTCAGAAAGCCCTCCCCGGCCCAGCTTCAGGTGTCGGTCCCGGCGCACGCCGCGCGGCAGCCGCTCGGCCTCCATCCGCGCCTTGAGCCGGCGAATCTGCCCCAGCTCTTCCTCGTTGGGCGGCTGCTGAGGGTAGCGCAGCGGATCGGCTGTACCCTCCAGAAAGTCCTTGGCCAAGCCGGCGTCTCCAGCTGCGAATCTGGCCCGGATCAGGGCCTGATGCTCCCAGGTCTCCGACCATTCGCGGTAGTAGCGCTGGTAGGAGTCCAGGGAACGCACCAGAGGCCCCTGGCGTCCTTCGGGACGCAGGTCGAAATCCAGGTCGATGCCGGGCTCCAGACTGGCCCGTCCAGCCAGGACGGCCCGCAGGTCGGCGATTACCCCACGCGCGAATTCCGCCGCCTGGTCCTGGCCGGCGCCCGAGGCCGGACGGTAGATCAGCATGATGTCGGCATCCGAGTTGAAGTTGACCTCCCTGCCCCCGTAGCGACCCATGCCGATCACGGCCAGATCGGCTGGCGCGCCAGCCTGTTCCGAACGGTGGTCCACGGCCCAGTCCAGGGCGGCATTGATGGCCGCATCGTAGACATCGGACATGCCCGCCAGGCAGGCCTGCTGATCGTCCACCCCGCTCATCCAGCCCAGCCCGATCCGCTCGATCTCTTGGCGGCGCATGGCCCGCACTGCGGTGGCGAACTCCTCCAATGAGTCCGCATGGCGGGTCCGATAGGCTGCGGCGCGTTTGTCCAGGGTGGCTCGATCACGAGGGATCATATCCTGGTCATGGCCCAGCCAGGTCACTGACTGGACGGACCGGGCCAGGGCGCCTGAAAGATATCGGGAGTTGGACAGCACATGGCAGAGGCGGCGGGCGGCCGAGGTGGAGTCCCGCAGGAAGCCCAGGTAGGTGCTCTTGCCGCCGAAGTGCTCCTCCAGGGTTCGCCAGCCAAGAAGTCCCATGTCCGGATCCTGTCCCTCCCCCAGCCACTGGAGAACGGCGGGCATAAGAATACGGTTGATCCGCGCCGATCGGGTGACCCCTGTGGTCAGGGCCGTGACGTGGCGAATGGCTGCATCAGGGTCGGCAAAGCCGATGGAGGCGAACCTGGCGCGGGCCGCCTGGGGGCGCAGGCTGACCTCGTCCTCGTCCACCTGGGCGTTGATGGGCAGCATGGGACGGAAGTAGATGGCCTGGTGAAGGTTGCGGACTTCGATTCTGGTGGCCTGGTATTGGGCCAGCATCTGGTCGGCATGCATACCGAAGGCCCGGGCCAGCCGCCGCAGATCGCGGTTGCTCTCCAGCTCCTCCAGACTGGGCGGCCGCTGGCCGAGGGTGCCTGAACGGTTGATTTTCGGAAAGAGGTGGGTGCGCCGCAGCTGCCACATCTGCAGACGATGCTCCATGACCCGCTCGAACCGATAGTCATGATCCAGCTGGTCGCCATGCTTGGCAGAGATGTAGCCACCCTGGGCCAGTGCCTGCAGAGCATCCAGGGTCGCCGGGCAACGCAGATCGGGGTCGCTGGAGCCGTGAACCAGCTGGAGCATCTGGACGGTGAATTCCACGTCCCGCAGTCCCCCCTGACCCAGCTTGATTTCGCGCTCCTTGCGGTCCTCGGGTATCAGCCGTTCCACCCGCTGGCGCATCCGCTGGCAGTCGTAGACGAAGTTGGGACGCTGACAGGCACCCCAGACCAGGGGCTCAACCATGGCCGAATAGTCCTGTCCCAGGGCCTTGTCGCCAGCGACAGGACGGGCCTTGAGCAGGGCCTGGAATTCCCAGTTCTCAGCCCACTGGGCATAGTAGTCGGCGTAAGAGGCCAGACGGCGCACCAAGGGGCCGTCACGTCCCTCGGGCCGCAGGGCAGTATCGACCTTCCAAAGCGGCGGCTCGGTCGATCCGGGGATGACCGCCTGGCAGACCCGCTGCAGGAGGACGGCCATGGCAGTGCCCACGACGATGGGATCGGTCACGTGAGAACCCGCCCCCGATGCCGGCTCCACCAAGTACATGAGATCCACATCGGATACGTAGTTGAGTTCCTGGGCGCCCAGCTTGCCCATGCCAATGACGGACAGACGGCATGAATCGGCATTGGGAACCTGCCGGCAGGCAATGCTCAGAGCCCCTTGCAGCGCAGCGTCAGCCATGTCGGACAGGGCCCGGCTGATTGCCGGCTCCGGCTCCAGGGGATCCTCGGCTGCCAGGTCACGGGCCATGACGGCAGCCAGCTGCAGCCGGTATTCGGACCGCAGTGCATCGGCGTAGGCTGCCAGCGAGGGCACAGCGTCAGCATTGGCATCCACCCTGTCCAAGGCGTCCATGACCCGCTTCCGCCTGGTTTCCGCCGGGCAGTCAGCCAGGTGGTCGGGGTCGATGGCTGCCGCCTCTACCAGCTCCGGCCGCGAGCGCATCAGCCGACCCATGGCCTCCGAGGCCCCCAGCACCCGGATCAGCGACTGGGCGCCTTCTCGGTTTTCCTGCGGGGATCCGGCCAGAAAATCAGGCCGGACTACCTGCGGGTACTGCTCCAGGATTCGTATCAGCCCAGCAAGGGCTTCGTCCGGATCGCAGGCCTGGTCGAGGCTCTGGACCAGGGTTTGCTCCAGCTCCTGATCGTCAACCAGACGGGCAAGCCGATCCAGCCGGACCCGGGCCTTGTCCAGGTCGTGCAGCCCGAGGTGTATCAGGGTCGAAGTGGTCGGTTGCGCCGAATCTGCCATGAGTCATCCCCTGCCTTTCCTCGGGCCCGCAACGACACTGACATCCACGGGGCCGGTACAGGCATTATAGGGGGAACGGGTCGTCAGCCCTTGCGGCCCTCCCGGAAGGCGCAGACGGCGCAGTATACGGTGACGACGGCTAAGCACACGGAGAAGATCAGTGTGGGCCAGGTCAGCAGGCTGCCGTCCCGCACAGCCTCAGCCAGGGATTGGACCAGCCAGATGGCGCAGGCCGCAGCAGTCAGGCCATACATCCGAGAACGAGCCTTGCCGGTGATACGCACGATTGTGCTCCTTTGTACCGATGTTCCAAAGATGGTTGATCGGCATGAGGGACGGCAAGTGCCCGTCTCTCATACCGATAATTGGTTAGCTCTTGCGGCGCTTGGACATGACGTCGATAGCCACGGCCAGCAGGAGCACCAGCCCCTTGATGGTCTTGACGATGGCCGTGTCCACGCCCATGATGGACAGTCCCTGGTTGATCACACCCATGACGAAGGCTCCGACGACCGCCCCGGGAATGGTGCCGATGCCGCCGGTGACAGCCGTGCCGCCGATGAAGCAGGATGCGATGGCGTCCATTTCGAACTCCATACCAGCCTGGGCGGTGGCCGAGGCCAGTCGTGAAAGCATGCAGATGGCTGCCACAGCCGACAGGAAGCCCATGTGGACGAAGAGCGTGAAGTCCACCCGCTTGGCGTTGATGCCCGAGAGCACGGCAGCCTTGCGGTTGCCGCCCACTGCGTAGACATGCCGGCCGAAGACGGTCCTGGTGAGGATGAAGTTGTAGATCAGGACCAACACGGCCACGATGACCAGCATTATGGGCGTCCCGCCCTGGTTCTCATTGCCGGAGGAGGCCAGCAGGTAGGTCACGAAGAGGATGACGACTGCGGCCACGATGATCTTGCCGGTCATCAGGGCCTTGGGCTCGGGAACCAGACCTACAGCCAGGGTCTTGCGGCGGCGGGCAATCTGCGACCAGGCGTATGCCAGGATGCAGATCAGGCCCAGCACCACGGTCAGGCCGTCGAAGGGGCCCCACCATCCCAGGATGTTGGGCAGGTAGTCACGGGCGATCCCCCTGAACTGCGCGGAGGTAATGGGCACGGACTCGCCGACGATGACCGTGGCCAGACCACGGAAGATCAGCATGCCGGCCAGGGTGGTGATAAATCCTGGAATGCCGATGACGGCTACCCAGAAGCCCTGCCAGATGCCGATCAGCAGACCCACGATCAGGGAAAGGCCGATGGCCACGATCCAATTGACCCCCATATGTTCCATGAGGATGGCGCACACG
Organism: Bifidobacterium sp. VU/mBH4 (B4); assembly: GCF_058199535.1. Taxonomy (NCBI): domain Bacteria; kingdom Bacillati; phylum Actinomycetota; class Actinomycetes; order Bifidobacteriales; family Bifidobacteriaceae; genus Bifidobacterium; species Bifidobacterium sp. VU/mBH4 (B4). The sequence goes on along the minus strand of NZ_JBVPQJ010000002.1, from coordinate 194,458 downwards.
CCTCCGATGAAGGCCACCAGCGATCCCACCGACAGATCAATGTGGGTGGCGATGATGACCATGACCATGCCGATGGCCAGGATGATCACGTAGGCGTTCTGCTGGATCAGCGAGACGAAGCTGTTGGGTTTGAGCAGCACCCCCTTGGTCAGTATTTCGAAGACGACCACGATGACCACCAGAGCGCCGACGATGCCATACTGCCGGGCGTTGCTGGCCAGGGAGGCCAGAATGCCAGGTCCTGCCTGTTCTTGTTCCACCGCCTGGGCGGTGCTCTTGTTGCTGTTGGGCGAGCTCATCTGGCTGCCACTCCCTTCTTTTCCTGGGTCATGCCCTTCATCAGATACTCCTGCGAGAAGTCCCGGCGCTCCACGTCGTTGGTGATGACCCCCTGGCTGACCGTATAAATCCGGTCACAGATGCCGATCAGCTCGGGCAATTCAGAGGAGATGACCACCACAGCCTTGCCCTGGTCGACCAGCCGGTCGATGATCTCGTAGATCTCGTATTTGGCTCCCACATCAATGCCTCGGGTGGGCTCGTCCAGGATGAGCACATCAGGATCCGAGATCACCCACTTGGCCAGCACGACCTTTTGCTGGTTGCCGCCGGAAAGGGTGGAGACGGGCACATCGATGTTGCTGCACTTGATGTTGAAGTCCTTGCGGTACTCCTCCACCCGTGCCCTCTCCAGGTTCTCGTTCATGACTCCATGACGGCTCATTTTCTTGAGCGAGGCCAAGGAGGCGTTTTCCCTGATGTTCTGCAGCAGGTTGAGTCCGAAGACCTTGCGGTCCTCAGTGGCGTAGGCCAGGCCCGAATCGATGGCCGACTGGACGTTCGGCAGCTCGACCTGACGGCCATGCATCTCGATCCTGCCGCTGATGTGGCTGCCATAGGACCGACCGAAGATGCTCATGGCCATCTCGGTGCGGCCCGCACCCATGAGTCCCGCCAGTCCGACGATCTCACCCTGGTGAACCACCAGATTGGCATGATCGACCACGGTGCGTGAGGGATCCTGCGGATGGTGGACGGTCCAATCGCTGACCTTGAGCACCTCCTTGCCGATGTGCGGCACGTGCTCGGGATAGAGGTTGGTCAGCTCGCGGCCGACCATCTTCTGGATGAGCAGATCCTGATCCAGCGGGTGGTCTTGGTCGATTCGCATACCGCCCACCGTGGAGCCATCCCGTAGAATGGTCACCCCATCCGCAATCTGCCCCACCTCGCCCAGCTTGTGGGTAATGAGGATGCTGGTCACTCCCTGCTGGTCACGCAGCTGTCTGACCAGATCCAGCAGATGATCGGAATCATCGTCGTTCAAGGCGGCTGTAGGTTCATCCAGAATCAGCAGCCTGACGTGCTTGGACAGCGCCTTGGCGATCTCCACCAGCTGCTGCTTGCCCACTCCAAGGTCCATGACCCTGGTGTCGGGTTTCTCGTCCAGCCCCACACGCTCCAACAGACGCGAGGCCTTGGCCCTGGTCGTGTCCCAGTCCATGACGCCATTGTGGGCCTGCTCATTGCCCAGGAAGATGTTCTCGGCGATGGACAGGAAAGGGCTCAGCGCCAGCTCCTGGTGGATGATGACGATGCCGTCGTCCTCCGAATCATTGATGGTCCGGTAGCGGCATGGCTTGCCGTCGAACAGGATTTCGCCGGTATAGCTGCCATGAGGGTAGACCCCGGACAGCACATTCATCAGGGTTGACTTGCCGGCCCCGTTTTCCCCGCAGATGGCATGGATTTCGCCCTTGCGCACATCCATGTCGACATTGGACAGGGCCTTGACCGGACCGAAGGTCTTGGTGATTCCCTGCATTCGCAACAAGATGTCCTCGTCGGACATGCTTTCACCTCCTGTGCGCCGACCGTCCCTCCCCTTGACCGGAAGCGGGACGGTCCGGCGCGACTGTGATGCCAACCTCACTTGGTCAGCTGATCGAATCGTGCCTGGGTCAGGTAGTTCGCCTTGACCAGATCGGTCAGGTTGTCCTTGGTGATGGCCTTGGGATCCAACAGCTTCGAGGGCACCTTGATGCTGTTGTTGTCAAAGGTGCCGTTGATGCCGGTAACCTTCTTGCCTTCGGCGATTTCGATGATCATGTCGTAGACGGCCTGGGCCAGCTTGTTGACGTCCTTGAAGACGGTCTGACCCTGCAGCCCCTTGGAGATGTTGGCCACGGAGATCTCCATGGCGTCCTGCCCGGTGATCTTGGGCCAGTTGTCGGTATTGGGCTGGATGTCGGGCCTCTTGGACTGGATGGCGTTGATGACTCCCTGGCTGATGCCGTCATAAGGGCTCAGCACAGCATCCAACCGCTCGCCATGGGCGTAGGTCGAATCAAGAATGGATTCCATGTCCTTCTGGGCCTGCTCGGTCTTCCAGGACTGGACGGAGATCTTCTGCCAGTCTGAAAGCTTGAAGTCCTTGGTCACACCGCCGCCATGCTGGGAGGGGCTGACCAGAACGCCCGACTTGAAGTAGGGCTGCAGCAGCTCCCAGGCGCCCTTGAAGAAGTACTTTGCGTTGTTGTCGTCGGGAGAACCGGTAAAGAGCTCAATATTGAATGGACCCTTGGCTCCGTTTTTGAGCCCCAGCTGGTCGATCAGCCAGTTGGCCTCCAGCACGCCGGTGCGCTCAAGCTGGAAGGTCGCATAGTAGTCAACGGCCTTGGTGTTCATGATCAGCCGGTCATAGGCGATGACCTTGGCCCCGGCATCCTTGGCCTTCTCGACAGCCGGCCCAACAGCGGTGCCGTCCTTGGAAGCCACCACCACGATCTTGGCGCCCTTGTTGACCATGTTCTCGATGTCGGCATTCTGCTGGGCGGGCTTGTCATCCGCGAAGGAGAGCACTACCTTGTAGCCTGCTTTCTCCAGTTTACTCTTGAGGTTGTTGCCGTCCTTGTTCCAACGTTCCTCGGACTTGGTGGGCATGGACACGCCGATGGTGGCGCCTTTGCCGATCGATCCTCCCTCCTGGGAGGAACTGGAGGCACGTGAACCTCCGCAAGCGCCCAGTCCGGTCAGCATGGCGACGCCGATGACCGCCGCCATGGCTCGTTGCATCATCTTCATGAAGACTCCTTCATCCTTGAATTCTCTGGCAGGCATCTCCGTCTGCCTGGGTCCCTTCATTGCAGGCCCAGTGGTCAGCATACCCAATTGCGTTAACTTTATCAACTCAACAAAGCTGATTATCTATTTATCTGTTTCGTACATGAATTTAATAATTTGTTCGAACTGTTGTCTTTCATCGGCGCAGGGGTGCACTGGGCGGGGGCAAGCCACGATCTTGGCTACACTGGAATCTATGGCACATCGATTGTTCGGTTCACAGTCCTCCCTGCGTGAGGCCAACCGTGCCCTCCTGCTGGATACGATCCGAAGATTCGGCGCCATGACCCAGATCGAATTGGCTGAAAATACTGGGCTCTCAACAGCCACTGTCTCCAACCTGGTACGCCTGATGGGCGAGCAAGGACTTCTGGAGACATCCTCCACCACCAGAAACGGCCGCCGCGCCACCCTGGTCATGCTGGCCCGCCGCAAGGGCCTCGGAGTCGGGCTCTACATCGGCCGTCACGAAATGCGGCTGGAAGTTGTCGACGCCAGCCATGCCATCCTGGCAGAGCATGATATGGCGCTGCCACGGCAGCACAAGCCTGACACAACACTGGAGCGGGCCATGATCCTGATCAAGGAGACGCTGACTTCCATCGGCGCCCAATCGGATGAGCTTGTCGGCCTGGGCCTGGCCATGGGGGCCCCAGTGGACTGCAGGACTCACCAGCTGGCCATTCCCGGCATCCTGCGAGGCTGGGACAAGGAGGATCTGATAGGCACCTTCCATGAGGCTTTCCAGGTGCCGGTCCAGGTGGACAACGATGCCAACTTCTCAGCCATGACCGAGCTGAGAATGGGCGCGGCAGTCGGCAGACGAAACTTCGTTTACATCCACGCCAATGACGGTGTGGGTGCGGGAATCGTCATCAACGGCGAGGTGTGGCGGGGCACCACCGGGCTGGCAGGCGAAATAGGCCATGTCCAGGTGGATCCCTTGGGCGACATCTGCATCTGCGGCAATCGCGGGTGCCTGAATACGGTGGTGGACGAGAGCCGTCTGGTCTCCTTGCTCAGCGTGACACACGGGAACATGACCCTGGAGGATCTGGTGGCCAATGCCGTCAAGGGGGATCCGGGCTGCAGACGGATTGTGGGCGACGCGGCCATCCGCATCGGCAATGTAGTAGCCGATCTGTGCAACGCCGTGGATCCCGAAGTGGTGGTCCTGGGAGGCATCCTGAGCACAACAGAAGATGTGTTTCTGGAACCCCTCCGGGAGACTCTTCAGCGCATGCTTTTCCCTGATGCCATGGTCCCCATGGAGGTGCTCCCTGCCCGCTATCCGATTACCGGATCGGCTCTGGGGGCGGCTATGATGGCTGTCGATAGCGTCAACGAACACATTGATGTGTCCAACAAATCCGCAGGTCGATCATCGTAGAGGAGGTGACCAGGATTGCATAAAACCGCTGTCTTGATGCAGATGGACGACCTCTGCATCAGGTTCGGGTTCGTTGAGGCCCTCAAACACATACACCTGGATATTCGCCAACACGAAGTGCTCGCCATCGTAGGTGACAACGGGGCAGGCAAGTCCACACTGGTCAGGATTCTGTCCGGCTTGATCCGACCCGACCAGGGTACCTTGCTCTGGAAGGGCCGACCGACCAGCATTCCCTCGATCAGAGTCGCCAATCAGTTGGGCATTGCAGCCGTTTTCCAGGGGCAGGACTTCTGCGACAACCTGGATGTCTCCTCCAACCTCTTCCTGGGCAAGGAATTGCGCGATCGTCACCATCGGCGTGACGACGAAGCCATGCGTCGGCGCACCCGTCAGGTCCTCCAGTCGCTGTCCTCCCCCATCCGCGTTGGACAACCCATGGCAACCCTTTCCCTGGGGCAAAAACAGACTGTATCGATCGCCAGGACCCTGCTGGACAATCCGGAGTTGATCCTGCTCGACGAGCCGACGGCCTCCTTATCGGTCATGCAGTCCGCAGAGGTGCTCAACTACATCAAGCGCATGCGTTCCGAGGGGCGCAGCATACTCATGGTCTGCCACGATCTGCCGGACGTTTTCGCGGTTTCCGACCGCATAGCAGTCATGCGCCAGGGACGACTGGTAGGAGTCCTTCCTACGGCCAAGACATCTTATGAGACTGTAATAGCCTTGATTTCGGGCATCGATCCCGAAGATGTCATACAGGACCAGCAGCAACTGGATGCCATGGCCAGAGCCAACGCTCGCGTCCACGCCCTGCGCGGCACCAGAAAGATCTTGCCCGAACAATCATGAATGAAGGAACCCTGGAATGCAGCTGACCGATACCCTCCTGACCATCGTCTGCGCCCTGATAGGGCTGGCGGTGGGACTGATCTACGGACTTCTGCCCAAGAAAAACGACCGACTGACTGATTCGCAGCAACGCTGGACACAGGTCCTGTCCCTGATCGGGGTCGGCCTGGTGGTGGTGCTCATTCTGCTGGGACGTGATCTGGCCTCCTGGGTAACCATCGGAGGGATGGTCCTTGGCCTATTGATTGGCATGATACCGCCCTTGAACAGAGCTGCGCTCAAGGTCTGGCCATGGCTGAGGCCCCGCACTGACAATCATGGCCGAAAGCGTCGCTGAAAGCTGGCAATCACGCTTTTGCCGTCATCGATGCGGGGCCTCCCCCGCTCCTATGCGATTATTTTTGGCTGCTGACCGGTTCCTCCTTGGCCCCAACCTGATGGAAGAGGTGACGGACGTTGTGCCAGATGCGCCTGGTGACGCCAGAGTGGTTCATGGAGTAAAGGTGGATGCCGTCCACCCCGTGGGCCACCAGGTCGGCGATCTGCTGTGAGGCGTAGATGATGCCCGCCTCGCGCAGGCTGGCCCGGTCGTCGCCCCAGCGCTCCAGGATGGACTCAACAGCCGCCGGGATCCGCGCCTTGCAGACCTCGCTCATGTGCCGTACCTGTCCCTCGTTGGTGATGGGCATGATGCCGGCCTCGATGGGCACTTGGATGCCGGCTGCCCGAGCCCGGTCCAGGAAGTCCAGAAAATCGGCGTTGTCGTAGAAAAGCTGCGAAACCAGATGATCCACGCCGGAATCCACCTTGATACGCAGATGCTCCATGTCCTCCTCGGGCGAGGCGGCCTCCGGGTGGGTCTCCGGATAACAGGCTCCGTATATCGACAGGTTGGGCCGACGGGAGCGGATGTAGGAGGCCAGGTCGCTGGCATGGTCGAAGACTCCGGCAGGCTCACGGCCCTCCACGCTGTCGCCGCGCAGGGCCAGCACCGCTGCCACCCCGGCGTCGTCGAACATGTCCAAGGCCTGGTCGATCACCTCGCGGTCCGCGTACTGGGCGGTCAAGTGCGCCACGGCAGGGATGCCGTACTCGGTATGGATGGTCTTGGCTATGCGGGCTGTGGCCGTGCGGTCCGAGCGCCGGCCGGTCCCGTAGGTCACCGAGATGAAGTCGGGCATCAGCCCTTCCAGCCCATCCAAAGTGTCATAGATGGTGCCCACCGGGGCATCACGCTTGGGGGGAAAGACCTCCAGGGAAAAGATAGGCTCATGCATGATCCGACTCCTGACTGGACGATAGTTCCGCACGCACCTGATGGGCGGCGGCCACCATGTGCTCCAGGCTGGGCCAGGTCTCCGTGTCGCCTCGGGTCTTCAATCCGCAGTCGGGGTTGATCCAAACCTTGGCCGCATCCAGCTTCTTCAGGATGGCGTGGATCCGGTCCACGATCTCCTCGGTGGAAGGGATGCGCGGCGAGTGGATGTCGTAGACTCCGGGGCCAGCCTCGGTCTCGAACTTGGCCTCCTGAATGGCATCCAGGACGGTCAGGTCGGAGCGGGAGGCTTCGAAGGAGATCACATCGGCGTCCATGGCATCAATGTCCTTGATGATGTCGTTGAACTCCGAGTAGCACATGTGGGTGTGAATTTGCGTCGTTGGTTTGACGCCGGAATGGACCAGCCGGAAGGCGGGAATGGCCCAGTCCAGGTATCGGCTGTGCCAGTCGGAGCGCCGCAGTGGCAGCTTCTCGCGCAGGGCGGCCTCGTCGATCTGGATGATGCGGATGCCCGCGGCCTCCAGGTCCAGGACCTCGTCACGGATGGCCAGAGCCAGCTGGCGGGTCTGCTGCTTGTGATCGATGTCCTCGCGGGGCCAGGACCAGTTGAGAATGGTCACCGGCCCGGTCAGCATCCCCTTGACCACATGGTTGGTGCGGGATTGCGCGTAGGAAGACCAGCGCACCGTGATGGGCCGGGCGCGGGAGATGTCCCCCCAGACGATGGGAGGCTTGACGCAGCGGGTGCCGTAGGACTGGACCCAGGCATTCCGAGTGAACAGGTAGCCCTTGAGGTTCTGGCCGAAGTACTCGACCATGTCGTTGCGCTCGAACTCGCCGTGGACCAGCACATCCAGGCCGATCTGCTCCTGGTGGTCGATGACCTGGTCGATCTTGCGGGCGATGAAGTCGTCGTAGTCCTCCTGGCTGATCTCCTTCTTGCGCAGGCGGGCCCGCTCGGCGCGGACCTCGGCGGTCTGGGGGAAGGAGCCGATGGTGGTGGTCGGCAGCAGGGGCAGACCCAGCTCCTGGGCCTGGATCCTCTGGCGTTCGGGCCGGGCCGGGGTACGCACAAAGTCCTCGTCCTTCAGGCCGGCCAGACGCTGCTGCACCTGCGGGTCGGGCTGGACGCGGCTGCCGTCGAAGAGCTTCTGGTTGTCGGCAAGGGCCTTGCTGGAGCGGCGCTGACCCTCGTCGGCATCGGCCAGCTGGGCCAGGTCGTGCAGCTCGCCCAGCTTTTCCAAGGCGAAGGCGAAGTGCGGCCGCACAGTGTCGGCATCCAGCCCGTCCTCGTCGGCCACGGTATAAGGCACGTGCAGGAGGGAACATGCGGTGGACACCACCACGTTCGGGGTCACCTGGTGCAGGGCATCCAGCAGGCCCAGGCTGACGGCATAGTCGTTGCGCCAGATGTTGCGGCCGTTGACCAGGCCGGCGAAGATGGTCGTTCCCTCCGGCACGCCATGCTCCTTGAGGGCAGCCAGATTCTCATCCCTGCCCTCGACCAGATCCAGGCCGATGCCGTCGAAGCCCAGGTCAACCAGCCGGTCGTAGCAGTCGCCAATATGGCCGAAGTAGGTGTTGAGCAGGATACGGACCTTGCCCTGGCCGCTCTGGCGGACCTTGAGAATGGGCCCATAGAGGGTCTCGAAGAGGTCCTGGTCGCCCGGTTCCTTGTCCAGGACCAGGTAGGGCTCGTCCAGCTGCACCCAGTCGGCGCCCAGGTCGACGAACCGCTCCAGGATGGTCGCATAGGCCTTGGCCAGGTCCTGGACCAGTGCCGGATCGGGATCCAGCAGCTCGCCCTGTGGACCGCGTGCCAGCTTGAGGAAGGTGTAGGGGCCGATCAGCACCGGCTTGGCAGCGATGCCCTGCTCGCGCGCCTCCTGGAACTCCTTGAAAGGCTTGTCGCCTTCCAGGGCGATTTTGGTGCCCTGGTCGATCTCGGGAACCAGGTAGTGGTAGTTGGTGGTGAACCACTTCTTCATAGGCAGAGCGGTCACGTCACCCTGCTCCCCCTGGTAGCCGCGGCCCATGGCGAAGAGGGTGTCCTCGGGGCCCAGGCCCAGCTTCCGATAGCGCTCGGGCACGACGCCCAGGAGGATGGAGGTATCCAGGACCTGGTCGTAATAGCTGAAATCGTTGACGGGGATCAGATCGACGCCGGCCTCCCGCTGAAGCTGCCAGTGCCTGGCCCGCAGATCGGCGGCCGTGCGCCGAACCTCGTCCAGATTCCGTTCGCCCTTCCAATAGCCCTCGATGGCCCTCTTGAGTTCGCGGTGCGCGCCGATGCGCGGGAATCCGGACACGGATGTAATCGCTGCCATGAAACCTCCCAGTTTCGTCCTGATGTCTTTGGTCAGCCTATCAGCGGCGGGGGGAGGCGGGTAATTGGTGCAAATAAGGTGTCGCCATAACCTGAATCGATAACGACAGGACGGCAAGCGGGGGACTGAAGCCCGTCAAGACTGCCTGCAGCGGTGGCCTTGAGCTTGTTCCGCCGGTCAGTCCTCCAGGTCCTGGGGGCCCAGAATGCCCAGCAAACGGGCCTGGTGGGTTCCCCAGTCAGTCAAGGGCCGCTCGGAGCCCAGCAGGACCATGGTGGCCGGCGGCAGTCCAAGATTGAGCAGGTCCAAGAGGTCGGGGTCGGAGTTGTCCTCGGCCAGCCACTGTGAGCAGATAGACATGGTGGGCTCATGACCCAGGATCAGGACCCGGCGGTCACGGTCCTCGGTCTGCGCCAGCTGGTCGAAGACCGCCTGCATGCCGGATTCATAGAGTGATTCTCGGTAGTCGACCCGGGGCCCGTCCCCCAGGGGCTTGAGCATGCCGTCCAGGGTCTGACGGGCCCGGGGCGCACCCGAGCAGATGATGCGGTCGGGCACCAGGCCCAAAGCGGCCAATCCACGGCCCATGATCCGGGCCTGCCGCTGGCCACGGTCGGTCAGCTGGCGGCTGCGATCGCCCTGTGACCCCTGGCGTTCGGTCTTGGCGTGACGCATGAGCATAAGGGTTCGGCTGCACCGCCGCAGATCCTCGGCCTTCAGACCTTTTCGCAAACCCATGCCATGCTTCCTTTCCCGAAGTTCCTGTCAGGCGTCTTCCCCATTATGGCAGAGCCAGGTGAAAGTGAGAGTCATGGGCGATCAGCCTTTTTGCTCCTTGCCGTCTTCCAGAGTGCGCACCTGATGATCCAGGTCACGCAGCACCTTGCGCAGCTTGCGATCAGAGACCCGGCGCAGCTCCAGATCCTCGAGGTCCTCAAGGTCTTCCTTTTCGCGCTCGCGGTTGGAGCCGCTGCTCTTGGCAAGCGGTCGGCCCTGATCGACGTCAGTCTGGTAGTCCTTGGTAGCCCGGACATGCTTGCGCAGAGCCTGCTGGCCGGGAGCCATGGCCCTGCTGGTCAAGAGGAAGCCGGTGTGCCCGATCATCTCATGCTCGGGTCGGACCGCCAGACCGTCGGCCTTCCAGGAGCGCTCCAGGCTCTCCATGATCTCGGGCTCGGTCCATCGGCCGTCGGCGCGCAGGGCCTCGGCCAGTCGGCTGAGCTGGGTGGTAGTGGTCACATAGGCGGTCAGCACGCCGCCGGGGGCCATGACCCGGTAGGCCTGCTCCAGACGGTTCCAGGGGTCCAGCATGTCCAGAACAATACGGTCGAATTCGTCCTCGGGCAGGTCGGCCGCAAGGGTGTCGAAGTCGCCGGTACGCAGGTCCCACTGGGCAGGGCGGTGCCCAAAGAATACGGTGGCGTTGCCCATGGCCACCCGGGCGAACTCCTCCCGCCGCTCAATGCTGGTGAGTTTGCCTTCCGTGCCGATGGCATCCAGCAATCCCAGACTCATGGCCCCTGAGCCGGCTCCCGACTCCAGGACCCTCATGCCCGGACGGATGTCGCCCAGAAGGATGACCCTGGCCACATCCTTGGGGTACATGATCTGGGCACCGCGCGGCATGGAGAGTATGTAGTCCTCTAGCCGGGGGCGCATGATGGTGAAGGCCCATCCTCCGATGCCTCGGGAAGACTTCCAGGGCTTGGCCCTGTCAGGCGCCTGTGTGTCGGTGTCGACATCCTGCTGGTGGCGCATCTGCCGCCACTTGTCAGCCGAGATGGTCACTACCACGGATCCCTCGGGCAGGCCAATCATGGCCTCGTGCGGCAGGAGCCCATGGTCGGTCTGGGTCAGGCCGCCAGGTTCCAGCATGACCGTCAGCCTGCGGCCACGCCGGTCGGTCAGCTGGACCCGCTCCCCTGCGCTCAGCGGTCCTCGCCTTAGGCTCATGCCTTCTCAGTCCTCCTCGCCCTTGGTGAACTGGGAGTTGTAGAGGGAGGCATAGGCGCCGCCGCGCTCCAGCAGCTGGTCGTGGGTGCCTTGCTCGACCACCGAGCCGTGGTTGACCACCAGGATCAGATCGGCGTCGCGGATGGTGGACAGCCTATGGGCGATGACGAAGGAGGTTCTGCCTTTGCGCAAGGTGTTCATGGCCTGCTGGACCAGCAGCTCGGTCCTGGTGTCCACCGAGGATGTGGCCTCGTCCAGGATCAGGATGTCGGGGTCGGACAGGAAGGCCCGGCAGATGGTCATCAGCTGGCGTTCGCCCTGGCTGAGCTCGCTGCTGTCCTCATTGAGGACGGTGTCGTAGCCCTGGGGCAGCTTGCGGATGAACTCGTCCACGTGGGTGGCCTTGGCGCCATCGATCATGGTCTGCTCGGGGATGGTCTGCCCCTCGTCCAGCCCGTAGAGCAGGTTGTCGCGGACGGTCCCGTCGAAGAGCCAGGTGTCCTGCAGGACCATGCCGAAGTGGCTGCGCAGGTCGTGACGGGTCACCCTGGAGGTGTCCACGCCGTCGATGGTGATGTGTCCGCCCTGGATCTCGTAGAAGCGCATGAGCAGGTTGACCAGGGTGGTCTTGCCCGCCCCGGTGGGTCCCACGATGGCGATGGTCTGCCCGGGCTTGGCCTCGATGGACAGGTCCTTGATCAGCGGCTCGGCCGGATCGTAAGAGAAGCGGACGTGGTCGAAGCGGACATGGCCCTCGACCTTGCCTCCGGTCTCCTGGCCCAGATGGTCGGGATGCTCGATGTCCGGCACCTCCTCGGCCTCGTCCAGGAAGTCGAAGACCCTGCGGCAGGAGGCGAGGGAGGATTGGAGCATGGTGCCCATGGAGGCCAGCTGCCCGATGGGCTGGGAGGCCTGACGGGTGTACTGGGTGAAGGCCTGCAGGCCGCCCAGGCTCATGCTGCCGTTGAGCACGTGCACGCCGCCGACGATGACCACGATCACGAAGCTGAAATTGCCGAAGAAGGTCGACATGGGCGTGACCAGAGCCGAGAAGAAGGAGGCCTTGAAGCTGGCCTGGTAGAGCTCCTGGTTGCGCTCCTCGAACTCCTCCTCCGCCTTGCGCTGGTGGCCGAAGGCCCGGACCACCATGTGGCCGGAGAACATCTCCTCCACATGGCTGTTGACCTGGCCGGTGCGGATCCACTGCCTGGTGAACTGGGGCTGGGTCTTCTTGAGGATGATGCCCGCGCACAGGGCCATGACCGGGATGATGATGAAGGCGATCAGGGTCAGCAGGGGCGAGATGGTCAGCATCATGATGAAGGCGCCGATGATGGAGAAGACCGAGAAGAGCAGCTCGCCCAGGATCTGCTGCAGGGTGCCCGAGATGTTGTCGATGTCGTTGGTGGTCCGGCTCATGACCTCGCCGCGCGGGGTCCGGTCGAAGTACTGCAGGGGCAGCCGGTCCAGCTTGTCCTCGATCTGCCTGCGCATGGTGTAGACCGCGTCTGAGACCAGCCGGGTCATCAGGAAGTTCTGCACCAGCCTGACCAGAATGGAGATCAGGTAGATGCCGATGACGAACATGAGGATGGTGCCGAAGCGGCCCCAGTCGATGCCTACGCCCACCTGGACGTTCATGGAGTCGATCATCCGGGCGAACTTGTCCTGGCCGCGGGACTGCAGGTAGGCGACCACAGCCTGCTTGGGGGTGCCGGGCTTGGCGCCCATCTTGACCAGCATGGACCCCAGCAGCCCCTCGAAGAGGACATTGGTGGCCTCGCCCATGACCTTGGGGCCGATGACGATCATGGCCACGGCGGTCATGCCGGCGAGGACCATGACGATGACCCTCCAGGGGCTGGCCAGCAGGTAATGGACCAGCCGGCCCACGGTGTGACGGCGGCCGCCCACGGCCTGTGAGCCTGTGTGTGCGCTCAAGTCCTTGGCCATCTACTCGGCCCTCCCCTCGTCAATGCTGAGCTCTTCCACGTCGGGACCCTGCCCGCCCTGGGATTGGACGATCTCCTGGTAGGTGGGGCAGTCCTCCATGAGCTCGTCGTGGGTGCCCCGGCCGACGATGCGGCCCCGGTCCAGGACCAGAATCTGGTCGGCCTGGCGGATGGATGCCGCCCTCTGGGCGACGACGATCTGGGTGGCCTGGCGGGTGACCGGCACCAGGGCCTCGTGCAGGGCGCGGTCGGTGGTCATGTCCAGGGCGGAGAAGGAGTCGTCGAAGGTGTAGATGCGGGGGTTGCGCAGGATGGCCCTGGCCATGCAGAGCCGCTGCTTCTGTCCACCGGAGAAGTTGGTGCCGCCTTCGGCCACGCGGGCATCCAGGCCCTCGGGAATCTCACGGACAAAGTCCTCGGCCTGAGCGATGCGCAGGGCCTGCCAGATGCGGTCGTCGTCAGCTTCGGGGTCCCCATAGTGCATGTTGTCGCGGATAGTGCCGGTGAAGAGGGTGGCCTTCTGCGGGACCGGCCCGAAAATCAGAGCCAACTGGTCGGGGTCGTACTCGCGCACGTCGTGGCCATCCACCAAGACCTGGCCGTCGGTGACGTCGAACATGCGGTTGGCCAGCCGGATAATGGTGGACTTGCCGGATCCCGTGGCTCCGATGATGGCCGTCGTGGTGCCCGGCCGGGCGGTGAATGAGATGTCCGAAAGAACCGGATCCTGGGCGCCCGGGTAGCTGAAGTCCACGTGTTTGAACTCCAGCAGGCCCTGGGGGTGCTCGTTGCGGTAGGGGCGTTCGGGAGCGGCGATCTCGCTGGTGGCCTCCAGGACCTCGTTGATCCTTCGGGCGGCCACAGCGGCCCTGGGCAGCATGACCGACATCATGGCGGCCATCATCAGACCCGACAGGATGATCATCAGGTACTGGATGAAGGCCTGCAGGGCGCCGATCTGCATGGCTCCGGAGTCGATGCGGCGGCCGCCGAACCACATGATGGCCACATTGGACATGTTTAGCAGGAACCACATGAGCGGCACCATCATGCTCATCAGCCGGCCGGTGGAGATCAGGACGCCGTAGACGTCGCGGTTGGCCTTGTCGAAGCGGGCGGCCTCGGTCTTCTCGCGGACGAAGGCGCGTATGACCCGCACGCCGGAGATCTGCTCGCGGACCAGGCGGTTGACGGAGTCCAGCATGTTCTGCAGGCGGGTGAACAGGGGTCCCATCCTGCCCATGAGCACCAGGGCCACCAGAAGGATCAAGGGGACGATGACCGCCAGGGACCAGGTCAGGGGGCCGTCCTGGCGCAGGGCCAGAATCAGTCCGCCGATCAGCATGACCGGGGCCTGCAGGATGATCATCAGGGTCTGCATGGTGGTCATCTGCATCTGCTGGACGTCATTGGTGGTGCGGGTGATCAGGGAACCTGCCGAGAAGCGCTCGATCTCGTTGAGGCTGAAGCCCTCCACCGAGGCGAACAGGTCCCTGCGCAGCTCGTAGCCCATCCTCATGGCCAGCCGGGTGGCGCAGTAGACGGCGACCACGTTGGCTACGATCTGGATGGCGGTGATGCCCATCATCTGCCAGCCGATCCTGTAGATGGCATCCTGGTCGCCTACGGCCACACCCTTGTCGATGATGTCCGCCTGCAGGTTGGGCAGGTAGAGGTTCAAGGCCGTCTGCGCCACCTGAAAGAGCACCAGAACGGCCACCTGAAGCCAGTAAGGCCGCAGGTAGCGAGTCCATATCTTGATCACGTCAACATCCTTCACGCATACAAGTCCGCCGCGATCTCCGGGCAGACAAACCACCACAGTCTATACCCGTGCCCTGGTGAACGAATCGCTATTCCTTGAGCTGATACGGGCGTGTCAGAACGTGTCGGCAGGCAGTGGCGTTCAGACGGCGAAGGCGCCCCAGCGTCCGTCGCGGTGGACCACGGTCAGATCCAGACCGAAGAGTTCGCTCAGGCGCGGACCGGTCAGTCCACCCTCCAAGGGTCCCTGATAGACGATGGTGCCCGGATCCGGGTCGCCGGTGTCTGCAGTGTCGGCAGGACGCCGACCCATCATGGCTATCCGATCGAAGCCCAAAGGGATCTCCTCAAGCCGGTGGGTGACCAGGATGACCGTACGGTCCTTGTCTTCACGGCCGATGCCGCTCAAGGCCCTGAGCACCAGCTCCCGGCCGCCCAGGTCCAGCCCGGTGGTCGGCTCGTCCAGGATGAGCAAATCGGGATCGGCCATCAGCGCCCGGCAAATCAGCACCCGGCCACGCTCCCCCTCGGAGAGCCGGTACATGCGCTTGCCCTTAAGGTAGGCGATGCCGAACCGATCCATCAGGGCCAGGGTGGCCTCTTCCTGTTCGGGCGTAAAGGTCTCCCTCCAGCGGCCGGTGGTATCGCTGAAGGCTGTCAGCACCACGTCGTAGGGATCCTCCTGGGGGCTGATGGTCTTGGCCAGGCCGGCCGAGGCCAGACCAATCCGATGCCGGTAGGAGAAGACGTTCACCTTGCCCAGCCGGTTGCCCAGGATCTCCACGCTGCCGGTGCTGGGGAAGCCTCGGGTGCTCATCATGGCCACCAGAGTGGATTTGCCCACCCCGTTGGGTCCGAAGAGGACCCACTTCTGCCCACGGCCCACCTCAAGGTTGACATCGTTCAGTATGACCCGGCCCTGACGGCGGAATCCCACGTGCTGCATGAGCACGGCCTGCTGTTCTGCCACGCTTTCGGTCATGGTCACAGGGCCGTTCCGTAGGAGTCCAGGCGTGGATTGTCCCGGTTGCCGCCGACCAGGAAAAGCCCCAGCACGCCCAGGCAGAAGACCGCCGCGATGGCGATGGTGGCCCAGATGGGAACGTGGGGCAGCCACATGCAGACCAGGAAGGCCAGGCCGGAACAAATGATCAGGGCCCAGACCAGAATCCGCAGCCATTGGCGCACGCCGCTAGGAGCCCTGAGCAGACGGGGGTTGCGGTCGTTGGGATCGACGGAGTCCTTCTGCACCAGGTCATCGGTGTGCCCGGTGGGCTTCCATTCGGCGCTCTGGCCTGCCTCCAGCCGACGGGAGCGCTCCTGCAAGGCCCGTTCGTCCATCACTCCGGCCCTGCCCTTGGCCGCCATCCTCCGGTCGTCGCTGCCGCCACGGCGGCTCCGCTTGGCCTGCGCCCTACGTTCAGCGCGGTTGGTCATATCCCACTGCCTCCATCCCTTCGATCGGCACCATACTTTTTCATATTAGCGTGGGCGCTGGTCGCCCGCAGGCAGGGCCATGGCGCGCTCATCGGCCCGGATGGGAGCAGGCAGTTCGGTGGCGCCGGTCAGATACCGGTCCACGGCCGCTGCGCAGGAACGGCCCTCGGCCAGGGCCCAGACCACCAGGGACTGGCCACGTCCGGCATCGCCGCAGACGAAGATGCCGTCACGTTCGGTGGCATAGTCGGCATCCCGGGCCACGTTCCCGCGTCCGTCCAGCCCTAGGCCGGTCTGTCCGGTCAGAGTGGCCGTCTCGGGATGGGCAAAGCCAATGCTGATCAGCACCAGGTCGGCAGGCAGGATCCGCTCGGTGTCGGGATGGGGGATGATTCGGTCCTGATCGTCACGGCTGACATCCACCACGCGAACGCCGCGCACCCTGCCATCATGGTCTTGGTCGAAGCCGGTGGGGGCGCTGGTCTGGTCCAGGTTGACCCGGTCATCGGAATCGTCGCCCAGATACTCCAGGCTGTCCACCGCATACTCATAATGGCCGCCCTCCTCCATGGAGGAGGTGGGATTGTAGAGCCGGGCGTAAGTGGGCCAGGGCCGATTATCGGGCCTTGAGGAGGGCTCCCGGGAACGGATCTGCAGGACGGTGACCGACTTGGCGCCCTCTCGCAGGGCCGTGCCCAGGCAGTCCGACCCGGTGTCGCCGCCGCCGATGATGATGACGTCCTTGCCGGCGGCATCGATGTTGTTGATGGGCTCGCGGCCCATGAGTTTGCGGGTGGGGTCGGGCAGGAAGTCCATGGCGTAGTGGATGCCCTTCAGCTCCCTGCCGGGAAGGTCCACCCGCCGGGGATCGGTGGAACCGATGGCCACCACCAGGGCGTCATAGCGGGCCCGCAGCTGGTCCCAGCCTAGGTCCCGGCCCACCTCGACGCCGGTGCGGAATCGGGTCCCCTCGGCCTCCATCTGCTCCAGCCGGCGGTCCAGCAGGGATTTCTCCAGCTTGAAGGCTGGGATGCCGTAGCGCAGGAGTCCGCCAATGGCATCGGCGCGCTCATAGACCACCACCGTGTGCCCGGCCCGGGTCAGCTGCTGGGCGCAGGCCAGCCCTGCAGGACCCGACCCGACCACGGCCACGGTCATGTCAGTCAGCCGCTGGGGCGGCCTGGGCTTGACCAGGCCCAGGGACCAGGCCTGGTCGATGATGGTCTGCTCGTCCAGCTTGATGGTGGTGGCCGGCTGGTGGATGGAGAGCACGCAGGAGGACTCGCAGGGAGCCGGGCAGATCCGTCCGGTGAACTCCGGGAAGTTGTTGGTCAGGCTCAGCCGTTCGTAAGCCTCCTCCCAACGGCCCCGTGACAGCAGGTCGTTGAACTCGGGGATCAGGTTGCCCAGGGGGCAGCCGGTCATGCAGAAGGGGGTGCCGCAGTCCATGCAGCGCGCGGCCTGCTCGGCGGTCCAGGGCCCGGGGCCAGTGGACTGATGCACGTCGCGCCAGTCCTTCAGGCGTTCAGCGACCGGGCGCTCGGCCAGCTCGTGCCGGGTGCGTACCTTGAGGAATCCCTTGGGGTCGACCATATCAGTGCGCTCCTTCCATGACCTGGGCGTAGGTGGCGTCCCAGACGCCGGGCTCGTTGAAGTCCACCTGCTCGCGTTCGGCCTCTTCCATGGCCTTCTTCATGGCCAGATAACGACGGGGAACCAGATGGGTGAACCGGGCCAGCGCGCTCGGCCAGTCCTCCAGCAGCCCGGCCGCAGCCTTTGAGCCGGTCAGCCGGACATGCTCCGCTATCAGTTCCTTGAGCATGGCCGCCTGGCCCTGGTCGGGCTCCAAGGCCAGCAGGGAGCCGTCATTCCAGGCTTGCGGATTGAGCCGGGAGGTGTCCATGTCCAGCAGGTAGGCATCCCCTCCCGAGAAGCCAGCGCCGAAGTTGCGTCCTGTGGGGCCCAGAACCACCACCAGGCCGCCGGTCATGTACTCGCAGCCGTGGTCGCCCAGGCCCTCGACCACGAAACGGCCGCCCCCGTTGCGTACGGCGAAGCGCTCCCCGGCCCGGCCGGCCACGAACATGTCGCCCGAGGTGGCGCCGAATCCGGCTACGTTGCCGCAGATGACGGTCTGGTGCGGATCGAACCTGACGCCTTGGGCAGACTGAAGGATCAGACGGCCGCCGGACAGGCCCTTGCCTGCATAGTCGTTGGCCTCGCCGATCACCCGGATGGTCTCGCCCCTGGGAATGAAGGCGCCCAGGGATTGACCGGCAGAACCGGTCAGCGTGATGTCCACGGTGTTCGTTGGCAGGCCGGCGGCGCCGTATTGGCGGGTGATCCTGTAGCCCAGCATGGTGCCCACGCTGCGATTGACATTGCGTACGGTTGTCTTGATGGCCACCGGCCGACCCTCGTCCAAGGCATCGACGGCCTGGTTGATCAGATCCACATCCAGGGACTTGTCCAGTTCGTGGTCCTGGGCCTGCGTGTGGTGCAGCACTGTGCCCGGGGTGGGCCCCGGCTTGCGCAGGATGGCATCCAGGTCGATCCCCTGGCTCTTCCAGGTGCGCACGGAGGGGTCCCGGCGCAGGCACTCCACGTGGCCGACTGCCTCCTCCAGGCTGGCGAATCCCAGGGAGGCCAGAATCTCCCGCACCTGACGGGCCATGAACATGAAGAAGTTGACCAAGTCCTCGGGCCGACCGGTGAAGCGCGCGCGCAGCTCCGGATCCTGGGTGGCTATGCCCTGGGGGCAGGTGTTCTTGTGACAGGCCCGCATCATGACGCAGCCCTCCACCTGCAGCGCCGTTGTGGCGAAGCCGAACTCCTCGGCCCCCAGCAGGGCGGCTACGACCACGTCGCGGCCGGTCTTGAGCTCCCCGTCGCACTGGACCACGATCCGCGAGCGCAGGTCGTTCATGACCAGGGTCTGCTGGGTCTCGGCCAGGCCCAGCTCCCAGGGGGTGCCCGCGTGCTTGATGGCGTTGAGCGGGGCCGCTCCCGTGCCGCCGTCCTGGCCCGAGATGAGGACCACATCGGCATGACACTTGGCCACGCCCGCGGCCACGGTTCCCACCCCGTGCTCGGAGACCAGCTTGACGTGGATGCGGGCTTGGGGGTTGGCCATCTTCAGGTCGTGGATCAGCTGTTTCAGGTCCTCGATGGAGTAGATATCGTGGTGGGGCGGAGGCGAGATGAGCTCGACCCCGGGTGTGGAGCGTCTGACCTGGGCGATCCATGGCGGGACCTTGGCGCCGGGAAGGTGACCGCCCTCCCCCGGCTTGGCTCCCTGGGCCAGCTTGATCTGCAGGTCCGTGGCCGAGACCAGGTAGTCGCTGGTCACCCCGAACCGTGCCGAGGCCACCTGCTTGATGCGGCTGGTCCTGGCAGGGTCTGCAATCCGGTCCGGGGACTCGCCGCCCTCGCCCGAGTTGGACCGGGCTCCCAGCCGATTCATGGCCAGGGCCATGGTCTCATGGGCCTCCTGGGAAATGGACCCGTAGCTCATGGCGCCGGTGGAGAAGCGGGTGACGATGGACTCGGCGGGCTCCACCTGGTCCAGGGGTATGGGTGCCCTGTCGGAGTGCAGCTCCATGAGGCCGCGCAGGGTCATGCCCTGCTTGGCCGCCGCGTTCACATGGTCGGTGTAGGCCCGGAACAGCCCGTAGTCCCCTCGCTTGGTGGACTGCTGGAGCAGGAAGATGGACTCAGGATCGTTCAGGTGGTCCTCGCCGGTGCGCCGCCAGTGGTAGTTGCCGCCGGTCTCCAGGTCATGCCCGGATCCGGCGGTCCACTCAATGGGGTAGGCCACCCGATGGCGCTGGGCCACCTCGGCGGCGATCTCATCAAGCCCTATGCCGCCCACCAGGGAGGTGGTGCCGGTGAACCAGCGGTCGATGACCTCCTGGCTCAGCCCGACGGCCTCGAAGAGCTGGGAGCCCCGGTAGGACATGATGGTGCTCACGCCCATCTTGCTCATGATTTTCAGGACCCCGGTACTCAGGGCCCGGACCAGGTTGGCGGAAGCCTTTTTGGCGTCCACATGCAGGTCGCCGCTGTTGGCCAGGTTCTCCACCGACTCCAGAGCCAGGTAGGGGTTGACGCAAGCGGCGCCGTAGGCGATCAGCAGGGCCACATGGTGGACCTCGCGCACGTCGCCGGCTTCCACTGCCAGGGAGACCTGGGTACGGGTGTGCCGACGGAGCAGGTGGTGCTGGACGGCCCCGGTCAGCAGCAGGGAGGGTATGGGCCCCCAGATGTGGTTGGAATCCCGGTCAGAGAGGACAAGGACATTGCAGCCCTCCTCGATGGCCCGATCCACCTCCCCTTCAATGGCCTCCAGACGTTCCTCAAGAGCCTTGCCACCGCCGGCCACCTGGTAGAGACCGCGAATCAGACGGGGGCGGAAACGGCCTTCCAGGACCGGCGCCCGGTCCAGGCGCTTGATCTGCGCCATCTGGACGGAGTCCACCACAGGCAGATCGATGTGGATCTTCCAAGCGTGCTCGGGGGTGTCCTCCAGAAGGTTGGGCTCAGGCCCAATGGCCGAGGCGATGCTGGTCACCAGTTCCTCGCGCTCCCAGTCCAGGGGCGGATTGGTGACCTGGGCGAACTTCTGGGTGAAGTAGTCGAAGAGCATACGGGACCGGCGTGAGAGCACGGCAATGGGCGCGTCATTGCCCATGGACCCGATGGGCTCGCCGCCGGTTTCAGCCATGGGCCCCAGCAGCATGGTCAGGTCCTCCCGGGTGTAGCCGAAGGCCTGCTGCCGGCGGTGGACCGAGATGCGCGAATAATTGACATGTTCGCGCTCGGGCAGGTCGTCCAAGCGGACAGTGCGTTCGGAAACCCACTTCCTGTAGGGGTGCAGACCGGCCAGCTGGCGCTTGATCTCGCGGTCGGGCACGATCCGGCCCTCTTTGGTGTCGGCCAGGAACATGCGTCCAGGCTCCAGCCTGCCCTTGGCGACGATGGACTCCTGGGGCGTATCCTCCAGGACGCCCGCCTCCGAGGCCAGAACCAGGTGGCCGTCCTCGGTCAGCTGCCAGCGGCCCGGGCGCAGGCCATTGCGATCCAGCTGGGCACCCACCAGGGTTCCGTCGGTGAAGACGATGGCCGCCGGGCCGTCCCAAGGCTCGATCAGGGCGTCGTTGTACTGGTAGAAGGCCCTCAGGTCCGGATCCATGCCCGGATCCTGCTGCCAGGCCGGAGGCATCATCATGGAGACGGCGTGGGGCAGGGACCGCCCGGCCAGGTGGAGCAGCTCCAGGGTCTCGTCAAAGGTGCCCGAGTCCGAGGCTCCAGGGGTGTTGACCGGCAGCAGCGGGGCCATGTCCCCCAACAGCTCCGAGCTCAGCTTTCCCTCGCGGGCCGACATCCAATTGCGGTTGCCCTGGATGGTGTTGATCTCCCCGTTATGGGCGATCATCCGGAAGGGCTGGGCCAGGGGCCAGGAGGGGAAGGTGTTGGTGGAGAAGCGGGAGTGGACGATGGCCAGGCGCGCCTTCATGGCCGGATCGCTCAGGTCGGGGAAGAAGCCCTGCAGCTGCTTGGTGGTCAGCATGCCCTTGTAGGTGACGGTCCTGCAGGACAGGGAGGCGAAGTAGACGCCCAGCTCGTGCTCGGCCCGCTTGCGGACCCGGTAGCCCAGCCGCTCCAGGTCCAGTCCTCCGCGGCTATCCGGCCCGGCGTCGCACATGATGGGCATAAGGAATCTGGGCATGGAGGCCAGAGCCTGCAGACCCAGTCCGTCAGGATCGGTGGGCACCGCCCGCCAGGCCAGGACGCGCAGCCCCTCCTGGCCCGCAATCGAGGCGATGGCCTCCTCCTGACTGGCAGCCTGAGCCGGATCCCTGTCCAGGAAGGCCATGCCCGCCAGATAGTGGCCGGCTTCAGGCAGATCCCGGTAGACCCGGGTGCGCATGAACTCGTCAGGCATGGAGAGCATGATGCCGGCGCCATCGCCGGTGTTGGGCTCGGCACCCACGGCCCCTCGGTGGTCCAGGTTGACCAGGACGCGGATGCCCTGCTCGACGATCAGTCTTTCATCCCGTCGGTTCATGGTGGCCACCATGCCGAAACCGCAGGCATCGTGTTCCGTATCAGGGTCATAGAGCCCTTGCGGGCCGTGAACGTGCAGATCGAGAGGGGCCGTGAATGACACCGCAATCACCTCATTCGTGGACGCGGGCGGGGCCGGCATGCTCCACCCTTGAAGAGCCTGGTCATTGGTGAATCAACAGAATAATGCATCCACAGGTGACATCCGTGTAACGTTCCGCGGTGTCTAACGAATTCCTACCGCCTCCAGGACCTGATCGATGACCAGATCGTTGAGCAGGCGGCCCCGGCGGGTCACCTGGATTCTGTCACTCACGGGCAGCAGGAGCCCCTGATCGACCAGATCCTCGAGGATCTTCGGATCGGCCGGACGACCCGCCTGCCTGGTCAGCCGGTCCAGCCCCAGGCCTTCCGGCAGGCGCAGGGCCAGCATGACCGTCTCCTCCAGGTCCTGCCTGAAGCCCAGAAGCTCCGCATCCTGCCAGGGCACATGTCCGGCATCCATGGCGGCGGCCCAGTCCCTGGGGTGGGCGATGTCCCAGGAGCGAATGGCCCTGGCTCGCCGCTCCCCCAGGCCAGGCTCCGGCGAAAGCCACCAGTGCGCCCCGGAATCGGCCTCCTGCGCTGCCGCTGTTCCTGTGGCCCTGAACCCAGGCGAGACGGTGGACATGGGCTCCTGTTCCCGGGCCTCTTCTGCCGGTGCCATGCCTGTGTCCTGGCCTTCCAGAGCACGATAGTGGGAGTGGGCGCCTGGCCCGATGCCGGCCCAGTCCACGTTGTGCCAGTAGCCCAGGTTGTGGCGGCTCTCCTGGCCGGGTCGGGCCCAGTTGGAGATCTCGTACCAGTAGAGGCCTGCCTGGGAAAGCATGTCGTCGGCCATCTCGTACTTGGCCGCTTCGTCATCGTCGTCAGGGGCGGGCAGCTGGCCCCGGCGCACGGCTCGGCCCATCTTGGTGGTGGGTTCCAGGGTCAGGGCGTAGGCAGAGACATGGTCCACGCCCAGGTCCAGAGCCGCCTGCAGGCTGGTCCGCCAATCCTCAAGCCGCTCCCCCGGCGTTCCGTAGATCAGGTCCACACTGGCCCTGAGCCCCAAGTCCTTGGCGGCGGCCACATCTGTGGTCACATTGGCCGGGGTATGGGTGCGGTCCAGGGTGGCCAGGACGCTGGGCACCGCTGACTGCATGCCGAAGGACACCCGGTTGATGCCGCCCTTGAGCAGCTGCTCCAGGTAGGCCCGATCCACGGTGTCGGGGTTGGCCTCGGTGGTGACCTCGGCCCCAGGGGACAGCCCCCAAAGGTCGGCCACGGCCTCGACCATGCGCACCAGATCCTGGGCAGGCAGAATAGTGGGCGTGCCTCCGCCGAAGAAGATGGTGGACACGGGCGGCTCTATCAGACCTCGGGAGGTCTGCCAGTCGCGGACCATGCGCATCTCCTGGATGGCCAGGTCGGCGTAGTGCTCCCGGCTGGCGCCCCCGCCCAGGTCCCGGGCCGTGTAGGTGTTGAAGTCGCAGTAGCCGCAGCGGCGCATGCAGAAGGGCACATGGATGTAGACCTGGTAGGATCCCACCCGTTCAGCCCTCCTTCTTGGCGGCGGCCCGGATCTTGTCCTTGGTGTCCCGATCCTGGGCCTGGCCGGTGCTCAGGGCTGCGATGAAGGCTTCCTGGGGCACCTCGACATGTCCCAGCATCTTCATGCGCTTCTTGCCGGCCTTCTGCTTCTCCAGCAGCTTGCGCTTGCGGGTGATGTCTCCCCCGTAGCACTTGGCCAGCACGTCCTTGCGCAGGGCGCTGATGGTTTCCCGGGCGATGATCCGCGACCCTATGGCGGCCTGGATGGGGATCTCGAACTGCTGGCGCGGGATCAGCTTGCGCAGCTTCTTGGTCATCATCACCCCGTAGGCGTAGGCCTTGTCCTTGTGGACGATGGCTGAGAAGGCGTCGATCTTCTCCCCCTGGATGAGGATGTCCACCTTGACCAGGTCGGCGGACTGGGTGCCGTCGGGCTGGTAGTCCAGGCTGGCGTAGCCCTTGGTCCGGCTCTTCAGCTGGTCGAAGAAGTCGAAGACGATCTCAGCCAGGGGCATCCGGTAGTGCATTTCGACGCGCTCGGGGCTCAGATACTCCATGGTCCCCATCTGCCCGCGGTGGTCCTGGCAGAGCTCCATGACCGGTCCGATGAACTCCTTGGGTGTGATGATGTCGGCGCTGACCACCGGCTCCAGAATCTGACGAACCTTGCCATCGGGGAACTCGCTGGGGTTGGTCACCGTGTGCTCGCTGCCGTCCTCCATGGTCACCTGGTAGGTGACGTTGGGAGCCGTGGCGATCAGGTCCATGCCGAACTCCCTGCTCAGGCGCTCGGTGACGATCTCCATGTGCAGCAGCCCCAGGAAGCCGCAGCGGAAGCCGAAGCCCAGGGCCACCGAGGTCTCCGGCTCATAGACAAGGGCGGCATCGTTGAGCTTGAGCTTGTCCAGGGCGTCGCGCAGTTCGGGGAACTGGGCGTTGTCGATGGGGAAAAGCCCGGAATAGACCATGGGCTGAGGGTCCTGATAGCCGGGCAGAGGCTCCTTGGCCGGGTTGGCCTCGGTGGTGACCGTGTCGCCCACCTTGGACTGGCTGACGTCCTTGACGCCGGTGATCACATAGCCGACTTCCCCGGCACCCAGGGCCTTGGTGGGGGTCATGTCCGGGCTGATCACCCCCAGCTCGATGGGGTCGTGCACGGTCGCCCGGCCCATCATGCGGATTTTCTGCCGCGCCTTGAGCTCGCCGTCCACCATCCGGATATAGGTGACGATCCCCCGGTAGGAGTCATAGACCGAGTCGAAGATCAGCGCCCGGGCCGGAGCCTTGGGATCCCCTTTGGGGGCCGGCACCTGGTCCACGATCCGATCCACCAGCTCACGAATCCCCTGGCCGGTCTTGCCTGACACCCGGAGCACCTCATCCGTGGAGCAGCCGATCAGGTTGGCGATCTCCTCGGCGTGCTTGTCCGGCTCGGCCGAGGGCAGGTCGATCTTGTTGAGGACGGGGATGATGGTCAGGTCATCCTCCAGGGCCATATAGAGATTGGAGAGGGTCTGCGCCTCGATGCCCTGGGTGGCGTCCACCAGCAGAACCGCGCCCTCGCAGGCCTCCAGGGCCCGGGACACCTCGTAAGTGAAGTCCACATGGCCCGGGGTGTCGATCATGCCCAGGGTGTATTCGACGCCGTCCTTGACCCAGGGCAGGCGAACGGCCTGGGACTTGATGGTGATGCCGCGCTCCTGCTCGATGTCCATCCTGTCCAGGAACCGGTCATGCATCTCGCGCTTGGGCACGATCCCGCTCAGCTGCAGGATCCGGTCGGCCACCGTGGATTTGCCGTGATCGATGTGGGCGATGATGCAGAAGTTGCGGATCAGCGATTGGTCGGTGAATCCTGGTTGGTTCTTGGCTTCCTGCACCGGTCTGCTCTCCTCACGTACGTCTGGTCTAACGATTCTAGACGATGCCCTGGGCCGAAGCGCCCGCCTCTGGCGGATTCTTCTCCCGGTCGGGTGCTACTATGGTGGGTTGTCTGTACAGATACATTCATCGTTTGGAGCAACATTGGCAAACATCAAGTCGCAGAAGAAGCGGGTCATCACCAACGAAAAGGCGCACCTGCGCAACAAGGAGGTCAAGAGCGCAATCAAGACCTCAGTGCGTTCCGTGCGCAAGGCCGTGGATGCCGGTGACAAGGAGGCCGCTCAGGCTGCCTTCCAGGTGGCCGCCCGCCGTCTGGACAAGGCCGCCGGCAAGGGTGTGATTCACCGCAACCAGGCCGCCAACCGCAAGTCCGGTCTGGCCAACGCCGTCAACGCCCTCTGAACCGGGTGCCCAGAAGGGCCGGTGATCCAAGCGCTTGGATCACCGGCCCTTCTTCGTATCCGGTTTCCGGTCGGTATCCTCGTCGGTGTGCTTGATGGTGACACTGATGTTCGACCGGCCACGCATCAGATGACGGATGGCCCTGGCCAGCTGGGCATCGTTGAGCGGCAGCCGGGCCGAGCGCCGGTCCACCGCCCCAGGCACCAGAATGTTGAATTTCACCGAGATGATGCGCAGGACGACCACCAGGGCCACGATGGCCAGGTCCAGGGCCATGTCGACCCGGGCCGGATAGAGCCCATGCTGCTGGGCGCGCGTGGAGGCCAGGGTCAGCATGCAGCCGATCAGGGAGGGCAATGCATACCAATGCTGGTCCTGGATGACCGCAGGCACCTGGTTGAGGAGGATATCTCGCAGCAGGCCGCCAACCAGGGCCGTGGCCATGCCCATGAAGATGGCCGTCATGCCGCCGGTTCCGCACATCAGAGCCTTGGCGGTCCCGTTGACGGCGAAGGATCCCAGCGCCATGGCATCGGTGACCAACATGGACCAGGTCATCCTGCTGATTTCAGGATGGGCGACAGCCACCACCAGGCCGGATGCCAGGGTGACGATGACCGAGCCCTTGTCGGTGATGCCGCTGGGCGGCACCTGACCCAGAAGAACGTCTCGGACCACCCCGCCTCCCAGGGCACTGATCCAGGAGACCAGCAGAATGGCGATGATGTCGTAGCCCTTGCGCACGGCAGCCAGGCCACCCGAAAGCCCGCAGCTGAATATGCCCAGGTACTCGATGACCATGAAGATCAGGTTCCCCTCCAAGGCCGTCTTCATCCCGCGCTGCTCCTCCCGGAATCGTCCCGCACTCAAGTCTGTCTATAGATTAGCCAAGCACAGAGCTGAACAGGCCGGTGATGTGCGCAAGGCCACAAATATGAAGGAAGGCGACCCAAGGCGAAACGTCGCCCTGAAGTCGCCTTCCATTCAAGACCTGTCAGGCAGGAATGGGATCAGCGCTCAGCAGACCTTCCACATCCA
This sequence comes from Bifidobacterium sp. VU/mBH4 (B4), assembly GCF_058199535.1. NCBI lineage: Bacteria > Bacillati > Actinomycetota > Actinomycetes > Bifidobacteriales > Bifidobacteriaceae > Bifidobacterium > Bifidobacterium sp. VU/mBH4 (B4). The sequence goes on along the minus strand of NZ_JBVPQJ010000002.1, from coordinate 167,416 downwards.
GTCGTGCGGATCCTCGATCTCGCCCAGCTGGATGCCCAGGAGCTCGTTGCGCAGGTCCATGGTGACCTTGCCTGAGCCACCGTCGGCCACCTGGACGTCGAAGTTCTCGGACTTGAAGCGCCCGATCGGGGTGATGATGGCAGCGGTCCCGCAGGCGAACACCTCGGTGACCTCGCCGGAGCGGATGTCGTCCAGCAGGGTATCCAGGCGGATCATGGTCTCCACCACGTCACGACCGTGGTCCTGGGCCAAGGCGATCAGGGAGTTGCGGGTGACGCCGGGAAGAATGGTTCCGGTCAGGCTGGGGGTCTCCAGGTGGCCGTCCTTGTGGACGGTGAACATGTTCATGCCGCCCAGCTCCTCCAGGTAGGTCTTGGTGGCCGCGTCGACGAAACAGACCTGCTCGCAGCCATGCTCGGCGCCGCGGTTCTCACCCAGCAGGGAGGCCGCATAGTTGCCGCCGCACTTGGCGAAGCCGGTGCCGCCGGGGCCGGTGCGGAACCACTTGTCCTCCACCCAGATGCTGACCGGCTTGACCCCGCCGGCGAAATAGGGTCCCGAGGGCGAGGCGATGACGCAATAGTCCACCGCATGCGGAGCGCGCACGCCCAGGAAGGGCTCGGAAGCGAACATGTAGGGGCGCATATAGAGCGTGTACTCACGCCGCCTGGGCACCCAGGCCGCGTCACGGCGGACCAGGGCCGCGACCGATCCCAGGAAGTCATTGGGCTCAAGCGGGGGCAGGGCCAGACGCTTGGCCGAATTGTAGAAGCGCTGGGCGTTGGCATCGGGCCGGAAGAGCCAGATGGAGCCGTCGTCGTGGTAGTAGGCCTTGAGTCCCTCAAAGGCCTCCTGGGCATAGTGGAGCACCGAGGCCCCCGGATCCAGACTGAGCGGTCCGTAGGCCTCAACCCTGCGATCCTTCCAGCCGTCGTCCGAAGTCCAACCCATGTGGGTCATATTGTCTGAGAAGAGCTGGCCGAAGGCGGGCTTGTCAATCAGTCGGGCACGCTCCTCGTCAGAGGCGGGATGATCGTTGGGAATGACCTTGAAAGCGTCCGCCAACTCATTGAGTGCCTTCGGGTCGTGATGTGATTGCTCTGCCATTGTCTACCACTTCTTCTTGCTACTGTATTTGGTTGCTCGGGTGCGATGCTTATGGCGATGCCCGGTACCCGAACTATCGCATAGGCACACCTTGACCTGTTCAAGACATTTCGCATAGTGACCGTCATACGCAAAAAGGCCACAGGATCCTGATGACCCCATGGCCTTGCACAACGAACCTCTAAGCTCACTCGCTCTGGGCGTCGGCCTCCGGAGCGGCTTCCGCATCGGCCTGTTCGGTCTCCTCGGTGGGGGTCTCCAGGCTCTCCTCCTTGGGGATCTCGACGGAGACGATGGATTCCTCCATATCGTCGATGATCAGCTCGGAGCCCTCGGGCAGCTTAACATCCTTGGCCAGGATCCTGTCGCCCTCGGACAGGCCCTCCACACTGATGTCGATGCGCTCGGGCAGGTTGGACACGTCGGCCCGGACCTGCAGGTTCTGGGTGTCGATCAGGGCCACGGCGGCGCCCTTGGTCTCGCCGCTGACGAAGACGGGCACCTCCACGGTGACCTTCTCGCCTGCGCGGACCTCATAGAAGTCGATGTGCTCCACCTGGCGCTTGACCGGGTTGCGCTGCACGTCCTTGACCACGGCCGTCTTGGTCTGCCCGCCGAAGCTGATGGAGAAGAGGGCGTTGGCGCGGCGCAGGGCCAGAGTGGTCTCGCGCATGGGCAGCTTGATGTAGTCGGGCTGGGCGCCGCCGGCGTAGATGGTGGCGGGAATCTGCTGGGCCACGCGCATGCGGCGTGCCGCCCCCTTGCCGAATTGGTCGCGGACTTCGCCCTCGAGCTTAATGGTGTTAGCCATGTTGGCTTCCTTCCTTGTCTAGTTCCTCAAGACCGACCTGGGCCGGTCCTGGCGCATCGCCGCGTCGGATTCCGGACCGCCCATAAGGAAAGGCCGCCGATGATCCAGCCGAGTCGATAACGGAGGCCATGAAGCCTCCCTCGCCAAAGCAACGTGCCTACTTTAGCACCGGGCCCTCCCTTCTCCAAGTAGGCGGCTATTCTGGACATATCCCGCGATTATTGAAGGAGACAACGTGTCGTTACTAGCATCGGTCAAATCTTTTGTGGCACACCAGGTGGGTCATGGGGAGGGACCGACTGGCGAACAGGCCGCGGATCCGTCAGGTGCCGCCCAGGAAGCCCTCGCCCTGCCCAATACGCATTTCTGGTCAGCTGACTACGCCACCACCACGCGCATGGATCCGGCCTCGGGGCTGCTCTCGGCCACCACCGCCGGCATGGGACCGGTGCCTGACGACATGACCGTCTATGACATCTACGCTGATCGGGCCCGCCGTACCCCCGACCATCCGGTCCTGCACTTCGTTGAAAACGGCAGCTGGACCTACCGGACCGGCCGAGAGATCCTGCACGACATCAGGACCACCGCCAAGGGCTTCATGCACTACGGGCTGAAGAAGGGCGATGCCGTGGCCTTCATGTGCAGGACCAGCTATGAGTGGGACATCGTGGATGCCGCGGTCCTGTCCATCGGCGGGATCATCGCCACCATCTACGACACCGATTCGGCCGAACAGATCCGATTCATCGTCAACAACTCCGACGCCAGGCTGCTGGTGGTGCAGACCACCGAGATGCGCGCCAAGGCCGAGGGGGCCGACAAGGAGTGCCCCACCCTGGAGCGGATCGCCTGCCTGGAGTCCGGGGCCCTGCAGGAGCTGCAGGCCTACGGGGAGTCGGTCAGCGACGCCGAACTCGACGAGCGGATCAACTCCATCCGCAAGACCGACCTCTGCTCCATCGTCTACACCTCCGGTTCCACAGCGGCGCCCAAGGGCGTGGAGATGACCCATGAGCATTACTGCCAGCTGGCCAGGAACCTGAACGCCTTCATCCCCAATCTGACCCATGACCCGGATGGATCCATCCTGCTCTTCCTGCCCCAGGCCCACACCTTCGCCCGGGCCATCAGCTACGGGGTCGTCTACGGGACCATGCAGGTGTACATCTCCTCCGGGCTGGCCACCCTGCTGTCCGACCTGCAGGAGTCCAAGCCCACGGTCATCATCGGCGTGCCCAGGGTTTTCGAGAAGGTCTACAACGCCGCATCCCAGAAGGCCGGGCATGGCATCAAGGGCAGGATCTTCAACGGGGCGGCCCGGGCGGCACGAACCTACATGGAGGACATCTCCCGCAAGGGCTGGCCGACCAAGCGCAGCGCCCTGCGGCGAGCCATCTATGACCCGCTGGTCTACGCTTCCCTGCGCCAGGTCCTGGGCGGACGGGCCAAGTGGATCGTCTCCGGAGGCGCTCCCCTGGATCCTGAACTGTTGGGGTTCTTCCGTGGCGCCAATGTTCCGGTCTATGAGGGCTACGGCCTGACCGAGACCACCGCACCCTGCGCCTTCAACCCCCTGGGCACCCCCTACCACCGGGGCTCAGTGGGCATCCCCTTCCCGGGATTCACCATCCGCATCGCCTCAGACGGCGAGGTGCAGATCAAGGGCGTCTGCGTATTCCACCGCTACCACAAGAATGAGGAGGCCACTCGTGCATCCTTCACCGAGGACGGCTGGTACGCCACAGGCGACCTGGGCCGGCTCTCCCGCGACGGGTTCCTCTTCCTGACCGGGCGAAAGAAGGATCTGATCATCACAGCTGGCGGCAAGAACGTCTCCCCCGGGCCCATCGAGGAGGTCATCGAGCGCTCCGAGATCGTCTCCCAGGCCCTGGTTCTGGGCGACAAGCGTCCCTTCATCTCGGCCCTGGTCACCCTGAACGAGTCCGCCCTGCGGCCCTGGCTGGCATCCAAGGGACTGGATCGCAACATGTCCCTGCAGGAGGCGGCCCAGAACGCCGTGGTCCGGGCAGAGGTCCAGGAGTATGTGGACCGGGCCAACGAAGGCGTCTCCCGGGCCGAGTCAGTGCGCAAGTTCATCATCCTGCCCGAGGAGTTCACCCAGGACAACGGGCTGATGACGCCATCCATGAAGGTGATCCGGCCCAAGGTCATCGAGCGCTACGCCGACCTTCTGAACACCCGGATGTACACAGCCAAGCGCACCCCGGCACCCCGCCGCTGAGTGGGATCAGAACCCCAGGCGCTCCAGCTGCTTGGGGTCGGTCTGCCAGTTGCGGGCCACCTTGACATGCAGATCCAACCGGACCTTGCGACCCATGGTCCGGTTGACGGCGGTGCGCAGCTTCTTTTTCACCCGGACCAGGTGCTCGGCCCCCCGTCCAATGACGATGGGCTTCTGGGAGTCGCGCTCTACATAAATCCCTATGTGGATGGTGTCGCGCCCGCCCTGAGGATCCGGATCGATGGACTCCACGCGGACGGCCAGGGAGTGGGGCAACTCGTCGTTGAGCTCCTCCAGGTAGGCTCCGCGGACCAGTTCGGCGATCATGTCTTCGGGCCGTTCCTCGGTCAGCTGGTCGTCAGGGTAGAGCTGAGGGCCCTCGGGCATGGCATCCATCAACACCTGGGCCACCTCGTCCACGTTGTCAGCCTCCAAAGCACTGACCGGAACGATCTGGGAGAAGTCGGCGAAGGCGCCAATCTCCAGAAGCTTGTCCACCAGCTGACCCTTGTCCAATTGGTCGATCTTGGTCACTACGGCAATCAGGGGCTTTCGCCAGGTCCATTGGCCATCCTTGTCCTTGTGGGCGAAATCGGAGCGCAACCGGCTGAGAATACGGCGATCGCCGGGGCCTATGGCCTGGTCTGCTGGCAGCAAAAATGCTATGGCATCCACATCCGACAGGGAGGCTTCCACGACGTCGTTGAGCCGCTGGCCCAGCAGGGTGCGCGGACGGTGGATGCCCGGTGTATCCACCAGGACCACCTGGGCCTCGGGACGGGTCATGATCCCCCGGATAGCCTTGCGGGTGGTCTCCGGCCGGGAGGAGGCGATGGCGATGGGCCTGCCCACCAGGGCGTTCATCAGGGTGGACTTGCCCACATTGGGCCGGCCCACTACGGCCACGAACCCCGATCGGTGGACCGGTGCCTTGGTATCGCTGTATTCTTCCTTGGTCATGCATGCTCCTGACTGTCCTGCTCGGGTTGATCCCCGTCGGTCTGTTCGTCTTCCAGCTCCGCACCGTCCTCCAAGGCGATGCTGGATCCGTTGGCCGGCTCGACCACGATGGTCGCGATCTTCTTGCGGCGGCCGACTGCTTCGCCAGCGGTCAATCTGATGCCCCGGGTCACCGCCGATGAGCCTGAGACCGGCACGGAGCCCAGCAGCTTGGTCAGCAGGCCATAGACCGTGTCCACGTCGTCCTCGTCGATGGTGATCTCGTAGAGCTCCTCCAGGTCAGCAATGGGCGTGCGGACCGGCAGCTGCCAGGTGTGCGGGCCGATCTGCTTGGGCTCGTCGTGCTGGACCCGGTCGTGCTCGTCCTCCAGCTCGCCCACGATCTGCTCGATGGCATCCTCTATGGTGACCAGACCGGCGATGCCCCCGTACTCGTCCACGACCACGGCCAGGTGGTGGCGGGAGCGCTGCATGTAGTGGAAGAGGTCGTCCACCGGCTTGGATTCAGGTACCAGAACCGGCCGGCGAATGATGGAAACGACTGATCTGTCGCCCTTGCGGTTGAAGGCCAGGGCGCGGACCACGTCCTTCAGATAGACGATGCCGACCAGGTCATCCACATCGTCGCCAATGGCGGGAATGCGTGAGAATCCCGACCGGGAGAAGAGCTTCAGGGCCGAATCCAGACTGGCATCCTTGGAGATGCAGATCATGTCGGTGCGAGGGACCATGATCTCGCGGGTCAGCGTGGTCGACAGAGTCAGCACGTTTTTCAGCATCTCGGAGATCTCCGGGTCAAAGGCACCGGCCTCAACCAGCTGGTCCACCATGGCACGACCCTGCTCGATCTGGATCTTCTCCAGCTCCTCGTCGTCGGAAAGGTCACCGCGATGGTTTTTGCGGGCGCTGGCCTGGGCCTGCCGCCGGCGCTTGAAAGGCGTCAAGAGAACGGCCAACCCGACCAGACGAACGTGCTTGAGCAATGCTTCCATGGGCTGGCGGGAGCGGCCATGAGGACCCAGGGTGACGGAGACGGCGGCCACCAGGATGGCCATGACCACACCGCACAGCAGTTGCTCCCAGAGGGGCAGGCCGCCAAGAGCAGCCATGCAGGCCACCAGGACGCCGACCAGGATGTCGCAGATGATGCGGACGTAGGCACAGGCGCTGCCTGTCACCTGCCGCTGGGAGATCAGACTCTGGGCCCGATGAATGCGATCGATCCGCTTCATCCTGGAGAACTGGCTGAGCTCCTGGTCGGTCTGCAGGCCCAGGATCAGATTGTTGAGACTGGATCGGGTCACCCGGTTGAGCGCCCCCTGGGCCTCGGCCAGCGCCAGGGAGAGCACGACCAAGGCAATGGCGACCAGGATCATGACCACCAAGAGGGCAATGGTCCGCTCACTCATGGGATCTGCCTCTCCGGTGGGCATCACGGCCGTACCGTTCATAGATCTCCAGAGCGTTGGTGGCCCCGGCCGGCAGCCCGGCATCTGCAATGGGCCCCTGTCGCAGGGCCAGGAAGGTCAGCAGCAGCTGGCGCTGCAGACCGAACATCTGCTCCTCCTGCTGCCTGCTGGTGTGGTCGTAACCCAGCAGATGCAGGGTGCCGTGAATGGCCAGCAGCAGCATCTCCTCCATGGTGGAATGGCCGGCAGCCAGAGCCTGCTGTGCCGCCACCCAGGGGCAGATGACAATGTCGCCCAGGATGCCCTCCTGCCGATGGTTCTCGTCCCCGGGGCGCAGCTCGTCCATAGGGAAGCTCATGACATCGGTTGGCCCGGCCAGGTTCATCCAGCGCTCGTGCAGCACCGCCATGGGCTCGGGATCGTTGAAGATGATGGTCATGTCGGACTGGGTGCTCACCCGCATCTGATCCAGCACCCATACCCCCAGGTCGGAGAAGGTCTTGGCGTCGATCATCCACTGGGTCTCGTTGGTCACTTCTACGCTCATGCCTGCTCCCGTCCCCGGCTGCGGGCTTGATCGGCGCGGTCGTAGGCGCGGACAATCTGCCCGACCAGCTGATTGCGCACCACATCGGCCGCCTGCAGGTGTACGAAGGCAATATCGTCGATGCCGTGCAGCACCTGTTCGATGGTGGCCAGACCGGACGCAGGCCCGCCCAGATCCACCTGGGTGACGTCGCCGGTGATGACCATCTTGGTGTTGAAGCCCAGGCGGGTCAGGAACATCTTCATCTGCCTGCGAGTGGTGTTCTGCGCCTCATCCAGGATGACGAAGGCATCGTTCAGAGTGCGCCCGCGCATGTAGGCCAGCGGAGCAACCTCAATGGTTTCGTCGGCGAGAAGACGGTGGAGCCGCGAGGTGCCCAGCATATCGGCCAGGGCATCGTAGAGGGGCCGCAAATAGGGGTCGACCTTCTCATTGAGGGTGCCGGGAAGGAAGCCCAGGCTCTCCCCCGCCTCCACGGCAGGCCTGGTCAGAATGATGCGCCCGATACGCCCGGCCCGGAATTCCTGAACCGCCTTGGCCACCGCCAGATAGGTCTTGCCGGTGCCTGCCGGACCGATGCCGAAGGTGATGGTATGCGTTTCAATGGCGGCCACATAGGCGGACTGGCCAGCGGTCTTGGGCCTGATGGGACCCTTGGAGGCCTGGGTCAAGGGGCGGCGACGAACTGCAGCAGGGGCTGCCTGACTCGATAGGTTGATGCCGTCCAGGGCGTTGACCCCCTCTGACTCTGCAATAGCTGTCTCCTGATAATCGCGGTCTGCAGGGATTCGATCCGCCGTTTTACGGCCTCTTGCCTGATGGTCTGCCGAGTTGGCAGCGACGGGCTCCATTGGATGGGAGTAATCGGATGCGTCGGCGGTCCCCAAGCGTCGGTGGTCCAGTATTCGCCCCACCTGATCGGCATCCACAGGGACCTGATCTGCGGTCTGCATGAGTTCGGACAGCAGGTCACGGATCTGGGCCGCCTGAACGTCGCCCTGCCGATCCTGGGCCCTCAGCATGATCCGGTTGCCCCGAACCAGGATGGACACTGCCGGGAAGGCGCGCCCGATCCTGTCGATGACTGCATCCTCCGGCCCCAGCACCTGAACCGGGTCGATCCCCTCCGGAATCTCCAGGGTTCGCGTAGTTACCGCCACGGATTCCCTTCCTGCACGACGACGATGGTGAACACGGGCCTCACTCAGGCAACACCTGTCCGGTCAGAACGTGTGCGTGGACATGGAAGACCGATTGGCCGGCATCCTCCCCCGTGTTGAAGATCAGTCGGTAGGCTCCATGGAAGTCCTGGTCGGCGATCTGCTGCGCCACCTGGACAATGTGGGCCAGGGTGTCAGGGTCAGCCTTGGCCAATTCGGCCACCGACGCGTAGTGGCGGCGCGGGACGATCAGGACATGGACGGCGGCCTTGGGGTTGGCATCCTTGAAAGCGTAGACGGTCTCATCCTCATAGACCTTTTCGCTGGGGACCTCCCCTGCCACGATTCTGCAGAAAATGCAGTCCTCCTGTCGATCGCCATCGCTCATGACCACTCCTTACTGTTTGCCGACATTGCTGTTCTTGGTATTTTCGCTGTTTTCCATTTTATGGTCGAGGTTGTATATTGCGCGGGACTTCATGCGCTGGGCTCAGGGGCTTCTGACTGCCAGCGGCCCAGCATGTCCGCCAGCAGGGTCAGGGCTACAGGTCCGGCCAGGGAAGCCCGGAGGATGTTGCCGCCCAGCCGGACCGGCAGAGCGCCCTGCCTCATCATGGCCTGAATCTCCTGATCGGCAATCCCGCCCTCGGGACCCACAACCACGGTTACGGACGAACCGGCCGGCAGCTTGTCTAAGCGTTTGCGGACCGCATCCCATCCGAGGTCGGCATCCTGGTGCAGTACCAGGACCAGACTTCCCTGATCGGTCGCCTTCCGGCACCAGGAGGCCAGGCCACGGCTGTCCACCTTATTGAGCAGTCGAGGACGGTAGGCCCTCCGGCTCTGCTCAGTGGCCGCGTCCAAGGCGGACTGCCAGTGCCGGTCGTTGCGGCCCGGCCGCCATTTGGCTATGGACCGATCAGCCTGCCAGGGCATGACCTGATCCACCCCGATCTGGGTGGCCATGTCGATGGCCTGCTCGTCCCTGCCGCCCTTGGCCAGGGCCTGGACCAGAATCAGTTCCTGCTCGGGAGGTGCCTGCCGCCCTACTGCGGTGACCTCCACCAGGCCGGTCGAAGCATCCCTGACCAGAGCGCTGATATGCAGTCCATCTCCGTCGGAAAGATCCAGTTGGTCCCCGTTCTTTAGCCTCATAGAGCCCAGGGCATGGCGACAGATGCGCTCGGGCAGGGTCAGGCGCCAGCCGGTATGGAGCTCATCGCTGGCCAGTGGGGAATCATCGTGGTCGGGATCCAGCAGGAAGAGGGGTGCAGTCATGGTGTTAGGCTACAGCCCGCCGCCGAAAAGCACTCCCCGTAACGACACGCTCCCCCAAATCGCCCAGTGCGCAATATCGTCTGAGATGCTATGATTGTCTCCGTTGCGATTACGCACCTGTCCGGGTGGCGGAATGGTAGACGCGCTAGCTTGAGGTGCTAGTGCCTATATATATACAGGCGTACGGGTTCAACTCCCGTTCCGGACACTCGATTCCTTCTCAACGGGGACTACAGGGATCTCCATCCTGCTCACATATTCATCGAAGTCATTGGATTCGTATTCGCCGATCAGACAGAACTCCAGAGGATCTCCATCCACGCGGTAACCCATGGCCTTCAGATCTTCGAGCATCTTGGCATGGATTTGTCTGCACCGGGCGAAACTGCCCACAAAGGTGCAAGAGGCATAGGTGCCAGCTGGAAGATCATAGTCACCGCGGAACCCTGGATCGGGACAGTAGAGCAGGATGGCCTTGGGCTGGAACCAGCCCTTAAGCGGATGCGAGGCATCCACCTGATAGCAGGTCAGCGTATTGAGAATCTGCAGCGCCTCATGGTGCAATGCCGTGTAGTGGGCGAATGCAAGGGGGATCCGGTCATAGCCGATCATGTGGTCCGCCACTAGAGCGCAGTGACGCAGGGGACGGTGGACGATGACGGTCCGTGCCGGGGATATGGAGGTCATGGCCTGCGCATACTTCTGCAGGCTGCTCAACAGTCCCCGCTTGATGGAAGCCAAATATCGCATCTGGCTGTCCACATGTTCCACTTCCTCGTCAATTAAGGACAGGGTGGCGTCGAATGTACGATTCTCCAGGTAATGACCGATGCGGTCCAGGCTGAAATCCAGCTTCCGAAGGGCCTGGATGACGTTGAGACGAGCGAAATCCTCCGGCCCATAGAGTCGATAACCGTTGACCGGATTGCGCCGGGGCACCACCAGCCCGATCCGCTCATAGTAATACAGGGTCTCAGTGGTGATGTCATACAAGCGCGCCGTCTGACGGATGGTGTAGCCCTCCTCCGCCAGGCTTGCTGTTTCGTCATCCTTGACTTCCATAAGTACCTCCTACAAGGGTCTGGTCCTACCCTAAGGTTTTGCGTGCCCCTCTCACCTGGACCTTTTATGGACGTAATCCATCATATCAGCCTGGAAACCTTGCTCTGCAAGGGTTCTGACCGCTGCCTACATCTTCAGATTCAAACTTCCGCGATGACCGTTCCCTCGATTTGACTCTCGTCTCACACCAGGCCATAGGGTGAAATTCATCCAGGGTCGACGGGGACACAACCGCCGACCGGGCACTACCTCGCGGAAAGGATAATCATGCCAACCGTCACTACAGAATTTGGCACCTACCACGGCATCACCACTCCACAGGGGACCGTTGCCTACCTCGGCATCCCCTACGCCAAGCCTCCCGTCGGCGCACGACGCTGGAAGGCCCCGGAACATCTGGATCGTGAGCACCGGGACTACGACTGCACCCACTTCGGCGACTCCGCCCTGCAGAAGTACGACCCGGTCATGTATGCCTCTCGCCGTCAGCAGAGCGAAAACTGCCTGAGCCTGAATGTCTGGGTTGGTCATGAGGGCGCCCAAAAGCTGCCCGTCATGGTTTTCATCCACGGCGGCGCGTACGTGGAGGGCGGTTCGTCCGACCCCATGTATGACGGAAGCAACTTCACCAAGCGCAACGATGTTGTCTATGTCACCATCAACTACCGGGTCAACCTCTTCGGATACATGAACCTGGCGGGGCTGCCCGGAGGCGACGAATACCGGCAGTCAGGCTATCTAGGGCTCATGGACCAGGTGGCTGCCCTGCAGTGGGTCCAGGAGAACATCGCTGCCTTCGGCGGAGATCCTGACCGGGTCACCCTCTTTGGCGAATCCTGCGGTTCGGGCTCCACCATGCTGCTGACCGTCGCACCAGCCGCCAAGGGACTCTTCCAAAGGGCCATTGGCGAATCCGGCCCCATCCAGCTCTACAACACCCCGGAATCCACGGCTCCCTATGCCCAAGAATTCATGGAGATGATGGGCTGCAAGACTGCCCAGGAGCTGGCGGCCCTGCCCGTCGGCGACATCATGATGAAGTTCACCGGAGATTTCTTCGCCAAGCACATCCATGAGATCTCGTTGATCTTCGCTCCCACCACCGACGGCGACTACCTTCCGGCCAAGCCTCTCCAGGCATTCAAGGACGGTGCCGCCAAGGACGTGGAGATCATGCTGGGCTGCAACGCCGACGAGTTCGCTTACTGGAAGCTCTACTTCAAGGACTTCGCCAACGAAATGCCCGACTTCTGGCACCACCAGGCCATTTTCCACTTTGACGGCAAGCTGGACTCCGAGCGCTACGAGAAGCTTTGGGAGCAGGCTCACCCCGGAGAAGACCCCGCCGAGCGCTATCTGGAGTACACCAACCAGATCGGCTTCAGGGTTGGCACCAACCTCATGTGCGAGTACCAGTCCAGGTACAACACCGTCTACCAGTATTTGTTCACCTACGCCTCCAAGATCCCCGGCATGGGCTCCTGCCATGCCATTGAGCTGCCCTTCGTGCTGCATAACACCCAGCGGCCTGACCTGCCCGAGACCTTGACCGGCGAGGTGCCGCCCATGCACCTGTCTGATGAGATGAACGACGCCTGGTGCTCCTTCGCAACCACCGGCCGTCCTGTCAGCGGCGCCGGGGATGCCTGGGAGTCCTACAGCGTCGACCATCCAGACACCATGGTCATCGACGAGAACGGCTGGAACCTGCGCCGCGACGTCAACAAGGAGAACATCGACCTGCTTCGGCCGGCATTCGAGGAGTGCCTGCTGGACGGAGACCGTCACTAGGCCGCCTGTTCCACGTAAATCGTGGAGGGAGAGAACATGAATACTCGAAAATCATCCAATTACCGCTGGGTCATCGCGGCCGTGGTCTGCCTGATCGGCATTCTGTCCAACTACATGCAGTACCAGATATCCGCCCTTGCGGTCTACCTGATGCCCATGCTGCACATCGACCAGGCCGGATTCTCGACCCTGCTGCTCATGCCCATGCTGACCGCAGTATTCCTCAGCATCCCCATGGGCACCATCGGTGACCGTGTCGGCCCCAAGAAGGTAGTGCTGACCGGTCTGGCCATCGCCGTGGTCGGCGCCTACATCAGGACCTTCGGCCTCAACTTCCCCTTGCAGATGCTCTCGATGTTCCTGTTGGGGGCTGGCATCGCTGCCCTGAACGCCAACCTGGTCAAGATCTTCAGCGTCTGGTTCGGCGATCAGACGCAGATCGCCATGGGATTCTTCTACGGCTCGGCCGGCATCGGGGTCATCCTGGCCCAGATGGTTGCTCCCCGGTTCTCGGTGCGCACCTCCTATCTGAGCGCAGCCATCATCCTGACCGTGGCAAGCCTGCTTTGGGTCTTCCTGATTCGTGACGCACCTGAAGGAGTGCAGCTGCCACCAGCCACCGATTCTCCGCTCAAGTACTTTAACGTTGCAGCGAGGAGCCGCAATGTCTGGCTGATCGCCCTCTGCTACGGCTGCTCCATGGCCGCGTCCACCGCCTTCGCTGGATTCATTCCCCAGACGCTGATCAACAACAACGGCTTCAACAAGACCTCAGCCGGTCTGGTTGCCTCAGCAGCGGCCCTGGGATCCATCGCAGGATCCATCATCGGACCCATGATCAGCTCACGTCTGGGCAAGTGGAAGGGCTACCTCTTCGCCACCATTCTGGTGGGTACTGCACTCATGGTCTACTTCTGGGCAGTGGTGCTGATGCTGAAGAAGGCCCCCGTCGTGGGTCTGCTATGCTGCATCATGTTTGTTTCGGGCGCCTTCGGTGCCATCAACGGCCCCATCGTCCAGGCTATGCCCTTCGCCCTGCCTGAGATTCGCGGCAAGTATGCCGGAAGCGCCGGCGGTCTGGTCAGCACTGTTGGCCTTCTCTGCGCCTTCCTGCTGCCCATCATCATCTCCTCGGTCAGCAAGGGCAACTACGTGCTCAACCTGGGACTGGAAAGCATGATCTTCCTGCTCTCCGATGTCTTCGTTCTGCTTCTGCCCGAGCTCGGCCCTCAAGGCGAAATCGCCAAGCGCATCGCCGCCGCTGACCGTCAGGCTGCAGAAGAGAAGAAGTGATAGCTCAGCAGAGTTGAAACTCCAACTGCCTGAGGCGGCACGACCGGTTGTTTTCGGTTGCGCCGCCTATGCTGTTCTCAGGATCAGAAAAAAGGAGCGGCAGACGTGCTCAAGGTGAGAATCGACTCCATCGACGATGACAGAATCGAGGCCTACACCAGGCTGACCGAGCCGCAGCTGCGCAATCGTCTGGAGCCCGCCAAGGGCTTGTTCATCGCCGAGTCCCCCAAGGTCATCGCCCGCGCCCTGGATGCCGGGGTTGAGCCCATCTCCTTCCTGGTGGAAGAGCCCTGGCTAGAGGGGATGCGCTCCATGTTCGACCAGGTGGACGCAGCCTTCGGACCCAACGTTCCCGTCTACGTAGCCAGCCCCGCACAGCTGAAAACCATCACCGGCTACCGGCTGCATCGGGGCGCGCTGGCCGCCATGAGACGCTGGCCCCTGCCAACCGTGGAGCAGATCTGCCGCTCGGCAAAGCGGGTGGCCGTCATGGAAAACATTGTAGACCACACCAACATCGGCGCCCTGATGCGTTCGGCGGCAGCCCTCCAGGTGGATGCCGTCCTGGTCACCCCATCCTGCTCCGACCCTCTTTATCGCAGGGCCGCACGGGTCTCCATGGGCACGGTCTTTCAGGTCCCTTGGACAAGAATAGGCGGCGACGACGTCCACACCTGGCCCGACCAGGGCATGAAACAGCTGCATGATCTGGGCTTCACTACGGCGGCCATGGCCCTGAACCGGAATGCCATCAGCCTGGATGAGCTGACAAAGCGTCTAGAACCCGGGCCCGACCAGATCGATCGTCTGGCCCTGATATTCGGTACCGAAGGCGACGGGCTGAGCCACAGGACCATCGCCCATGCGGATTTGACCGTGCGCATCCCCATGAGCCACGACGTGGACAGTCTGAATGTAGCTGCCTCAAGCGCCGTGGCCTTCTACGCAACCAGACCCGAACACGCTAGCTGATCTTAGCCAGCTGACTGAGTCAGCCAACCGACTGAGCCCTCTGCTGCGTAGCAAATCCCTGCCGCCCCGAGTCTTTTCACTGCCTGGTTCAATGCCGGGTGAACCTGACGCAATCAGCTCTGCTGGGAGACAGCCTGCGAATCCTCATGAATGTAGTCGTCGGGGTCAATGGTCCCCCGCCAGCGGCCGATGGCCTTGAGACCGTGGTACATGACCAGCGTTGCCACCGAGCCGATGGCGATGCCGTTGAAGCTGACCCCGGCCACAGCGAAGGTGAAGTCCGCGATGCCCACGATCATGACGACGGCGCCCACGGTCATGTTGACGGACTTGCCGAAGTCCACCTTGTTCTCCACCCAGATGCGGATGCCCAGCATGCCGATCATGCCGTAGAGCATGGTGGTGACCCCGCCCAGAACGCCGGTGGGGATGGTGTTGATGATGGCCCCGAACTTGGGGCAAAGGGAGAGCAGGAAGGCGAAGATGCCGGCGCACCAGTAGGCGGCCGTGGAGTAGACCTTGGTGGCGGCCATGACGCCGATGTTCTCTGCGTAGGTGGTGGTACCCGAGCCTCCGCCCAGTCCGGCCAGCGTAGTGCCCAGGCCGTCGGCCATCAGGGCGGTGCCGATCTGGTCGTCATAATCGCGGCCAGTCATCAGGGCTACAGACTTGACGTGACCGATGTTCTCGGCCACCAGGACCAGCACCACAGGGATGAACATGGCCAGGACAGACGGGTCGGCCTGAGGGGTGTGGAAGTGTGGCAGACCGAACCAGGCGGCCTTTTCCACAGCTGCAAAGTCGACCTGGCCTTGGGTGACCGCAAAGATGTAGCCGACGATAACGCCCAAAAGGATGTTGAGTCGGCCAATCAGACCCTTGAAAAGCACGGCTATCAGCATGACGGCCACCAGGGTGACCAGGGCGGTCAGCGGGGCCGACTTGAAGTTCTTCCAGGCTGAGGGCGCCAGGTTAAAGCCGATGATGGCCACGATGGCGCCGTTGACCACCGGGGGCATGATCAGATCAATCCATCGCGAACCGGCGAAGTGGACGATCAGGCCGATCAGGAAGAGCAGGGCGCCGGTGACCATGATCCCGAAGGAGGCCACAGCCAGACCCTTGTGGGCAGTGGTCACTGCCAGGACCGGGGCGATGAAGCCGAAGGAGCTGCCCAGGTAGGAGGGCAGACGGTTGCGGTTGATCAGCAGGAAGAGGGCCGTGGACATGGCCGTGAAGAAGAGGGTGGTAGAGGGGTCGAATCCGGTCAGAATGGGAACCAGGAAGGTGGAGCCGAACATAGCGATAACGTGCTGGGCGCCGATGCCAGCCGTGCGTGGCCATGTGAGTCGCTCATCGGGTTCCACAACCTCGCCCGGAGCCAATGTTTTCCCGTCGCCGTGCAGTTTCCAGCCCATGGACAATGCCATTTCACTGTGCTTTCTCTCGTGCGCCGTGCCGGTCACGGCGGACCGGAATCATCAGTATATTCGCACGGGAGGACCCGAAATGGCCTAGAGGACGGAATGCCTCACTGATAGGTAGGCATGTTCTCGAAGTTGAAGCCGATGGCGGCCAGCTGCTCACGACCCTCAGGGGTGATCATGTCCAGGGTCCAACGCGGCGACCAGGTCCAGTCGATGCGGAACTCCTCGACCAGGCCCGCCAGGACGCTGGCGCACTGATCCTCGATCAGGTCAGTCAGCGGGCAGGCCGGCGTGGTCAGGGTCATGGTGATGATGGCCCGTCCCAGTTCGTCGATTTCTATGCCATAGACCAGCCCCAGGTCGACCACATCGATGCCCAGCTCGGGATCGATGACCTGGTGCAGGGCCTCCCTGACATCCTCTGCAGTGGCTCGGCCGATGTCGTCGACAGCCTTGAGAGGGATGGCCTCTTCAGCGGCGGCCTCAGCATCGGCGGCATTCTGGTCCGCTGCTTTCTCGCTATTGGCGGCCGACGCACTGGCCGGGGTTTGGGCACTCGAGCCTTGGTCCGCTGACGGGCCTTCAGGGGAGCCTTCAGAGTTAGCTGAGTTGGCACGCTGATCGTCAGACTTGGCCGAATCGGACTTCTTGTCCGCCTGACCGTCGACCTGCCGCATGGAACCGCCCTCGGCCGACTTCAGCACCGTTTCCGCGCCCAGGGGATTGCTGGCCAGGGCCTGTGCCGTGCCTGGATCGCTGATGGCCCTGCCCACCGAGGCCAGGATGGAGTCCTGGGGTTCGGGCACCAGATTCGTATTGCAGCTCATGCCTGCTCCTCCTTCTCAACGTTGTCGCTCTCCCGCCCAGCTGACAGGGCCTGGGCCACCGAGGCCTTCATACCCTCCCAGCCCAGCAGGGCGCACTTGATGCGCATGGGATACTTGGACACGCCCTGGAAGACCATGGCATCGCCAAGGGCGTCCTGCGCCTGCTCGTCCTCGATTCCAGCGCCACGCGATTCCATAAGCTTGCGGAAGTCTGCAGCCAGGTCCATGGCATGGTCAACGGTCTGCCCCTGGACCAGATCCACCATGATGGACAGGCTGGCCTGGCTGATGGAACAGCCTGAACCCTGCCAGACGATCCGCTGGATGAGGTCGGGACCTCCCTGCTCGCCAGGCGCCACTTCCACATGGATGGTGGCCTGATCCCCGCAGGTGGGATTGAACTGGTGGGACTCGGCAGCCAGGCAGGCCTCGTGCTCCACCCTGATGGTCACGCCGTCGCCATCAGGGTCTTCTCCCCCATCAGCCTGATCCCCTACTCGCCCGTGAGGATCCCGGGCTGCGTCCAGGATCACCTCCTGGTACATCTGCTCCAGTTCTTCGTCATCCATCCCGAAATCCGCCATGTCCTCAAACCTACCAGTATGTCTTTGCCAAATCCGTCTATGCGCTGCCGGTGAAGACCCTCAGACCACCCGGAAGAACTTGCGGACCCCGGCGACGGCATCCAGCAGGGCATCCGTGTCGGCCACGGTATTGTACACGCCAGTCGAGGCCCGGTTGGAGGCCATCAGGCCGAAGTGCCGATGAACCGGCTGGGCGCAGTGGTGGCCTACGCGGATGGCAATGCCGCGCGAATCCACATACTGGCCCACGTCATGGGGGTGGACCCCCTGCACATCGAAGGCGATTGTGCCGATCCGGTTCTCTGGAGTGGTCGGCCCGAGGATGCGTACCCCGTCCAGCTTCCCCAGCCTCAACAGACCGGCAGTGATGGCCTGCTCATGTTTGGCTACGTTCTCCATACCCAGATCCATCAGCCAATCAGCAGCTGCGCCAGCACCTATCATCTGGGCCACCGGCTGGGTGCCGGCCTCGAACCGGGCCGGAGGATCCATGTAGCTGGCTGGACGGTCCAGATAGGCCAGCTCCACCATGGATCCGCCGAATGATGCCGGAGGCAGGGCTTCCAGCAACTCACGGCGGCCATAGAGGAAGCCCACCCCGGTGGGGCCATACATCTTGTGAGCACTCCAGGCAGCGAAGTCCACATCCATGGCATGCAGGTCCACAGGCAGGTGAGGCACCGATTGGCAAACGTCCAGCACCACCAAGGCACCCACCTGGTGGGCACGACGGACGATGGGCTTGATGTCAGTGATGGCGCCGGTCACATTGCTGACGTGGGTGACGGCGACCACCTTGGTCCGCTCGGTGATGACCTGGTCGGCTGTATCGGCCAGAACACGGCCATCCGGGGCCAGATCGAAATACTTGAGGACGGCTCCGGTCCGGTAGCAGAGCTCCTGGAAGGGCAGGAGGACCGAGTGGTGCTCGGCCTTGCTGACCACGATCTCATCCCCCGGCTTCAGGGCGAATCGACGTGCCGCCTTGCCTCCACGACCCAGGCTGGCGTTGCCGAAAGCGGTGGCCAACAGGTTCAGAGCAGCCGTGGCCCCGGCGGTGACGACGATCTCCTCGCCGCCTTCCTGGCCCTCTGCACCGACCAGGGCGGCCACGCGTGAGCGAGCGTGTTCAAAGGCCACAGTGCTGCGAGCGGCCAATTCGTGGGCGCCCCGGTGTACCCCGGCGTTGTCCTTCAGGTAGAAGTCCCGAACGGCATCGATGACCGCCAGGGGCTTCTGGGCAGTGGCAGCCGAATCCAGATAGACCAGGGGGTGGCCATGCACCTGCTGGTCCAGAATCGGAAACTGCTGCCGAATGCTGTCATCAATGACCATTGCGGACCTCTTCTCTTATCCTCAGGCCAGGGCTGATTCCGAGTCGGCGCCCTCGGGCAGGTACTGGTCGTACCCGGTCTCCTCCAGGGTGTCGGCCAGCTCGGGGCCGCCGGTCTTCACAAAGCGGCCGTCGGCGAAGACATGGACGATGTCGGGCTTGATGTACTTGAGGATTCTGGTGTAGTGGGTGACCATGAGCACGCCCATGCCGGTGTTCTCCTTGGCCCTGTTGACCCCCTCGGAGACGATGCGCAGGGCGTCCACGTCCAGCCCGGAGTCGGTTTCGTCCAGGACGGCGAACTTGGGCTTGAGCAGCTCCAACTGCAGAACCTCGGCCCGCTTCTTCTCGCCG
Source organism: Bifidobacterium sp. VU/mBH4 (B4) (assembly GCF_058199535.1). Taxonomy (NCBI): domain Bacteria; kingdom Bacillati; phylum Actinomycetota; class Actinomycetes; order Bifidobacteriales; family Bifidobacteriaceae; genus Bifidobacterium; species Bifidobacterium sp. VU/mBH4 (B4). Next base: position 148,256 of record NZ_JBVPQJ010000002.1, on the reverse strand, counting down.
CCCGAGAAGCCCTCGTTGACGGAGCGCCGGGCGAACTTGGGATCCATGCGCAGCCGCTTCATGGCATCATTCAGGTCCTTGGTCCACTGGCGGATGGCCGGGGCCTTGCCGTCGACTTCGGTCTTGGCCGTACGCAGGAAGTTGGTCATGGACACGCCCGGCACCTCGACCGGGTACTGCATGGCCAGGAAGAGCCCGGCCTTGGCCCGCTCGTCCGGGGTCATCTTGAGCAGATCCTTCCCATCCAGCAGGGCCTGGCCGGAATCCACCTCATACTTGGGATGGCCGGCCAATGTGTAGGCCAGGGTGGACTTGCCCGACCCGTTGGGCCCCATGATGGCGTGGGTCTCCCCAGAGCGGACGGTCAGCGTGGCCCCCTTGAGGATCTGCTTGCGACCCTCCTTGGTCTCCACTGAGACGTGCAGATCCTTGATTTCCAATGTGGACATGTCAGTTCTCCTCCAAAACGTGCTGCATCTCTTGATCCTCGCCGGCCGCCAGCCTGCGGTCGATGACCCCCATCAGGTGCCCGGAGACGCTGGGGACGTCGATCTCCTCCACCAGTTCGCCGAAGAAGCCTCGAACCACCAGCTTGCGGGCCTCCTGCTCGGGGATGCCGCGGGACTGGAGGTAGAAGAGTTCCTCGTCGTCGAAGCGTCCGACCGAACTGGCGTGGCCCGCCCCGATGATGTCGCCGTTCTCAATCTCCAGGTTAGGCTCGGAATCGGCGATGGCCCCGGGGGTGAGCACCAGGTTCCGGTTGAGCTCGTAGGAGTCGGTTCCTGGCGCGGTGGGCTGAATGAGCGCGTTGCCCACCCAGGTGGTGTGCGCGCCGATGCCGTCCAGGGCCCCCTTGTAGACCACACGGGACTTGCAGTTGGGATGGTTGTGCACCACCATGGTCCGGTGTTCCATGTGCTGGCCGGGATCGACGAAGTAGATGCCTAGCATGTTCAGGTCGCCCTGCTCGCCACCGAAGTCCTGGTCCATGCGCAGCCGTACGACATCGCCGCCAAGGCTGACCACCGAGTGGCGCAGGGAGGCCTCGGCTCCCAGGTGGATGCGGTGGTTGCCTATGTGCTTGCTGCCCTTGTCCCACTCCTGAATGAAGGTGGTCGACATCTGCGAATTGTCACCGATGTCGATTTCAACCCCCTCGGCCAGACGTGCCTGCCCCTGGTGCTCGACCACCAGATCGGCCTTGGTGCCCGCTTCGGCCTTGATGACCAGGTGGAAGGCATCCAGTTCGGGGCCGCCGCCGTTGACACGGACCAGCACAGGCTGATCCAGGGTGCCCTTGAGGTTCACCACCGTCGCCTGCTTGCCGCTGGCCCACTCCACAGCGGCCGCTCGGTCGCTGGGCTTGAGGACGGTGCCGCAGGGGGCCTGATCCATGGGAACCTGGCTGAAGCTGACCTGATCTGCAGGCGGTTCAGACCCGTCGATCATGGTGACTGAGACCTTGGTCAGGCCGCTGGGCTGGAAGACGGTGAAGAACTCCTCCATCCGGTCGATGGGGGTGAACCGCCAGTCATCCTGCTTGCGGGTGGGCATGGGGAAGTCGTCAGGGTTGAAGGAGCGGGGCTCCTTGTCGGCGCTGGACGGCATGGTGGCCGGGAAAGCATAGGGATCCTTGGGATCCGCATGCGGAATGGTTATTTCGCTGTTTTGTGACATCAGCCTACCGAACCCTCCATCTGCAATTCGACCAAGCGGTTGAGCTCCAACGCGTACTCCATGGGCAGCTGCCGGGAGATGGGCTCCACGAACCCGCGCACGATCATGCCCATGGCCTCCTTCTCCTCCAGGCCACGGCTCATCAGGTAGAAGAGCTGGTCCTCGGAAACCTTGGAGACGGTGGCCTCGTGGGCCATGGAGACGTCGTCCTCGCGGACGTCCACGTGCGGGTAGGTGTCCGAGCGTGAGTAGTCGTCCACCAGCAGGGCGTCGCAGACCACCGAGGAGGAGGACTTCTCGGCCCCCTTGATGATCTTGACCAGGCCCCGGTACGCGGCCCTTCCCCCGTTGCGGGAGATGGACTTGGAGACGATGGTGGAGGAGGTGTGGGGTGCCAGGTGGATCATCTTGGCGCCCGTGTCCTGGTACTGGCCCTTGCCGGCAAAGCCCAGGGAGAGGGTCTCGGCCTTGGCATAGGGCTCAGCCAGGATGCAGGCCGGGTACTTCATGGTGGCCTTGGACCCGATGTTGCCGTCCACCCACTCCATGGTGCCGCCCTCGCGCACGTAGGCGCGCTGGGTGACCAGGTTGTAGACGTTGTTGGACCAGTTCTGGACCGTGGTGTAGCGCACGCGGGCGTGAGGTTCGACCACAATCTCCACGTTGGCCGCATGCAGGGAGTCGGTGGAGTAGATGGGGGCCGTGCAGCCCTCCACGTAATGGACGTAGGAGCCCTCGTCGGCGATGATCAGCGTGCGCTCGAACTGGCCCATGTTGGGCGTGTTGATGCGGAAGTAGGCCTGCAGGGGGATGTCCACATGGACCCCCTTGGGCACGTACACGAAGGAGCCGCCCGACCAGGCCGCCGTGTTCAGGGCGGCGAACTTGTTGTCGTCCGGGGGAATGACCGTGGCGAAGTACTTGCGGAAGAGGTCCGGGTACTCCTTGAGGGCCGTGTCCGTATCCAGGAAGATGACCCCCTGTTTGCGCAGATCGTCACGGATGGAGTTGTAGATGACCTCGGACTCGTACTGGGCGGCCACGCCGGAGACCAGCCGCTTCTTCTCAGCCTCGGGGATGCCCAGCCGGTCATAGGTGGTGCGGATGTCGTCGGGCAGGTCCTTCCAGTCCTTGGCCTGCTCCTTCAAAGGCTTGACATAGTACTTGAAGTCGTCGGCATCGAACCCGCTCAAATCCACGCCCCACTTGGGCATGGGCTTCTCCATGAAGGCCCGATAGCCCTTGAGACGCATCTGCAGCATCCAGTCAGGCTCGCCCTTGTCGGCCGAGATGGCCCGGACCACGTCCTCGTCGATGCCCTTGTGGGCGTTGCGCCCGGCATCGTCGGAGTCGTGCCAGCCATAGGTATAGTCGCCGAACTCGGAGATGATCTGGTCGTCTTGTTTGATTTTCTCTTCATTGACGCGGGAGCGGTCGGCCACGTACTGGCTCATTTCCACATCCCGCGATGTGTCTGTCCGCTGCGAGGTGCTGTCCACGAGCTGAGACCTCCTAACACACGCACGGCCGCCATATGCGGCCGCTCACACCATTACAGAATAACCAGGACAGTAGTAAACCGCCAGACCTGGGCTTACGCTCTCTAAGGAATCCAGCCGACCCTCTTGACAAAGCCGTCGATACGGACGATCGCCCGCTTCCCTGCGAGAGGGAGACGAGCGATCATACCGAAAATGTTCGAAAAGGAATCGACCTCAGGCGGCCTCCTGGCCTCCGTGCTCCAGGCTGGCCTTGACCAGGCCGGCGAAGAGGGGGTGCGGCTTGGTGGGCCGGGACTTGAACTCCGGGTGGGCCTGGGTGCCCACATAGAAGGGGTGCTGGTCCTGGGAGAGCTCCACGAACTCGGTCAGCTGCCCGTCCGGGCTGGTGCCCGAGATGTGCAGGCCGGCCTTGTCCAGCCGCTCCTTGTAGGCCACGTTGACCTCGTAGCGGTGGCGGTGGCGCTCAGAGATCTCGGTGGAGCCGTAGAGCCGGGCCACCAGGGAATCGGGCTTGAGCACCGCCGGGTAGGCGCCCAGCCGCATGGTGTGGCCCATGTCGCCGTGGCCGGCCACGATGGCCTTCTGCTCCTCCATGGTGGCGATGACCGGGTTCTCGCAGTCAGGCTCGAACTCCGAGGAGTTGGCGTCCTCCAGCCCCAGGACGTGGCGGGCGAACTCGATGACCATGGACTGCAGGCCCAGGCAGAGGCCCAGGGCAGGCAGGCCGGTCTCACGGGCATAGCGCAGGGCGCCGATCTTGCCCTCGATGCCGCGGATGCCGAAGCCTCCGGGGACCACAATGCCGTCCACGCCCTCCAGGGCCTTGCGGGCGCCATCCATGGTCTCGCAGGTGTCGGCCGCCACCAGCTTGACCTGGACCTGGGACCGGTTGGCGAAACCGCCGGCCTTCAGCGCCTCGATGACCGACAGGTAGGCGTCGGGCAGGTCGATGTACTTGCCCACGATGGCGATGGCCACCTTGGTGCGGGGGTTGTGGACGCGGTCCAGCAGGTCCTCCCACTCGTTCCAATCGACATCGTGGAAGGGCAGCCCCAGCTTGCGCACCACGTAGGTATCCAGACCCTCCTTGTAGAGGATCTTGGGCACGTCGTAGATGCTGGGCGCGTCCACGCAGTTGACCACGCCCTCGGCATCCACGTCGCACATCAGGGAGATCTTGTCCTTGATGGCCTGGTTGAGCGGCCGGTCCGAGCGCAGCACCAGGGCGTCAGGGGCGATGCCCAGCTGGCGCAGGGCCATGACCGAGTGCTGGGTGGGCTTGGTCTTGAGCTCGTGGGCGGCGGCCACATAGGGCACCAGGGAGACATGGACGAACATGCAGTTGTCCGGGCCGATGTCCCGACGCACCTCGCGGGCGGCCTCCATGAAGGGCTGGGACTCGATGTCCCCTACAGTCCCGCCGATCTCGGTGATGATCACGTCCACGTCGTCGCTTGCCTGGGCCCGCATGCGGCTCTTGATCTCGTTGGTCACGTGGGGAATGACCTGGACGCACTGGCCCAGGTACTCCCCCGCCCGTTCCTTGCGCAGCACGGACTGGTAGATCTGGCCGGTGGTCACGTTGGCCTTCTGGGAGAGGAAGACGTCGGTGAAGCGCTCATAGTGGCCGATGTCCAAGTCGGTTTCGGCCCCATCCTCGGTCACGTAGACCTCGCCGTGTTGGAAGGGGTTCATGGTCCCCGGATCGACGTTGATGTAGGGATCCAGCTTCTGTTGAAGAACGCGGATTCCGCGGCTTCTCAGCAGTCGGCCCAGAGATGATGCGGTCAGCCCCTTGCCCAGTGAAGAGACCACGCCGCCGGTGACGAAAATGTGTTTGGTGATATGCCCTTGCGAATTTCCATGTTCTCTGACCATGGAACTTCAGCCTATCAGGCAGGAGCGACCAGAAACCGGCCAACACTCGAGGAGGAGGGAGGGATTCAGGGACGGCTCGGATGCAGGTGGTCGGCCAGGTAGCGGCCGGTCACTGAATCCGGGTTACGGGCCACTGATTCAGGGTCGCCCTGGGCCACGATGCTCCCGCCACGGTCGCCGCCGCCCGGGCCCATATCGACCACATGGTCGGCATTGGCGATCATGTCCAGATCGTGCTCGATGAAGACCACGGTGGCCCCCTTGCTGACCAGGCGCTCCAGCACGCCGATCAGGACGCGCACATCCAAGGGATGCAGGCCGGTGGTGGGTTCGTCCAGGACGAACATGGAGCCATTCTGCCTGCGGCCCAACTCGTTGGAGAGCTTCAGCCGCTGGGCCTCCCCGCCGGACAGGGAGGGGGTGTCCTCCCCCAGGGTCAGGTAGTCCAGGCCCAGGTCCTTCAAGGTCTGCAAGCCTCGGCGGATGGCCGTGTACTCGCGGCCCTGTGCGAAGACCTCCAGAGCCCGGCCCACCTCCATGGCCAGCAGATCAGGCAGGCTCAGCGGCTCCGGGTGTGCCGGCGTCGACAGGCGGTAGTGCTCGGCCTCCGGACGGTACCGACGACCCTGGCAGCTGGGGCAGGTGATGGGGATGTCGGGCAGGAACTGCACGTCCAGGCTGATCTGCCCGGTGCCGTCACACTGGGGACAGCGCAGGGATCCGGTGTTGTAGGAGAATGCCGAGAGGCCCAGCTTGTCCTTTTTCGCCTGGTCAATGGCCGCGAAGAGACGGCGCAGCCGGTCCATGAGCCCCGAGTAGGTGGCCACTGTGGAGCGCACGTTGATGCCTATGGGCGAGGAGTCCACCAAGCGGACCCTGTCGATGCCCGCAGGGTCCAGACTGTGTACATGCTTGGGCATGGGGTCGCCCTGGATGCGGGCCTGCAGGGCCGGGACCAGAGACTCCAGGATCATGGTGGTCTTGCCGGAGCCGGATACACCGGTCACTGCCGTCATGCATCCACGCGGAATGGCCAGGTCCAGAGGATGGACCGTGTGAATGGGTCCTGACTGCATGCGGATCCAGTCACGCTCTGCAGGCATGGGATGCCGATCCCGAACCAAAACGGGCTCGCTGCCATCCAAAAAACCAGCGATGCGCGAGTCCTGATCAGCGGCGATTCGCTCAGGAGCTCCCTGGGCCAGGATCCTGCCGCCGCGCACCCCTGCTCCGGGACCCATTTCGATCAGATAGTCGGCTGATTGCAACACCTTGACGTCATGGTCGACGAAAACCACCGAATTGCCGTCGGCCAGCAGGTCGCGCATGACCCCTATCAGCCCCTCCAGGTTGGCAGGATGCAGACCGGTCGAGGGCTCGTCCAGCACATAGAGCACACCGGTGGTCTCATTGCGGACAGCCCTGGCCAACTGGGCCCGCTGCCGCTCCCCGGTAGACAGCGAGGCGCTGGAGCGGTCCAGGGTCAGGTAGCTCAGGCCCAGCTGGATCAACCGCCTGCCCATCTCATCCAATGTCTTGCAGAGGGCCGAGGCCATGGGCCGCATGGGCTCAGGCAGCGTGGGCGGCAGCTGCCGACCCCAGTCCAGCACCCGATCCAGGGGCCAGGAGGTGACCTCGGCCAGATTGTCCCCGTTGATCTCGGGCAGACGCGCCCGTTGGTTGAGTCGGGTGCCCTGGCAGTCCGGGCAGGTCCGTTCGGTCAGGAACTTGGCCACCTTGGCCAGGCGCTTGTCGTCGTTGGCCCTCTTGAGCTCCTCGGTCACGGTCAGCCGTGCGTTGCGGAAGGTGAAGTCCAGCTCGTGGACACCCTTGATTGACGTAATGGTGATGTGCTTCTTCTCGGCCGGCCCCTCGAAGACGATCTTCCGCTCCCAATCGGTCAGATCCCGCCAGGGCACGTCGGTGCGGACTCCGAACTCGCGCACAATGTCGGGCTGGACGTTGAAGCCGAAGGTCCGCCAGGGCACCACGGCCCCCTGGTCGATGGTCAGGCTGTCGTCGGGGACCAGGGTGGCATCGTCCACCTCGCGCACGGTCCCGATCCCCTGGCAGGTAGGGCAGGCTCCCAAGGAATTGAAGGCTAGTTCCTCGGCGCTGGGAGGCTCCACCTTAGCGCCGCAGATCGGGCAGGTTATGGGCATCTCGGCTGCGACAGCCAGGGTGGGCTCCTGGCGATGGCCATTGGGGCAGACATGGCTGGCCAGCCGGGAGAACATCAGCCTGAGCACGTTGAGCAGTTCCGTGGCGGTGCCGAAGGTGGAGCGCATGCCGCCCACGCCCGGCCGTTGACGCAGGGCCAGGGCGGGGGGCAGGAAACGCACCGATTCCACCTGGGGACGCTGGGCCTGGGTCATCCGCCTCCTGGTGTAGGTGGACAGGGATTCCAGGTAGCGGCGGGAGCCTTCGGCATAGAGAACCCCCAGAGCCAGGGAGGACTTGCCGGAGCCCGAGACCCCGGCGATGCCTACCAGGTGATGCAAGGGGATGTCGACATCCAGGTTGTGCAGATTGTGGACCCGGGCGCCGCGGACAAGGATGGCCTTGGGCGGTGCGGAGAGTTTCTTGCTGGTCTCCCCGCTGTCGCTCATGCGTTCTCCAGCAGGTGGGCCACAGCTTCCAGGGCCAGCCGGTAGCCGTAGAAGCCCATGCCGGTAATGGTGCCGGTGGCCACCGGCGAGATGACGCTGCTTCGACGGAAGGCCTCCCGGGATGAGGGATTGGAAATATGGACCTCCATCAGCGGCAGCCCTGCCTGGGTGACCTGGACGGCGGCATCGGCAAGCCCATAGCTGTAGTGGGTGAAGGCTGCCGGGTTGAGCACCACCGCGCTGCCCTGGTCCACGGCCTGATGCATCCAGCGGATGACCTGGCCCTCGTCGTCCGATTGCAGGACCTGAACATCCAGGCCCAGCTGCTGACCCCAGTCTTCGCAGTCACGGGTCAGCGTCGCCAGATCCTGACGACCGTAGACATCAGGGTCGCGCACACCCAGCCGACCCAGGTTGGGTCCGTTGACCACCAGAACCGTCTGCCTGCCCTTGTCGGCATCCGCCATCTGTCATTCCTCCTTGCGTATGGCCTGGAAGGCCTCCTTGAGCGCCGAGACCGGCGGGTCGTCCAGGTGGGTGGGTTTGCCCAAACCATCAAGAATGATAAACCGCAATTTGTTGCCACGGGCCTTTTTATCCCGATGCATGAGGGCCAGCACCTGGTCGAAGTCGCCCCCGTTCCACCAGGTCCTCAGACCCAGGGAGGACAGCAGCTTCCTGTGGTAATCGACCGCTTCCTGATCCAAGTGGCCGGTGATCCTGGCCAGCTCGGCTGCAAAGACCATGCCCACGGACACGGCCTGACCATGCCGCCAGGTGAAGTGTTCGATCTTCTCGATGGCGTGGCCCAGGGTGTGCCCATAGTTGAGGAACTCCCGCAAGCCGGACTCCTTGAGGTCCACTGAGACGTGCCGGGCCTTGACCTCGACGGTACGTTCGATCAGATCCTGGACCACCGTGCCCAGCCACTGGTCGGACTCCTGACCGTCGAAGGCACGCAGGGATTCGGCCCGCTCCTCCAGCTCACGCAGGATGCCGCCGTCCATGATGAAGCCGGACTTGGCCACCTCGCCCAGCCCCTCTACAAAGATGTCATTGGGCAGGGTCCGCAGGGTCCGCAGATCAGCCAGGACGCCGACAGGGGTATAGAAGCTGCCGACCAGATTCTTGCCCTGCTCCAGGTTGATGCCGGTTTTGCCGCCGGTGGAGGCATCGACCATAGCCAGCAGGGAGGTGGGGCAGTTCACATAGCGGATGCCCCGCATCCAGGTGGCGGCGATGAACCCAGCCTGGTCTGTGGCGGCTCCCCCGCCCAGTCCCACCACCGCGTCAGAACGGGTGAAGCCCTCGGTGGCCAGACGCTCCCAGATGCCCTGGCTGACCTGGATGGTCTTGCCGGCCTCTGCGTCGGGAATGGTAAGATCCACCACCTGATACCCGGCCTGGCGAAGCAGGGCCCGGGCATGGTCGGAATGACGCTGAACCGGCTGGGTGTGGATCAGGGCCACACGCATAGTCTGGTCGCCAAGCAGCTCATGCAGCCGCCCGGTTACGCCTGCACCGATCCTCACATCGTAGGGGTCGGGACCGCTGACGTGGACCACCCGCTCAGTCAAGGCATCCGCCAGCCGTCTGGCCAGGGCTCGAGGGGTGGTGTTCCTGGATTTAAGGGTGATGGTAGCCAGCTCCTGGTAGACGCTGCGACGCTCACGGTAGAGAGCCATCCAGCGCTCCGATGCGCCGCCGCGGAGTAAGGGACGATGATCCGACCGAGCTGCTCGGCTGACCCCCTCCTCGGGGTCTACCTGCAGGTAGACCACAGCGCCGCCTGCCCGCCGATAGTCCTGCAAGGCCTGGAAGACCTCGGTGCTCATGGGTGCGCCTCCACCCAGGGACAGGATGCCACCGGGAAAGTCCTTCAAGAGGTCCAGGACCACCCTGGTCTCCATACCGCGGAAGGCCTGCTCACCCTGAGTGTCGAAGATCTCGCTGACCGATTGGCCTGCTTCCTCCTCGATGCACTGGTCCGTATCCCGGAAGGGCGTCTTGATCAGGGCGGCCGTCTCCCTGCCCAGACGGGTCTTGCCCGCACCGGGCATGCCAATGACGACAGCCTTGGGCATGCTGCTGCTTTCAATCATGCAAGTCCGCCCCTCACCGCAGATGCTCGGGCCAGGACTGGAGGTAGGCCTGGGCGTTGCGCCGAACCTCGTCGAGCGAGTCGCCGCCGAACTTCTCCAAGGCGAACCGTGCCAGGGTCAGGTTCATCATGGCTTCGCCGATCACTGCGGCGGCGGGCACGGCGGTCACGTCGGAACGTTGATGGATAGCCTGGGCAGGCTGGCCGGTGGCCACATCCACCGTGCGCAGGGCCCGAGGCACCGAAGAGATGGGCTTCATCGCGGCCCTGACCCTGATGGGCTGGCCGTTGGAGGTGCCGCCCTCCAGGCCTCCAGCGTGGTTGCTGAGCCTGCGGATGGTGCCGTCAGGACCGGGCTCCATTTCGTCATGGGCCTGTGATCCGGGGCGGTCAGCCTCGCTGAAGCCATCGCCGATCTCCACGCCCTTGATGGCCTGAATGCCCATGAAGGCGCTGGCCAGGGCAGCATCCAGACGGCGATCATCCTCCACATAGGTGCCCAGGCCTGCCGGCACACCATAGGCAATGACCTCGAAGACCCCTCCAGCGGTGTCGCCGTCCTTCTTGATCTGGTCGATCCTGGCCATCATCCGCTTCTCAGCGTCCTTGTCCAGGGTCCTGACCGGCGAGGCATCCAGGGCGGGTCCGTCCTCAGGACCGGGCGTAGCCTCATGCCCCTCCAGGCCGACCCCGGCTATGGAGATGACATGGGAGACGGTCCGTATGCCCAGGGCCTGCTGCAGGAAGTCAGCAGCCACCGATCCCAGGGCCACCCTGGAGGCGGTCTCCCTGGCCGAGGAACGCTCAAGGACCGGGCGCGCATCCGTGAACCCGTACTTGCGCATGCCGGTCAGATCGGCGTGGCCGGGCCTGGGTCTGGTCAGCGGGGCGTTGCGGCCGGTCGCCGGAGGCTCCTGGTCGGCAGGCAGCTCGTCCACGCTCATGATCCGCTCCCACTTGGGCCACTCCGTGTTGCCGATTTCGATGGCCACCGGTGAACCGAGCGTCCGTCCATGCCTGACCCCGGTCAGCAGCCGAACCTTGTCCTGCTCAAAGCCCATCCTGGCCCCACGGCCATAGCCCAGCCGACGACGGGCCAGGGCTGATTCGATGTCCTTGGTGGACACGGCGACCCCGGCGGGCAGACCTTCCATCATGGCCACCAGGGCCTCTCCGTGGGATTCCCCTGCCGTCTGCCAGCGCAACATATTCAAGCTCCTCGTTCGTTCCTCGTTTGCCAGGTTAGGGCTACGTATGATTATCTTAGAAGATGGTCTACCTCATCCCAGCGCCGGGACTGCTGACCGCCCTCCTCCTGGCCCTGATCGACATCCGCACCCGGCGAGTCCCACGTCTTCTCGTGCTCGTGGGACTGGTGCTGCAGACGGTGACCCTGCTGGTCTTTTCACTGTTCCAGGCTCAGCCGATGCTGCTGGTGCAGTGCCTGCTGCTGACGCTGGCCTCTGCTGGACTTCAGCTCCTGCTGGCCCTGATCCGGCCCGGCGCCCTGGGACTGGGCGACGTGACGGCCACTGGTCTGGTGGCCCTGAGCCTGTCAGTTCTGGGATGGGCGACGATCCTGGTCTGGTGGGCGATGATGGGGCTGCTGGGGCTGATTGCCTTGGCCCTGGCCTGGTTGGCTCGTCGCCGCGGACCGGTCAGAACGCACAATCCCCTCTCGCTGGCCTACGTCCCAGTCATCCTTGCTGCGGCAGTAGTGGCCCTGATCATTGACACCGTCTAGGCAATTGCAATCCAAGCGCAAGGCGCTAGTCGTTCTGCTCGTTGTGCCGAGATTCCCAGGCCTTGTATTCCTTCACGTCGCGGTTGAACTGATCCTGGTTGTCGCTGAACCTGGTTTCTCCCGTGTCCAAGTTGACAGTCACGAAATAGAGCCAGTTGCCCGACTCCGGGTGCATGGCCGCCTGGATGGCCTCGTCTCCCGGGCTGCCGATGGGGCCTGGAGGCAGACCCTGGTGGACCCTGGTGTTGTAGGGGTCGCTGGCGTTCTGCAGCATGGCGTCGGTCAGCTTCAAGGCCGAGACATTGTTGGAGTAGGCCACAGTGCTGTCCATGCCCAAGGGCATCCCCTTGGCCAAGCGGTTGTCGATGACCCTTGCCACCTTGCCGTAGTATTCCGATTTGTTGACCTCGGCTTCGGTAATGGAGGCGGTATTCAGGATGGTCTGCCGGTCCTGACCGCCGGGTACGCCCAGCTGGTCGAGATGCTCAATGCGCTTGGAGACCAGGTTGGACAGGATGGCCTTGGCCGACCCGGCCTTGCGCACATCGTACTCCCCGGGCTGCAGCCAGCCCTCGAAGTCTCCCTGGGCCTCCGGGGGCAGAATCCCCTCACCCTTGGCTTGAACCAAAGCATCGAATTCGCCCTGCGGAACCCCAGAAAGCTGAGCGGCCCTGGCAATCACATCACGCACCCGCTCGCCGGCCCGCACCTGCAGGAAGCCTCCGGCCTTGTTCCGGTCGGTCAGAATGGCCACGACATCGGAGGCCTTCATCCGCAGACGCAGATCGAAGGTGCCCGGCACCAGCCTGGACTCGGATTGGGCGCTGGTGATGGCGTGCAAAAAGGCCTCAGTGGACTTGACCACTCCAGCCTTGACCAGGTGAGCACCGACCTGATCAGCCCCCTGTCCGCTCTCGATCGTGAACTCCACCGGCGCTCCGCCAGGGCCGGGATAATCCGGAGCGACCTCCTTGGTGGCTACGATCCTAGGAGCTCCGTGGCGCAGCCCGCCCACCAGAATCACCACGCAGGAGGCAGCAACCACCACGGCCAAAGCGATGAGGAGAACCATAATCCGCTGACGGCGCTTGCGGCGCTCACGCCGACGACGCATCTCACGACGCGAACGGGGAGGACGCGGCGGCAAAGCGGAGACCGGGGCTTGCCCATCGGCCACCCACTGGACCTTATCCTGGAAGAATTCCTGCATGTCGTCGGCCAATTACCACTCCTTGTCGGCACGTTGGTTGTCCAGGGCCGACTGCAGCAGCACAACAGCGGACTGCTGATCGACCACAGGACGATGTCTTCGCCCGTCCACGCGGGCATCGTATAGCTGACGATGGGCGCTGACGGTCGTCAGTCGTTCGTCTCGCAATACTACACTTGGCAGTTGCTCAGGGGCAACGCCAGAATCTTGTGCAGCCTCCTGCAGACGTCCAGCCAGGGCACGCACCCAACGGGCCGCCTTTTTGGCGCTGCGACCAGCCTGGCCGCTCAGCAGCAGGGGGTATCCGACTACGACCTTGGACACACGTTTATCCATGATCAGGTCTTCCACCTGGTCCAGGGCTTGGAAGTAGTCGCCCTGAACCCTGATGTTGCCAGCGGGAAAGGCCAGGGTCAGCTCCGGGTCCGACAGGGCCAGACCCACCCTGGCTTCCCCAAGATCCACCCCCAGCCATACGGCTGTATGTGATCGCACGGGAAGCTCAGCCCTCTCGGACCTGATCACTCAGGGCCTTCAAGGCCCGATCTATGGCCGAGGCATCCTGACCGCCGCCCTGGGCGAAGTCAGGCTTGCCTCCACCGCCGCCTCCCAGGACCTTGGAGGCTGTCCTGACCAGGTCGCCTGCCCTGAGGCCGCGATCACGGGCCGCCTGGTTGGTGGCTACGAAGATGACCGGCTTGTCATCCTCGCTGACACCGGCCAGGGCGACCACAACCGGGTACTCCTCGCCCATGCGGGCCCGCAGGTCGGTCACCGTCTTGCGCAGGGCATCCACAGAACCGAAACGGCCCATATTCCGGGATGCGATCTTGACATCTTCCGGGGCATGCAGGGCCTGGTTGGCCAGTTCGGGCACAGCCTGGGCCATCTGCTGCTCATAGGTGGCCGCCAGTCGGCGGTCAGACTCCTTGAGCTTGGCCAGCAGGGCCGAGATTCTGGATTCCAGCTCATCGGGGCGGGCGTTGAGCTTGTCTGAGAGCTGTGAGACCAAGGCGTGCTCGCGGGCGTTGTACTCGTAAGCCCCCTGGCCCACTACAGCATCAACGCGACGAACGCCGGTGCCCACCGAGGCCTCGGACATGATGGAGACCGCGCCGATCTTGCCCACGTGATCCACATGGGTTCCCCCGCAGAGCTCCCGGCTCCAGCCGTCCTCGCCTATGGAGACCACACGGACCACATCACCGTACTTCTCCCCGAACAGGTGCATGGCACCCAGGGCGATAGCGTCGTCGTACTTCATCTCCTGAGCGGTCACAGCCAGGTTGTCACGCAGGCGATCGTTGACACGGGATTCCACCGCATCCATGGCCTGGCGGCTGGGGGCCTGCGACCACTGGAAGTCAAAACGCAGCCTATTGGGCGCATCCTCGGAGCCACGCTGCGTGGCCTGGGGGCCCAGCTCCTCGCGCAGGGCCTTGTGGACCATGTGCGTAGCGGTGTGCGAACGCGCAATGGCCCCACGCCGGTTCCGGTCAATGGTGGCCGTAACCTTGGCCTGCAGGGTCAACGTGCCCTCGGTCAGCCGGCAGCGGTGGACGGTCAGCCCCTTGACGGGATTCTGCACATCGTCCACCTCCAGGACGGCCCCGTCGTCGGTCAGGATCTCACCCTGGTCGGCCAGCTGGCCACCGGCCTCGGCGTAGAAGGGCGAGCGGTCCAAAATCACCTCAACCTGAGCAGGTGCCTTGACGGCCGGAACCGCGCCCTTGCCCTCCTGAATGATGCCCAGGACGGTCGAGCGGCTGGAAAAGTCGGTGTAGCCCAGGAAGACCTGAGGCTCGTCCAGTGTCTTGCGCATATCGTCGTAGACGCTCAGATCCACGTTGTGCCGCTTCTTCATGGCATCGGCGCGGGCCCTGGACTTCTGCTCGTTCATGAGCTTTCGGAATTCGTCCTGATCCACCTTGACGCCCTGCTCGGCAGCCATCTCCAGGGTCAGCTCGATGGGGAACCCATACGTGTCATGCAGGGTAAAGGCATCCTTGCCTGAGACTTCGGGATCACCCTTGTCTTTCTTGGCTTTGTTGACGGCTGTGTCCAGGATGGTGGTTCCCTTGTCCAAAGTCCGGCGGAAGGCCAGCTCCTCGCCGTAGGCTGATTCGGCCACCTCGGAGAAGGTGTCGTTGAGCTCTGGGTAGCTGGGGGCCATGGCGTCCTTGGAGACCGGGAAGAGCTGGGGCAGAACCTCCTGGTCCACGCCCAGCATTTTCATGGAGCGGATGGTCCGGCGCAGCAGACGGCGCAGCACATAGCCACGGCCGACGTTGCTGGGGCGGACCCCGTCGCTCATGATCATCAGGGCCGAGCGCACGTGGTCCGCCACCACACGGAAGCGCACGTCATCCTGGGCATTGTCGCCGTAGTGCCGACCAGACAGGCCCTCGGCAGCCTGGATGACGGGGTAGACCTCGTCAGTCTCGTAGATGTTCTGCTTGCCTTGAAGCAGGTAGGCCAGGCGCTCCAGGCCGGCGCCGGTGTCGATGTTCTTGTGCTCCAGCTCCCCCACGATGTGCAGGTCGGTCTTGGAGCGGACATTGTCCACCTCGTAGTTTTCGAAGACCAGATCCCAAATCTCGATGTATCGGTTCTCGTCTGCCGAGGGGCCGCCCTCCTTGCCATAGGCAGGGCCGCGGTCCACGTAAATTTCGGAGCATGGGCCGCCGGGGCCGGGACCGCCGGTGGTCCAGAAGTTGTCCTCCATGCCCAGGATCTCCATGTGCTCGGGGTCGAAGCCCTCGTTCTTCCACAGGGAGCGGGCCTCCTCATCGTCGGTGTAGGTGGTCACCCAGATCGTTTCGGGATCGAAGCCGTAGCCGCCCTGGTCCTGGGGCTTGGTCAGCAGGTCCCAGGCGTAGTGGATGGCCTCCTCCTTGAAGTAGTCCCCGAAGGAGAAGTTGCCCAGCATCTGGAAGAAGGTGCCGTGACGGGTGGTCTTGCCAACCTCGTCGATGTCCAGGGTGCGCACGCACTTCTGGTTGCTGGCCATCCGGCTCTTGGGCGGGGTCTGCTCCCCCAGCAGATAGGGGATGAAGGGGACCATGCCGGCGATGGTGAAGAGCGTGGTGGGATTGGGCGAGATCAGGGAGGCGGAGGGAACCACCAGATGATCCTTGTCCTGGAAATAATCGAGGAAACGCTTGGCGATTTCCGATGTGCGCATGCTGCTTCTGCTCCTTCAGACCCGATGAACGCCGAGGGGATAACGGGTCGTCCAAATGACTCGGTTGTCCGGGGTGCGAACAGGTCGCCCGCACTCCGGACTCTTAGCTGAATATGGTGATTTTACACCGGCCAGGCGCATCTGTCCTGGCCTGTCCGCCCCAGGCTCAGCCCTGGAAACGCTCCAGATAGCGGCGGTCCAGCTCGTCCTGCCGCTGGTGCATGGTCTGGGTGAACTGGCGCACCAGGCCGGACAGGGTCCGTGAGGCCACCTGGTCCTGGTCCTCGCCCAGCACGAATTCCCTCGCACGCTTGGGGGTATTGGCCCTCACATAGGCCTCGGCCTTGGTCACCAGGACCACGCCTGCCGTGACACCCAGGCCCATCCAGAAGATCCGTTTGAACATCAGCGGGTCCTCCCCTCGTTCCCTTGGCCGTCATTGGCCTTTTGTGCGGTGGTATTTGGTGCGGTGGAGGGCTTGGATTCGGCGCTGTTGCGGCCACCAGAAAGGAATGACGAGATCGTCTTGCGCAGGGCATAGAGGAAGGCTGCCACTTTGATGACCGGCTTGCCCAGCATGGATCCGTACAGGTCGGTCAGGGCGCCGACGTTGCCTGCCGTGGTCGAGGCCGCTGCGGAGATGCGATTGACGTCGGTCAGGGTCTGGTTGAGCTGGGTGACCGTGCTGGTGGACTCATCCAGGGTGGGCACGACATGGTCGCCCGCCTGCTTGATGGTCTGCGCCAGCTGGTCGAAGAGCTTCCCCAGACGAATCAGGGGATAGATCAGAAACCCCGCCAGGATAGCGAAGGCAATGGCCGCTATCAGGCCGGCAATCTGTCCTACGTCCATCTGCTACCTCTCTTCCATAGGTACGATACTGGGGACAAGGCTAGCACGCGCCATCTATCAGCCCAAGGCCATGACCGGCCGGTTGAAGCCGATTCAGCGGTTGAAGGACTGAACCTGCAGGGCGCGCTCAAAGGGGGCCTCCGTATCGAAGTCGAATATGGTGACGCTGCCGTTGCTCGGGCGGCTGCTGGTGTCATAACGCCCGCCGCCGAATCGGTTGACCAGACTGAGCAGGGTGTTGCCGTGCGAGATCAGCAGGACACGGTCGCCATCTTTTAGATGCGGGTCGGCGGCAATCAGTGCGAATCCGCCGGCAATGCGCGTCCAGTACTCGCTGTCGGACTCCGCATCACCGAAGGGATCGGCCTCCTTGAGGAAATCCCTGGTAGCCGCAAGGCCGAACTGATCCACAATCTGCTGGTAGGTGCCCGCCCCATAAGGCGCGCCTGCAGCCCACCAGGCCATGGCCATGTCCTGCCCCTCGAAGTAGCCGTAGAACTGCTCGCGGAAGTGGCTGTCGCTGACCGGCTCAGGCTTCTTCTCCGACTGGTTCTGGTCCAAGATCCTGCGGACTGTCTCCTGGGCGCGGGTGGTGTCCGAGCAGTAGGCGGCCGCGAAGTCCACCTTGCTCAATTTGTGGCCCGCACGATCGGCGTCCCTCAGCCCCGATGCAGTCAGCGGCGAGTTGGACCAGCCTTGAAGACGGTTGTAGCGGTTGAAATAGGTCTGCCCATGGCGGACAGCATACAGATGGAGCAACATGCCCCCATTATCCCACCCTTACACCAGCAGATGCGGCAGATCCTGACATGCAAAGGGCCCCGGACGAACCGGGGCCCCAAAGTTCCTCGTGGTCAGCGAGCGTAGAACTCGACCACGTACTGGATGTTGATCTGAACCGGGATCTCCTCCGGCTCGGGCTTGCGGACCAGGCTGGCCTTCAGGGAGGCCAGGTCCACATCCAGGTAGCCGGGAACCGCGGGCAGCACGTCCCGGTGGACGCCTTCGGCGGCGATCTGGAAGGGCACCATGGTCTGGCTCTTGGGCTTGACCTGGATGGTCTGGCCGGGCTTGACCCTGTAGGAGGGGCGGTCCACGATGTTGCCGTCGACCAGGATGTGGCGGTGGACCACGTACTGACGGGCCTGGGCGGTGGTGCGGGCGATGCCGGCGCGCAGGACCAGGTTGTCCAGGCGGCACTCCAGCTCGCGAAGCATGGCGGCACCGGTCTGGCCGGACTCGTGGGTGCCCCGCTCATAGGCGGCGCGCAGCTGCTTCTCGGAAACGCCGTACTGGGCGCGCAGCCTCTGCTTCTCACGCAGACGGACGGCGTAGTCGGACTCGGTGCGACGGCGGCTGCGGCCGTGTTCGCCGGGGCCATAGGGGCGCTTCTCGAACAGGCGCTGGGCCTTGGGAGTCAGGGCGATGCCCAGAGCGCGGGACAGGCGGACCTGGCGACGCGCACGCTGAATGTTAGTCATTGATGCAATCCTTACTTGCTTCTGTCGTTATCTGAACGAAGACGGCCGGAACCGTCGAGTCAGGCCTCTCCAATGCTTCACCGTGCCAAGCACGAACGACCTTGCGGCCGCCGACCCATTGATGGGCTGAGACTCCAGATAAGTCCGCGCACAAATACGCAAACCAAGTGTTTATTAAACCACATGAGCACGACCTGGGAGCACATGTATGTTATGGTATATTCATACCAACGGTCGGTATGATATTGATCCAAGGCATGCAAACTCCCCCCAACCGATCAACAACGACCCATCTCAGCGATCTGAAAGGAAGACAACCATGGCCCGCAACGCACATCCAGAGCTGACACAGGAGAGAATCGTCGAAGCCGCCACCGAACTCTTCACCAGCCAGGGCTACGACAAAACCAGCATGCAGGACATTATCAATGCAACCGGCGGCTTGAGCAAGGGGGCCGTCTACCACCATTTCCGATCCAAGGAAGACCTCTTCGACGCTGTGGCCGACAGGTTGATGAACACCATGAGCGAGGAGACCAGCAAGACCAATGCCGGGTCGAAGCAAGGCACGGCTTTGGAGCAGCTGCAGTCGCTCTTCTCCCCTGAGCGAGCGCGAAAGAGACTGAAGGCCGCGGATCTGATGTTCCGCAAATTCAATCCAAAAGCCAATCCCAAGATGATCGGCATGGAATTCACCGCCTTGGTGGACGAGCGGGACGACTTTGTCGACCTGATCACACAGGGCAATCAGGACGGATCAATGCATGTGAACCAGGTCGAACAAGCCGCGGAGATCCTCCGCCTGCTGGCCAACATGTGGCTGCTGCCCTTCTTTCGCCAAGGCACGCAAGCTGAGCTGCGCACCAGAGCCGCCTGTTTCTTCACGATTATGCAAAGCTTGGGTATCCCCCTGCAAGACCGGGGATTCTCCGACCTGCTGGCATCCTTCGGTACCGACACCAAAGGCAACAACAAGGGAAAGACTGAAAGCGAAGGCGGTATATGAACCCGCCCGCTAGCGACCAAACCTCAAACATGGGCCACTCCAAGGGTAAGGGTCTGCTGACACCACCATTCATTGCTCTTCTGACGACTGAGATTCTCTCCAATCTAGGGCAGACATGCTTGGTCTTCGCCCTTCCGCTTCATTTGCTGAACATTTCAGGATCAGCATCCCTCTATGGCATGGCCTCCGCTATGGCCGTCCTTCCATCCATACTCCTGACGCCTCTGGGCGGAGCTCTGGCCGACCGGCTGCACAAGCAGTCCACCATGGCAGTGCTGGACATTCTGTCAGCGTTGACTGCCTTCTTATATATCCTGATCAGTCACAAGATCGACCCGGTTTTTTTGACTGTGACCTGCATGATGCTGGTGAATGCCTACAGGGCCTGTTACAGCCCAACGGTGCAAGCAGCCCTTCACTGCCTGGTAGACAGCAAAGACCTGACCCGCGCATCAGCCCTGGTTTCCCAGGCAATCTCCCTGGTAGGAATGATCGGACCAGTAGTGGCCGGCATGGTCATGGGCTTCTTCGGAATCATGCAAGTGGTCGGGGTTGCCGCTTTGGTCTGTCTTCTTTCTGCCGTCTGGATCAGAATCGCCGTCAGGATTCCCGAACCGGCACAGGGTCCCTCCCAAGGCCCAGGAGCACTGGTGAGCCATCTGGCTGCGGACACCAAAGCGGCTGCACAGTTTCTGGTCAGGCACAGCAACCTCAAAGTGGTCATAGGACTCAGCCTGGCGGCCAACCTGATCTTTGCCTCGTACATCAACGTGGCCCTGCCATATATGATCACTCGGACACTGGGTCTGAGCAATGCCATGCAGGGGCTGGCCGAAGGGATACTGGCCTGCGGGAGCCTGCTTGGAGCCATCTTGGTGTCCATCCGCCCTAGCTGGTTCTATCTGCAACGGATACCCTTGCTGCTCTCGGGCAGCGCCCTGGTCCTCCTGCCCATTGCCGCAGGGCTGCTTCTGCATTTGCCTGCTCATGTCCTCTTCACCCTGGTAACCGGGTGCATGGCTCTGGCTGCGGGAATGGTGCAGACGGTCAACATCACTTCCATGTCCTATGAGCAGATTCATACCCCTGCAATGCTGATAGGCAAAGTAATAGGGCTGACCAACAGTCTATGCATGTGCGCGATTCCGCTGGGGCAGGCCGCCTTCGGCCCGCTGATCGACCACTGCCCCATGACCTTGATCATCACTGGTGTTGTCATGGTGACACTGCTGACATGTCTGATTGCCAGACTGGCCATGAAACCGGACGAATAATCAGCAAAGCGAAGGCCTTTTGAATGCTGCGCCGGCTCTTTTCGTCATTGACGACCTAGCAACCATCGCTTAACGACATAGACAGAAAAGTGTCTCAATAAGGCTGACAGGCCTTACTTTGCTAAGGGCACTTTATTGCAAATCTTCTGAGTAAAGGCTTTGCGGCGTTCAAGTGTATCAACCTTCGAGTCGATGCGGCCCAGAATGCTGGCCCCTGTGAATTTGATACCGCAGAATTTTAAGATGGAGTACTTCCATCGGGTCACGGTGGAGCCATACATCTTGGAGACGAAGGCCGGCCCATGGCTGCTGCTGATAATTTGCGCGGTCTTGCCTTTGAGCAGCCCCTCCGATTTAAGGCTGCTCTCATATCGGTAGGCAAATTGGGGCGTGAGTACCCTATCCAGCCAGCCCTTGAGGATGGCTGGTTCGCCCGCCCACCAAATGGGGAAGACGAAGACCAGATGATCGGCTCGGGCAACCATGTTTTGATAACGCTTAGGCGCTGATTCGTCCTCCATGTGCTTGGCATAGCCGTAGCGAAGCACTGGGTCAAAGTCTTCCTGGCTGAGGTCGATCATTTCGACCGTGTGGCCCTTACGCCGGGCAGCTTGTGCATAAGCCTGGGCGTTGGTATGGCTAAAACTACCTCCATAGGGTGATCCTTGAATAACGAGTATGTTCATATCATTTACTTCTTCAGTTGTGCTGCATTTGGTTTGGCTCTATTATCCAAAATTATTTTATATTCGATAGATTACCTTAAGCAAAACCGTTGACAGAAAGATGATATGAATGCGGAAAAACTACCCGATCATACTGGGGTCTGAGCTGACAGGAGCGACCAGGGTGGCCCGAGTGCGTGTCAGGCGTGAGACCATAAGACCTACACAGGCATAAGCCAGCGCGAACAAGGCAACCACGGTCAGCGGAGGACCCCAGGAGGACAGACCTGCTGCGCTGGAATCCATGATTGATTGGACTGCAGTGTTGTACCACCAGCCCGGCGTCAGTTTGCCGATCGTCTGCATGACCGGAGGCAGGGGGCCGCCGGAACTTGACCCGGAGGTGAACATAACCACCAGGCCGAAGGTGACCCCGACGGAGTTTATGAGCGAAGAAGAAGGATTGAACTGAGCAAGCATGAATCCAAAGGATGCCGCCGATACAGCGAATACCAGCATGACGAAAAAGCTCAGCAGCACCCTCCCCCAGCCAAGGGAAGCCAAGGACACCCCCGATGCCGCCATGCTGAAGGCAACGAGTGCCACGTAATATGCCCATGAGACACCTGCCACAATGAGGGCTGCCGTGAGCTCCTGTCCATTCAGGCTGCTTGACCGCTCTGGAGAGGCAAGCAGGCGTCGATGTCGGTCGGGAGAACTGAAGGCTCCGAAGAGCGTGGCGACGCAGACCGTCAGCGCTGTCATCAAGGGAAAAGCGGCCAGGCCGACTGTCGTAGCGAAGCCTTTCAACAAAGCTCCATGGTTATCAGTCTTGGGGCTGGCATGGATGCCCATATGTGGCTGGTTGCCGGCATAGTGTGCCACTGCATAGGCAGCCGCATCCTTGACCGCCGCAGATGAATGCAGCTCCATCGAACCTTTTTGGCCTAGACCCGTAAGCAAGGCAGTACGAAGAGCATCAAAATAACTGTCCACCTGCAATTGTGCCAGACTGCCGCGGCTGGAATTATAGGAGGCAGCCGTTTCAACTTTAGGAAAACTCGGTGTCTTACCGCCGCTGTGAGCTTGGGCGGCAGTGTCGTCAAGCGCATCAAGGAACCGGTTGCCATATCCGGCTGGGATGATAACGGTTAAATCGCTTTTACCGGATACATTGGCGTCCTGCAGGGCTTGAGGCTCATCTTTGACTGTCACCAATTGGGCCGACTTGCCCAGATACTGCTCCAGACCCTGGCCCATCGCGCAACCAGCCTGGTTACCGCAGTCCCGGTTGATGACGACTATTTTCGCCTGCGCAGGTTCGAAGCGACCAACCGAGCTTGAGGTATTGGCACGTACCGCGGCCTGCATGTTCGTGGAACCGATGACAATCATGATCAGGCTCATGCCCACTAGATACAGGAGGAGGTAGAACTTATGCGCCCAGATGACGCGCAGCGCTGTTTTACAAGTATTCATACCGTTGTTTCCTTAGGAGCAGACCACAGATGGCCAGGAAGATGGCAGCCATAGTGATCAGAATGCCGCAGGTGCGGGCGAAGGGTGCCAGGCTGTCGTAGTAGACGATGTCGTAGAAGAGGTTGGAGACCTGCTTGACTGGGTTGATCAGGTGAAGGATCGGAGCATGCTCCTGGATGGCATTGTTCAGGTCCATGGCCAGGCTGCCGTAGAGACCGATAAAGGCACTCAGGGTGCAGTCGATGCCTATGACCAGGCCAACCTTCGTCTCGGTGGGGAGTTTGGGAATCGCGCCCATCATAGAACCAAAAGCGGTAGCCATAAAGGTGCCCACAGCGATGGCTATGAGGGCTATCGGGTCACGACCACCGGTTTGCACTCCACAGACTGTGCGGACGAAGATGTAGGCGACCAGGAGGCTGACTGCGGAGAAGAGCCAGGAGGCCAGGAAGGCGCCCGCTGCCTGCCGCCACTTGGGGCTGGGAGAACTGGCTCGTCGGGCTCCCAAGGCTGAAAGATTGGGCTGAGTCTTGGCTATCATCTCGGCAGCGGTGCTGGCACCGATAAGGCAGGCCATAGCCAGCACAGCGAAGAAGTAGGGCGCGGTCATAGAAGGGTGGATGTGCGTCAGACGGATTTGCTTGGTGTAGGTCGGTCCGCCGGATTGCAACAGAATTTGATTGCTTGGTGAGGCAATGGCTGCCCTTGCGGAGTTGGCTTGGTTGAAACTGCCCAGCGAGGCGGACAGAATGGAGACCGCTATGCCTTCTGAGGCGGTTGCATCGGATTGGATGCTGGCGGCTTCGCGGTCGGACAGGACCATGTTGACCAGTCCGTCAGAGCCCGCGTACAGGTAACCAATATCCTTCCGGCTATCCAGACGCGTGTTCGCTTCCTCCCTGGAAGCCACTGTCGTCGGGATAAGCAGCTGAGTGTCGTCAGACCCAGCCTTGGGCTTCTTCGATAGCGATGAGACCAGTTCGTCAGCACCTGGGCTGGCTTTCCAGTTGGCGTCCGAAACTATGGCGAAATGCTGTGCCTCGGCAGTGTAACCGTCTTGCAGGTTGCTCATGATGCCCAGCATCAGAGCGGCCAGAATGACCGGGAAGGCCAGAACCCAGAAGAGGGAGGAGGTGCTGCGTATCGAGGTCTTGACGTTGATCAGAAATGAGTTCCACATGGATAGGTGCTCCTTACGGCAATTGAGCCTACGAACCGCGCTCAGTCGCGCAGTTCCTTGCCGGTCAGTTCAAGGAACACATCGTTCAGGGATGGCGGACGGCTGGTCAGGTGGCCGTAGCTGGTCTGGGTGGATTCCAAGACCGTCAGCACATCCTGCAGGTTGTGCTCGCCCTGCCGGCAGTGGATGACCAGCTCCTTGCCGTCATAGTCGACGGACTGGGCCAGGGGCAGGGCGCGGATCTTGGCCAGTGTGGACTCCTGCAGGTCCAGGGTCTCGACGGTGACCTGCTCGCCGGCCTGGACCATGCCCTTGAGTTCCTCGGCTGTGCCCAGGGCGATCTGACGGCCGTGGTCCATGATCATGATCCGTGTACAGATTTGTTCGACCTCCTCCATGTAATGGCTGGTGTACACCACGGTGGCCCCCTGGGCGTTCAGCCGTTCGATGCCCTCCAGTATGGCGTTGCGGCTCTGGGGGTCCACGGCGACGGTGGGCTCGTCGAAGAAGATGAGGTCGGGCTGATGGGCGATGCCGCAGGCGATGTTGAGCCTGCGCAGCAGACCGCCAGACAGTTTGCCGGGTCGGAACTTGCGGAATTCGCCCAGCCCCACGAAGTCGATGGCCTGCTCGACCAGATTCTTGCGGTCGGCCTTCCTGGGCACATAGAGGGAGCAGAAATAGTCGATGTTCTCCTGCACGCTCAGTTCGTTGAAGACGGCCACATTCTGTGGAACCACGCCGATATGACTTTTGAGGTCGTAGGAGGTCGGGGTCATCTCCTGCCCGAATATGCGAACCGTTCCCGACTCAAAGCTGAGCAGGGCCAGGATGCAGTTGATGGCGGTTGACTTGCCTGAACCATTGGGGCCAAGCAGTCCGAATACTTCACCTCGGCTGACTTCCATATCGAAGTGGTCCAAGGCCACCATGTCACCGTAGCGCTTCACCAATGCGCTGACCTGCAAGGCCGGCTCTTGCTCACGTGAACTGTTCATAACTCCATCATCCCAGCCAGGGCTGGCCCGACACCATGACAGCCGTCACCAAAGTTGTGGATGCTCAAATCAGACCTATGACATTTGTCATGGGTGGTCCTGCATGCGCCTAGGCGCAGGAACGGGTAGCCCGAGAATTACTATTTGAGGCAATAGGCAACAGGGCAAGGAGACATTCATGGGCAGGATAGCTGGCTGGCTGGTCCTGCTTGGTCTGGGGACCTTATGCGGATCATGGTATGGTTCAGGGGTTTCAGGAACCCTGATCGCCGGCCTCCTGGCCTCGGTAGCCGCAGGAGCCCTGTGTGAATGGCTGCTGCCATCGCCAGGTTCCATCTGGGGCGGTGCTCTGGTGTCGCTTTTGGCAACGTTCATTCCAGACTGGATTTTCTTCTTGCCGGCCCTGGCCTTCGAAGCGGGGGTCGGACTCGGAAGCATCGTCCCGGCTACCGGATCAGCCGGCATGAACGACTCCCAGGCCAAGACCGCTGGGCTGGCCCGGCCCAGGTTGATCCTGGCCTTGCTGACGGCTTTCTTTTGGCTAATACCGGCCATGGCCGACCTCATACTGTTCACAGGCCTCACCCAGCGCTATGCCCTACTGGCTTTGTTGACATCAGCACTGGCACAAGCCGGCGGACTGGCATGTGCGCACTTGGCCGTGGCTAAGGGGCGTGTCTGGCAGATTGAGGACACCGAACGCTACCGGATTCGCCAACTGCACGGCCGCATCAACGACCTGGACGAGGAGCGGGCCCAGGCGACCCGAATGGCGCACTTATCCGAGCGGACCCGGATCGCCCGAGATATTCATGACAATGTGGGCCACCTGCTCACCCGAGCCATCATGCAAGTCCAGGCTGGCCGGGTGGTTGCGCAGAGCAAGGGCGATCAGAGTACCGAGCGGATACTGGATGATGTCGGCAAGACCCTGAATGAGGCCATGACCACAATTCGTCGTTCGGTGCATGACTTGGAGGATGAGGGCACCGACTTCGCATCCCAGATGGAGGATGCCAGCTCCGAGGCTTCTATGGGGCGGCTGAAGGTCGATCTGAACAACGGCATCGAGACGGCTCCCGCGCCAGTGAGCCGCTGCCTGGCCACCATCGTCCGCGAGGCCCTTACCAATACGGTCCGCCATTCTTCGGCGAGTTCAGCGCAAGTCATTCTGCGCGACCTTCCAGCCTTCTGGCAAATGGTGGTGCAGGACGACGGCGGCATTCAGCAATCACAGCCAGACAGCCGCGGCATGGGGCTGGCCGATATGGAAGCCAGGGCCAGAGCCTTGGGCGGCACGGCCAACAGCGGTCCCAACCGACAAGGATGGAAGGTTTTCGTATCCTTGCCCAAGGAACCCTGGTCCGACCGCAGCACAGCTGAGCATGGAGAAGATAAGAAGGTCATGGCATGAAAGTCGCTATCGCTGATGACGATCCGATCGTCTGCTCATCCCTGTCAACGATTCTGACGGCAACCGGCACCGCAGATGTGCTCTGGACCGCCAATGACGGTCAATCAGCCCTCGAGAGTTTTCAGGCCGCTGGTCGCAGGCCTGACATACTGCTGCTCGATGTGCAGATGCCTGGCATGGACGGCCTGGAGGCGGCGGAGCGCATCCTCGCCATGGATTCGACTGCCCGGGTGCTCTTTCTGACCACCTTTGCAGACAAGGAGTATATTTCCCGCGCACTGGCCTTGGGTGCCAAGGGTTATGTGATCAAGCAGGACGTGGCCTCAGTGGTGCCGGCCCTCCAAGCCGTCATGGCCGGTCAGACGGTTCTTGGAGCTGAAGCTGTTGCCAACCTGTCGCTTGGCGAACAGGATGAGCAAGCGCGAAAGGATACAAAGGATGCAGCTGAGCCTGTTCCCCGGCGCTTCCAAACCCTGACTGACCGCGAACGTGAAATCGTCGCTCTGGTGGCCGACGGCCTCGATAACCAGGCCATCGCCAGGCGTCTCTATCTCAGCGAGGGCACCGTCCGCAATCACATCTCAGCCATTCTGGCCAAGACCAACCTGGCCAACCGCACCCAACTCGCCGTGGAATGGCTGTCTGCACAAGAGTCGTGAGCATACAGTTTTTGGAGTCTCGATCCTTTAGAGCTTTTCGATCGGCGCCAAGCGCAGCATCAGCCTCTTGGTCCCTTCGGAACCGAAGTCTACGGTCAGGACCGAGTTATGCCCCTTGTCCTGAATATCGACTACCTTGCCCAGGCCATACTGGTCATGGGCCACCCTGTCCCCCAGGGAGAAGTCCTGAATGGACAGTCCGTTCGACTTGGGCTGGGCTGAGGCCCTGCCAGCGTGTGGGGTTGACGACGAGCTTGTCGTGCTCCGCCGGGTCGTGACCCTTCCATTTCTGGAGGAGCTACGAGAGCCATATCCTGATGATCCGAACGAGCGCTGTGAGGAGGTCCGCGAGCGCCCGTATCCATTGCGTGCCGAACCAAAGCCGGAGCCGAACCCGCCGAATGAACGATGACCGAATGCGCGACCATCGCTCTCATCCTCGAAGCCGCCGAATTCGTCCTCATCATCACCCAGGTCCCAGCCCGCGCGCATCCGCTCGTTGCCGGCCTGTCGACGCTTCCAGTCGATCAGATCGTCAGGAATGTCATCCAAGAACTGGCTGGGCAGCATCTCGTTGACCTGCCCCCACTGGGAGCGGACGGCCGCCCGGGTCAGGTAGAGACGCCTCTTGGCACGGGTCACGCCCACATAGGCCAGTCGACGCTCCTCCTGCATCTCATCGGTATCCTCAAGGCAGCGAGAGTGCGGGAAAGTTCCCTGCTCCATGCCGGTCAGGAAGACCACCGGATACTCCAGGCCCTTGGCCGTGTGCAGGGTCATCAGCGTCACCTTGCCCGAGTCGTCGCCCAGGCCCGGCAGCTGGTCCGAGTCGGCCACCAGTGCCGTGGTCTCCAGGAAGCCCGCCAGCGTCGCGTCAGGAGTCTTCTGCTCGAACTCGGCGGCCACTGACTGCAGCTGGCCAAGGTTCTCCAGCCGGGAGGCATCCTGCGGGTCGACCGACTTGCGCAGCTCGTCCAGCATGCCGGATTCCTCCAGAACCTTCTCAACAATCTGGGATGGTTTGGTATCGTGCTCTGCGGCAAAGCCGGTCAGGGAGGTGATCAGATCCCTGAAGGCCTTCATCCGCTTGACCATCAGCGTGGAGGCACCGGGCACCTCCTCGATATGCTGCACCCCCTCCCAGAAGGAGACCTGATGCAGATCCGCATAGGAGGTCGCCGCCGCCTCGGCACGTGCGGCCAGACCCCGCTTGGGCACGTTGAGTATCCGCCGCATGTTCACATCGTCCTGGGGATTGGCGATGGCGTGCAGGTAGGCCAAGGCGTCCTTGATCTCCTTGCGCTCATAGAAACGGGTCCCACCCACCAGCTGATAGGGCAGGCCAGCGTTGATGAGCCCCTCCTCCAAGGCGCGGGATTGGGCATTGGCCCGGTACATGATGGCCATGTCGGAGTATGGAATGCCCTCCTCGCTGCGCAACCGGGCAATCTCGGTGGCGATCCAGGCAGCCTCCTGCTGGGCGTTGTCGGCGGCATAGCCCACGATGGGCTCCCCCTTGCCCAGGGCGGTCCAGAGCTTCTTGGGCTTGCGGCCCTCGTTCTTGACGATGATGGCGTTGGCTGCATCCAGAATGGTCTGGGTGGAACGGTAGTTCTGCTCCAGAAGGATGGTCCGGGCTCCGGGGAAGTCCTTCTCGAAGTCCCTGATGTTGCTGATGTCAGCCCCTCGGAAGGCATAGATGGACTGGTCCGAATCGCCCACCACGGTGATCCAGGCCTGATCCTGCTCGCCAGCATCGGCACCGGCCAGCTCACGCATGAGCACGTACTGGGCATGGTTGGTGTCCTGGTACTCGTCCACCAGCACGTAACGGAAACGATGGTGGTAATACTGGGCCACCATCGGGGACTGCTGGAGCAGCTGAACCGTGCGCACGATCAGGTCGTCGAAGTCGACCGCATTGGCCTGAGCCAGCCGGTGCTCGTACTCGGCGTAGATCACGGAGTAGAGCTCTTCCTCGTTACCGAAGCGGGCGGTGATCTGCTGGCCACGCTGCCCGGGCCGGTAGTCGGGGGCGTACTCCTGCAGCTGTGTGCGCCAATCCTGCAGGTTGTTCTTGTAGTCGGAGATGTGGCTCAAAATGTTTCTGGGAGTGTAGCGCTTCAGATCGATGTTGAGATCCTTGCCGATCAGCTTGATCAGACGCTCGGAATCGGCTGTGTCATAGATGGTGAAGCCCGATCGCAGGCCGATCTCCTTGCCGTCCCGCCTCAGAATGCGCACACAAGCCGAGTGGAAGGTGGACACCCACATGCGGTCGGCCACGGGCCCAATCAACCGGCGCAGACGTTCGCGCATCTCGGATGCCGCCTTGTTGGTGAAGGTGATGGCCAGGATCTGGCTGGGCCAGGCGCCGAACTGGCTGAGGATCCAGGCAATCCTGCGGGTCAGCACCCTGGTCTTGCCCGAGCCTGCGCCTGCACCGATCAGCAGGGCCGGCCCCTGGTATTGCACTGCCTCGGCCTGTCGATCGTTGAGCCCCTTGAGCAGCTCCTTGGCGCTGCGCTGGATCAAGTCCGGTTCCTCGTTCACAAGCCACCTCTTGCCATCTGGTCTCGGTCACCGTCTCAGGCCGGATGGCGCACACCCGGCAAACAACTATTTCTACCACAAAGCGGTGTCATCGATCTTGGCTCATGGGTTAGCCAGCAGACGTACCAGCAGACATAAAAGACCCCGTCCGCCTTGAGAATAGGGAAAGCGAACGGGGTTTCGTCGGGGAAGTCGAGATGACCCAGTCAGTTGCGCACTTGGTCCTTGGCGTTGTTGACAGCCTCGGTGGCGCCCTGCTCAGCCTTGGCCTTGCCGACCTTGGCATCGGCCTTGGCCTGGTCCATCTTGTCGGAGGCGGCGTCCTTGGCGTCGCCCATCTTGTCCTGGGCAGCGTCCTTGGCGTCGCCCATCTTATCGGCAACGGCGTCCTTGGCATCGGATGCCTTGTCCATAACCGTGTCCTTTACATCGCCAGCGACATCGGAAATCTTCTCGCCGGCAGACTTCATGGCATCCTTTGCATCATCCAGAATCCCCATATGGTCCTCCTTAGGTCCTTGAACGCACCGCAACGATGCGTGACCATTGTGGTCAATTTTCACTGTAATAGTCAGGACCTTGAATCCGCGCATTGACGGGCTGACACGCCAGGAAGACACTCCAATCCGCTGGAGGTGAAACCTGGCGGACCAGGGCAGCCGGGCCACAGTCCCAGAACCGGGTTATCTTGGTGTCTATCCGTCGGGACCATAGGGGCCCCGCATTCATGACGACAAGGACGATGACATGCAGGAACTTGAGGAGCGAATCCGCCGCCAGGGCACGGTCAAGCCTGGCAATGTACTCAAGGTGGACGCCTTCCTCAACCATCAGTGCGACGTGCGGCTCTTCGACCACATGGGCGCTGAATGGGCCCGCCTGTTCGCCGGTCACCGGATCGACAAGATTCTGACCATCGAGGCATCCGGCATCGGCATCGCCTGCCTGGCTGCCCGCCACTTCGGGGACGTGCCGGTGGTCTTCGCCAAGAAGACCCAGTCCATCAACCTTGACGGCGATCAGTACACGGCCCGCATCTACTCCTTCACCAAGCAGCGGGAGTACCCCGTCATCGTGGCCAAGCGCTTCCTCAAGGAGGGCGAGCATGTGCTGATCCTTGACGACTTCCTGGCCAAGGGCAACGCCCTGCACGGTCTGATCGACATCTGCCACGACGCCAAGGTCGTCATCGAGGGCATCGGCATCGCCGTGGAGAAGGGCTTCCAGGAGGGCGGCCGCACCCTGCGTAAAGAGGGCTACAACCTCAAGTCCCTGGCCATTGTGGAAAGCATGGACCCGGACCAGGGCACCATCACCTTTGCTTCCAATGAGGATTGAAACGCTTCTTCAGCTAGAACCGATCAAAAGCAACCACAGCGTCGGATGAATTAGTCCACCAGACGTTTTAACACTTTTCCAGTTAGTTCACGTGCTACACGATGACATTCCAATGTAATAGCTCACATCAATTTGGCAGATGTACCCCCTTCTGCCAAAAAAATCGAAGAATTGTCTAACTCCATATGTAGAACAAATAGAGTGCTTGGCCAGACTCAGGAGTCCGTTCAAATATTTGGATAATAGTTTTTTGGCTCTGACCCTCTCGGAAATGCTATCTAGACCTTTAATAATGTAAACACCAAGTGAATCTCGAGTCATAAATAGAGAAATCAAATATCTCTAGCATAAAGAGATCTCAACAACTATATCCGTACTCAGCTCAAATAAAAGAAGACATACCCGCTGCTCCTTTTATATAAGTCAGCTAACGCACTGCACAACTAACGCACTGCACAACCATTCAAATAGAGTTACATCACTTCAGAGATATAGCTAAATTTAACCCTTAAACCACTCAGTATCGAAGCTGATTCGTATCTATTGTGCGTTCCCGAGCAGGCCAAGCCAATCAGATCACAATCAATGTCCATCCTTAATATGCTGGTAACTCAATATATAACTGTCTAACCCTGCTTCCTGTTGTCTGCAAACTGTTGAAGTCCCCACTTAGCAGCTGCTCTTTCCCGGAGACTCGAGACGAATGAAGCGTTTTTCGCAGTTTGAGCATTCCCACCGTTTTCCAAATAAACTGATTTCGCCAAATTGACGACTTCTTCAAAATCCTTCGCTTCAGGCTGATGCAAGTTTACAAGGTCATCCGAATCTAAATCCAAAGAACCTGCATCCTTAGCACAATAAAGATATATCGTATGAAATAGTAGGTCGTTTTGTTCCCCTCGAGTCAACCCACAACCTTTAATTAGCTGCTTTATGTCAGCGCTTGTCCGCGCTAACCTATAATACGCCTCCAATGGCATTCGCTCATTGAAAATCTTCGCGTATTTCCTCTCATCGCCGAGTATTTGCGCTGGCCTGGCACGAGCATAATCAGGCTGTCCAAGAAGCGTTGAAATAAGACATTGCCCCAAAAACGAAATAGAGATAATGTCCTTTGCAGGCAAGCCGCTGTTTTTGCCGGTGCTCTTCCGGCGATCATAGTGAAGACCTCGGCTACTGAAATATCGTTCTATTTGTAAGTGTATCGTCTCAAGTGAATGGAGGAATGCAGGGGGAATAGATGTTTGGTTATTCGTTGCCTGTATTATTTTTGCCCTAGTCTCATGGTCACTGGTAGCAATGCACTTAATAAGAACAGTCCTGTTATCAGCGAGGCTCTTTTGCGATTTACAGTACTGAGCAATCTCATTGGACGTCTGAAGCCCATTTACAATTCTGGGATTAGTCAAAGAAATTGAGTTCCCCATATCACGCGCCACTTTATCAGCGACAATCGTGATTCCGTTGTTAAGCCACCAGAAGTCAATATCAGACTTATTTTCGAGTGTTTCATGAATTGCTTTGTTGACATGTACTTTTCCTTGATAATCACGAATATTCGCTTCAAAAAGAGACTTCTTAAGATTATGGTCTTCGTCTGTTATAAACGAAAAATAATCTTCAAGTAGGACAGTCAATATCGCACTTGACTCATCAGGACATAGAGGCTCTTTTGTAGCTTTTAAACTCACCGTTTCATCTGGAGCTTCCTCAATAAACTCAAACAAGTATTTGGCTGGTACAAAATCCACATGAACAGATGTGTTCTTAGAAGGGATGATGGATTCTACGCACTTCTTTAGTTCTTCTGCCTGCTTCAAGAGATTTGGGTGAACTTCCAAAGCTAAAGAAACCGCCCAAAAATTAATTGAAACCTGAAGTCGCTTTTTGATAGTCTGCTCTAAAATAAATCTTATAAGTTTAAATAGATCAATTACCGCCTCGTTGTACCTGTCTTTATCTGGCTCGTCTGTCTCTACAAGATTCGGAAAAGAAACTTTCCAGTTTTGAACAATGGATTCCGAAAAACGAGTTTGATTTTTGGATTGTATAAGATGAATATCGATTCGACTTTTGCTATCAATTGTAATAGATCTAGGATCTTCGCCGTTCACAAGATCATCATTAACGAATATAAATATTCCGTCGTAACCGCCATCGCCCCAACCATCGGTCATACCTCTTGTTACTTCGTCATCATCAAGAAGATACTGAGTCAAAACTTGCTGAGCAACGACACGTTCAAATGCTTCATCAGCGCCCATGTTCTCATCAATCCGAGAACGTTCACTTTCAACGAAGTTACGAATCGTAGCCTGCGTCATATTTAGTTTTCTGGACATTTCCCTTACTTCCATGTATGTAGTCACAAACATTTAATCATGATTAATTATACAAATCCAAGAATCTATCAACAAGTGGCCATCCGTACTGCGTGAACGGATGCTGCTAATACAAAAGCGCTAAGCACCACTATCAAAGTCAAACTTGAAGACAGCACATATAAACAATCGTTCATTGCTGAACCACAGTTACAGAATTCCGCCCAGAAAAGGATACCAATCGTCACGACACTTGCAATGATTTGGCTTGCACACCTAAAGCAAGATGAGCCTTGCAAAAACTACGGGGGGGGGGGGGATGCTCGCTTATATCTGTATGGGAATCCACCGTTACTTCGAAATCTAAGGCCTGTTTTCTTCACAAACGTTCACTTCTACAAATGGATATGTAAAACAGTGTTGCGCCAGCACTTTGTATTTAACTTTACAGAGAATAAGTGAACATTAACAGTGAGTGTTCTAGCGCTCAAAGTTAGTTTCAGCGCTAAATCAGCGGATACTACTCAAAAGACCCAGCATCGCAACAATACGAGAAATAGGTAAAGGTAGTGCTTGGTTATAATCAAGCTGTTTACTTCCCCATAATTCGATAAGCGTATCCCGATAAGCATGCTCCTAAATTACGGCAGACTAACAAATATCGGATTTATGTCTGCAGCAAAAACGTAAATTAACGATCACCATGACTACAAAACACTGTACAAAAGCTTCCGCAGACTCGACGATGGCAACTTTGCTGTAAAACAGTGCAATATCATCTTTAGCTACTTAAAACTGCAAAATACTGCTATGGTTTCCCTCTCTCCCGCACCCAAGTGCCCTCATACCTCATTCTTGATTCTTCGAAGTTTGTCGGATGAATATAAGAGCTGTACGACCGTACAACAACGACTTCGTAGGCAACCGGCTGAGAATCATGAGAACGTCATTACCATAGTTAATAGTATTTAATTGACTTATAAGCATAATAAAGTTGACATCAGCCGAGAAACTGCTCTTCGCCGCTACACATACTTTATCGTTTAAAACAGGAATTACAGAGAACCCTTAAAATCTGATAAGAACGAGTTTCTTCCACTGCTCGATAGAAAAGTAATCCTATAACCGAAAACTCTAGTGCCTACTGTCAACCGCATAAGAACATGTGAGAATCTGATACTATATGACGTAAAAAAGTTGAAGTATACGTTAGAGCGATACCGCACCATTCCTGCTCAATGGTTCTCGTTGGCATGTAGGCGGCATCCAAAACCACACGGTTGCTACCAAGGCTGAGAGTTCCTTCCAGCTGGAGGTGGCGGATAGAAAACGCATCGGCAGGGAAGCCTGAACCAATCAGTTGTCGTCGCATCCTCTGAATTAAGGCACAGAACGATAGTTGAACCCTTGGCGCGCGTTCATCACCCTGAACACCTACGGAGTGGGCATCGGACAGAAGGGACCACCTGGTACTGCTAGATGTCCTTGTCCAGACTGGCCTTGGTCATTTTCTCAAGAACGATGAAATCCACTTCTCTCAGAAGATACAATTGCTCCACAGTAATGTTGCCTATGAAGCGAATGCCAAAGCCAAGACAGGGAAAGGATGACACCAGAAAATCTTGTCAGGCAGACCCAGCTCGATGCTGATGGCCTGTACATGATCATCCATGATGCCAAGGTCGTCATCGAGGGCATCGGCATCGCCGTGCAGAAGGGGTTCCAGGAGGGCGGCCGTACTCTGCGCAAAGAGGGCTACAACCTCAAGTCCCTGGCCATCGTGGAAAGCATGGACCCGGACCAGGGCACCATCACCTTTGCTCAGAATACCGACTGAGCAGGTCGGCGCCCGGTCCGGGTCGCGGAAATAATAGGGTCAGTCCACCTGATGCTCGCTAGTGCCGCCCTCCAGAATGGTCTTCACGTCGTTCAGGGAGATGTTGACCATGGCGGTCACGGCGGCATCGGTGTAGAAGCCGATGTGGGGCGAGACCTCCACATTGGGCATGGCCTTGAGGGTCTCCAGGGCCTGGTTGTCGACCTTGGTCCCGCTCAGGTCCTTTTCGAAGATGCCGGCCTCCCCTTCGATGGTGTCGATGGCGGCACCGGCGATGGACTTGGTCTGCAGGGCCTTGATCAGGGCCGGGGTGTCCACAATGGGGCCGCGGGCCGCGTTGATCAGGAAGGCCGAGGGCTTCATGGCATCCAGGGCCTGTGCGTTGATCAGATGGTGGGTGGTCTCGTCCAGCGGCGTATGAACGGTGACAATGTCGGCCCGCTTCAAAAGCGTGGGCAGATCGACGTAATCCAGGGTGTCTGCCAGCTCGGGGCGGTGAACCGGATCGTTGGCGATGACGGTGGAGCCCAGGGCCCGGAAGATCCTGGCCACGGCCGATCCGATCTTGCCGGCTCCGATGATCCCCACGGTCAGGTTGTGGATCTCATGGGCCTGAAGCCCATCCCAGGTATAGTCGTCCTTGGCCTCGCGAGCGCTGGCCTCCCCCAGATGCCGGACCAGACGCATGACCTGGGCCAGGACCAGTTCGGAGACCGACCGGGGCGAGTAGGCAGGCACGTTGGTCACGACCAGCCCGTTCTCCCGAGCGGCCTGCAGGTTGACGATGTCATACCCGGTGATTCGCAGGGTCAGCTGCTTGAGGCCGTAGTCCTTGAGCCGCTGGTAGAGCTCCGGCTCGGGCAGGGCCGCGTGCTGCTGGATGACGATGCCGTCGTAACCCTTGATCATGTCCACGGTCTTCATCCCCAGATCGTGGTCAGTGGTGTCCACCTGAATGTCATTGGCTTGAGCCCAGGCCTGAATGGCCTCCTGCTCGTCAGGGCGTACTGAATACATGAGAATGCTAGTCATTTTCTAGTCCTTGGTAACTGTCTTCGTTGATGGTTGTAATTTGAATCGTCAGAGATATCAGCTGCGATTTTCACGCATGTAGTCGCCAATCCGCTCCACGGCGGTATGCAGATCCTCCATGGAGGCCGCGTAGGAGATGCGGACGTAGCCCTCGCCCCCTGGCCCGAAGCTTGCTCCGGGAATTACCGCCACCTTGGCCTTTCGAGCCAGGTCGTAGACGAAGCTCCAGCTGTCGCGCATGCCCTCGGGCAGCCGGGCGAAGATATAGAAGGCACCCTTGGGATCGATCACATCCAGACCGACCTCGGGCAGGGCCTTGACCAGATAGTCCCGCCGCTTGCGGTAGGCCTCGCGCATCGGATCCGTGTCGTTCATGCCCTTGGTCAACGCCTCCTGGGCTGCATACTGGGCGTTGGTGGTTACCGAAGTGATGGTGAACTCGTTGACCTTGCTGATCTGGTCAATGACGTCGGCGGGGCCAGCGGCGATGCCGACCCGCCATCCAGTCATGGCATGGGATTTCGAGACCCCGCCAAGCACGACTGTCTGCTCGGGCAGGATGGTGCCCATGGACACATGGGTACCCTGGTAGGTCAACTCGGCGTAGATCTCATCGCTGAGCACAAAGAAGCCGTGCTTGCGCGCCACCTGGGCCAGAGCCTCCAGATCCTCTCGGGCATAGGTTACCCCGGTGGGATTGGTCGGATAGTTGAGCACCAGGGCCTTGACCGGACCATCACTGTTTTCGATGGCGGCCTCCAGCTTGTCCGGCTTAAGAATGAAGCCGTCATCAGAGGTGTCGACAAAGACGGTCCTGGCACCGCTCAGCTGGGCAATGGGGATGTAGAGCGGAAAGATGGGCGTAGGTAGGATGACCGTGTCCCCCGGGTTGATCATGGCGGTCAGGCCCGAGAAGATGCCCCCGGTGGCTCCGGCTGTAATTACTATTTGCGTGTCAGGGTCGTAGTCCAGCCCGTACTTGGCCTGAAGATAGTCGGCCGCCGCCTTGCGAAGGCTGGGCATACCGCGACTCTCAGTGTAATGACTGCGGTTGTCCTGGATGGCCTGAATGCCCGCCTGCTTGACGTGCTCAGGAGTAAAGAAGTCCGGCTCCCCCAGGGTCAACTTCACGATGCCGTCTATTCCGGCAATCTCCTTGTTGAACTCAAGAATGTCGCTCGGCGCCAGAGCTTTGACCCTGGCATTCATATGATCCGCCAATGTCATTGGCTTGTCCTTTCCCATGCGGTTACTACAACCATTGTCGCTGGTGCTGCCCTACCGACTATGCGGTGACGATGCACGGGAAATGCTGTCGACGACTGCAGGGCCGGTGGGTTCCGATCCATGCAACCGTTCCTACAAGGCACGCGGCGTCACAGATCGAATCCGTGCCACCAATAGGTAAATCGTCTGCCCTGCATGCTGAAACCTCCTGCGGAATCTACAATCAGCATTAGCAATTAGCGTACAGCGAAGTTTCAGCAATCCAAAAAGGCGACCATTATTTGACCAAGCCATTGCGTGATTATGGACGCGATAGGCATCTGAAGAGCCACACCAGACGGCGTAATCCCCTTAATTGCAGAGACCCGCTCATTCCTCAAGCAGACGCATGGCAGCCTGCGAATCCGTAATCAGCACGTTGGCATAGCCGCCCAGAAGTGCCGCCCGCATGGATGCTATCTTGGAAGGCCCTCCCGCCACCAGTATTGAGCATGGCTTCTTGCGCAACCGATCAAGCTGTATCCCCACCGTTCTTGCGTCAATGCCGTCATCCGCGATGGAGCCGTCAGCAGCGATGAATCGTGAAAGCACATCGCCGACAGCCTTGTGCTGCAGCATGGTGATCTCTCTGCGGGAGAGGTATCCCAGTTTGAAAAGCATGGCATCGTCACGAACGGTTCCGCAGGTGAACACGGCGATATCGGTCCGTTCCCCCTGACGAACAATCTCGTCTATGAAACGATCCTTGAGCACAATGTCCCGAGTCAAGGCATTGTCGAAAATGACCGGCAAGGGCAGCACAGTAGTGGTGGTGCCGAAGGCCATGCCGAATTTCAGGGCGATATCCGCGGCATAGTTGTTGAAATCGGACGCGGAGACACTCCCCTTCAGCTGCACCACCGATACATCCTTGTGCTCATTGGGCCGCAGGTGATCGGCTACAGCCTTGAGGGTTCTCCCCCAACTGATGCCCAGCCGGTCGTGATCGCCGACGATCTCAGCCAGGTAATCTGCTGTAACAGCACCCAGTTTGTCCCTGATGGCATCTTCATCACCGGTCGAGTCATAGGCCAGCCTGACCTCGCGCAGGCCGAAGGCCACCTTGAGCCTTCTTGCCAGGGACTCCAAATCAGCCTGAGGATCAGTTATGAGCACGCGGACCAGCCCCTGCTGCCTGGCGAATGCCAGAAGACGCGAAACCGTGGGACGGGAAACGTTCAGTCTGCGGGCGATGGCGCTCTGGCCTAAGCCCTCCTCGTAATACCAATGGCAGACTGTGACAGCTTGATTCCTGTGCTGTTCATCGTCGATCATGAACCCTTCCCTTCTTACAGTCGTGTGGAACCAGCATGCAAAAGAGCTTCACGGCCTGCCGGCGATTGAGCATCCTTTTTTGAACATATGTTCATCTCAGCATTTTACTTCCGTGCATTCACTGTTACAGTGAGGCCCACAAGGAGGTAACAACCATGCAGATCAACCGCCTCATCGATCACACACTGCTCAAGCCGGACGCAACGCTGGCGCAGATCGACCAGGTCATCGACGAAGCTTTGGACAACCATTTCTATTCGGTCATGGTCAATCCCTACTGGGTTGCCCACGTCCATGAGCAGGTCAAGGGGTCGGATGTCCTGACTGCCTGCGTCATCGGCTTCCCCTTGGGCGCCAACACCACGGCCAGCAAGGTCGCCGAAAGCCGGGAAGCCATCGAGAACGGAGCCGATGAGCTGGATATGGTGATCAACATCGGCGAAATGGCAGGTGGCCGGGAAGACGTGGTCGCCGAGGACATTCGTGCGGTCGTCGAAACCGTCCACCAGGCAGGAAAAGTAGTCAAGGTCATCATCGAGACTGCCCTGCTCAGCGATGAGCAGATCGCGCGGGCCAGCACGCTGGTGGCCGACGCAGGCGCCGACTTCGTCAAAACATCCACCGGATTCGCCAGCCGTGGCGCCAGTGTGCACGACATCGAAATCATTAAAGAAGCAGTCAAGGGAAGAATCCACATCAAGGCCGCCGGCGGCATTCACACCCGGCAGGAGGCCGAGGCTCTGATCAAGGCAGGCGCCGAAAGATTGGGCACCAGCTCCAGCATGGCCATCATCGGCAAGGCCTGACTTCGGCATCCGGGGGCCAGCCCCCGGGCCGACTCTTATATTTTCGGCGGACACAACGCAGCGGCCGCCGAATGCAAACCCAAGGAGGGGTTCATGCAATCGCCAACCTTTCATCTGTTCAAACTGCACGCACAGGAATTGAATGATGGATACCTGGACAGGACGCCCATGCTCCAGTACATCCTGCTCTCCTGTCTATTCCCCCTTTGGGGAGCAGCCGCCAGCCTCAATGACATACTCATAACACAGTTCAAAACCATCTTCACGCTGTCCAATGTTGCCAGCGCCTTTGTGCAGACGGCCTTCTATCTTGGCTACTTTCTGATTGCCATACCGGCTTCGCTCATCATCAAGAAAACCTCATACAAGGTCGCCATCATGATCGGCCTTTCGTTGTACACCATCGGATGCTCGATCTTCTTCCCCGCCTCGCGCATGGCCACCTACGGATTCTTCCTGATCGCCCTGTTCGCCTTGGCCTGCGGATTGAGCTTCCTGGAGACCTCGGCCAACACCTACAGCTCACTAATGGGCCCGAAGAAGTTTTCCACCCTGCGGCTGAACATCTCTGAAACTTTTTACCCGTTGGGTGCCATAGCCGGCATACTGCTGGGTAAATATCTGATCTTCGGTGCCGGCCAAAGCCTGGAAAGGCAGATGAAGGGACTTCACGGACAGGCCCGCATCGCCTTCGGCGAGCGCGCCCTTCAGCATACGCTGCTGCCTTACAAATACATCATCTTCGTCCTCTTGGTCGCCCTGGTGCTTTTCGCACTGACGCAATTCCCCTCAGGCAAGCCCAAGGTGGATCCAACCAAACAGCAGCCTCAGGCGCGCATCGGTGAGACACTGATTTATCTCGCGCATAATCGCCGCTTCCTTTGGGGCATTTTCACCGAGTTCATGTATGTGGGCATGCAGACGGCCGTGTGGTCCTTCACCATCAGGTTGGCCATGGAGCTCAATTCCTCGATCAACGAGCGCTCGGCATCGACCTTCATGGTCTACAGCTATGCGGCCTTCTTCATAGGCAAGGTGATCGCCAACTTCATGATGAAGTCCATGCACCCCTCCCGGGTCCTGCAGTGGTTCTCGGCATTCGGATTGGCTGCCCTGGTCTACATCCTCCTGGTGCGCAACATGAGCGCCGTCTATGCGGCCATCATCGTCTCGGGCCTGTTCGGACCCTGCTGGGCCACCATCTACTCCCAGACTTTGGATACGGTGACCGACAAACGCCACACGGAAACAGCGGGAGCCATCATCGTCATGTCCATCGTGGGCGGGGCCTTCATCCCCGTAGCGCAGGGATTCGTCGCGGACATTTCGAACATGTCCCTGTCCTTCCTCGTCGATGTGGTTTGCTTCGCGGTCGTCTGCGTCTATTCCACAGCAAAGATGCGCGCTTTCAAGGCTGAAGGCGCTGAGAAAAACCAATGAAAGGAAAACCAATCATGCAACAACTTCACCTCAATCATGACATGTTCGGCCCGGCCGAATTCACCCTCTATCAGGACAATGATTTCAAAGCCGTCACCTTCACCTACCCGTCAGGAGTTGAAGCGGTCCGCATGGAGAACTCGCGCGGCCAGCTCACCGTCCTGCCTTACATGGGCCTGATCATCTGGGATGCGGTCTTCGACTCGATCAGCATGAAGATGAAGGACATGTTCTCGCAACCCCTGCCCGGCACCGCCATAGCTGATACCTACGGTTGCTTCCAGTTCACGTCAGGGCTCCTCGGCGGCGGAACACCGGCCCCGGAAGACGACTACCAACTCCACGGCGAGGCCCCGACCAGCCGCATGGACAGTGCCTGGCTGGAATTCGGAGATGGGACCATGTCAATACATGGGCAATTTGAATATGTCAAAGGGTTCGGCGACCACTACCTGAGCCGGCCAGCCGTAACCCTGCACGCTGATTCCGGACTCTTCGATATCGGCCTGGAGGTCACCAACCTCTCCAACTACCAGACCATGCCTCTGCAGTACATGTGCCATATGAACTATGCTTACGTGCATGATGGGCATATGGAGCAGAACGTGCCTGACGAGGCTTTCCGTCTGCGCCAGACCGTTCCCGCCCACGTCCATCCCACCCCGCAATGGCTGGCCTACAACGAAGAGCTCAAGGCCAGCGGTGATCTGATCAACGACCTGAACGACGAGAGCCACTACGATCCTGAGATCGTCTTCTTCTCCCAGAACCTGACCAAGTTTACGGATGTGGCCGAGTTCCGGCTCCATCTGAATGCCGAACACAACTTCCTGACACGGTTCAGCACGGAGCAATTCCCCATCGTCACCCGCTGGATCCTGTACAACGCCGATCAACAGGTGGCGGCCTTCGCTTTGCCCGGCACCAGCACGCCCGAGGGCCGCGCCGCCGCTGAGAAGGCAGGGACCCTGATCCACCTGAAGCCCCAGGAAACACGCTCATTCCTGGTAACCACCGGCCTGGAAAGGTAAAGAACATTATGGCTGACATCACCGTCATCGGCTCCAATATGTATGAGCTGACCACCTTTGTCGATCGCATGCCGGTGGAAGGAGAGACCGTCGAAGCTCCTGAATTCGAGATGGGATTCGGCGGCAAGGGGGCCAACCAGGCCATCGCCGCCGCCCGTCTGGGTTCACAGGTCAACTTCATCACCATGGT
Organism: Bifidobacterium sp. VU/mBH4 (B4); assembly: GCF_058199535.1. Taxonomy (NCBI): domain Bacteria; kingdom Bacillati; phylum Actinomycetota; class Actinomycetes; order Bifidobacteriales; family Bifidobacteriaceae; genus Bifidobacterium; species Bifidobacterium sp. VU/mBH4 (B4). The sequence continues at coordinate 106,254 of NZ_JBVPQJ010000002.1, read as the reverse complement.
CGGCAGGGACGAATTCGGCAGACAGCAGCTGGAGAACTACCGCAGCAACGGCATCAGCTCTGATGGAATCGGCATCGCCGATGGAAGCAGCGGCGTGGCGCCGATCTTTGTGGACACCAGCGGCGACAATCGGATCCTGATCGTCAAAGGCGCCAACAAACAGCTCACACCTGCCGCCTTGGACGATAAAAAAGACCTGATCGAGGGGTCGAAACTGGTCGTTCTCCAACAGGAGATCGCCTTGGAGACCAACTATCATGCCATCGAACTGGCAGAGGAGTACGGCGTGCCTGTCCTGCTGAATCCTGCGCCAGCCAATGATGATCTGAACATCGACTACGTTTCCAGGGTGGCCTTCTTCGCGCCGAATGAGACCGAGCTGGCCACGCTCACCGGAATGCCCACAGGGACATTGGACGAGATCAAGGCCGCAGCACGGAACTTGGTAAGGCGCGGAGTAGGCAACCTGATTGTCACCATGGGCGGCAAGGGCGCCCTATGGGTCAGCGCCGACCAGGAGCTGCTGGTGCCTGCAGTCACGGTTGAAGCCGTGGATACCACTGGCGCCGGAGATGCTTTCATCGGCTCGTTCGCCCACTACTACACGCAGGGCGAGGATGTGCCAACCGCTCTGGGGCACGCCAACAGATACGCTGCAATCAGCGTCACGCGCCGTGGCACCCAGAAGGCTTATCCAACAGCTGCCGAGCTGAACGACCTCCTGCTGGAAAGGGTGCAGGCATAAGGTATTCGCTATGGTCGCATTGCCAGGCGTGGACGGGTAGACCGCCCTCGTCTGGCTTTTTTATGTCCTTGCAACGAAATGCTGTCATATACTGTGCCTCAAAGACAGGCAAGAGACAGGATTCCTGTAAGTGTTGGTCAAAAGGGGTGAGAAAATGACCAATCGAGTGGCGCTGGTCACTGGAGCCACCAGCGGCATAGGGTATGAAACCGCTCGAATGCTCGCCGATCATGGATACAAGGTATATGCTGCAGGACGACGAGTCGAACGATTGAAGCCACTGGCCGACAAGGGGGTGACGGCCGTGCAGATGGACCTGACCGATTCCGCCTCCATCGAGAAGGCCGTCGCACGAATTCTGCAGAAGGAGAAGCGGGTCGACCTGCTGGTCAACAACGCCGGCTACGGCTCCTATGGCCCGGTCGAGCAGGTCTCCATTGACGAGGTCCGTCGACAATTCGAGGTCAACCTCTTCGGCCTCGCCCGATTGACCCAGCTGGTGCTGCCCGCCATGCGCCGAGCCGGACGCGGCCGGATCGTCAACACCTCATCCATGGCTGGCCGGATGGTCACCTATATGGGTGCCTGGTACCATGCCACCAAGTACGCCCTAGAGGCCTTCAGCGACGCTTTACGCATGGAAGCCCGCCCCTTCGGCATCGACGTGGTCCTGATCGAGCCCGGAGCCGTCGCCACCAACTGGGGCGCAATCGCCGCCGACCATCTTCAGAAGGTCACCCGCAAGAGTGCCTATCGAAAGTCAGGGTTCCAAGCTGCTGCTGGATTGCGCAAGCTTTACTCCAGCAGGCATTTGACCCGACCATCAACCATTGCCAAGGCCATCGTCCGTGCTTCGACTGTACGCCATCCCCGTCCACGCTACCTTCTGGGCTTTGGAGCCAAACCTCTGGTCGCCCTTCATGCCCTGCTCCCCACCCGTGCCTGGGACTACCTGATGGTCCATGCCAAGAACCTGTAAACGCTAAAACTACGCACCAGAGCAGTGTCTTCATTGAAACCAGATACGTGCATGAAGCTTAAGCTCCCCGAAGTCAAATACTGTCCCAGCTATTGTGAAATACCAACAGTCTCATATACCTCGATTTCCTTGCCAAGGCTGGTATTGACCAGGAGAGCCATGTGATCGACGCTGGGCTGGGGCATTGCAAGTACCTTGCCCCGCCTATTCATTGATATTTGGTTGAGTTTCTGACTACCCACGAACAAAGCAATTGCTGTAAGCGCCTTTGAGTATCGGACAGTTATAATCTAATTAATTATCGTCATGTATTAGCGTGCAGCCAGCATGTCCTTCGATAGGGGGTTTCATTGAAGCCTGAAGAATCTGAGCTCAACGCCGATCCGGACTCGCCTTTGGCATTTTTCCTGAACGGAATAAGGAATGGCGTCAATAAAAGCAATGCCGCCATTAAAGACATAGTTCATGCACTGGAACGCGAATCCTCCGGATTCGCCTTGGCATATAAGGCCAGGAATAGTGATTTTCGCCTGGTGGTAGATGCTCCAAAAAATACGCTCGACGCCATCGCTAATGGTGACATCAAGCTGACTGCCGATAGAACAGGCAATACCTTTGCCCAACTTTTGGATCCTAACGGGCGATATGGAAGGAAACTGCCCATCAAGCGCGAGGATTTCAGCGGGGGAATTGATCCCGTTCAAGCGGCGAACGCCATACAACTCAGGGCAATCCAAGGTCAGCTTGAAGACATCGCCCATCAGATTGCAGTCATAGATGTGCGCGTGCAGGAAGTCCTCGAGGGGCAGCAGAGCGATAGGCTCGGCCTCCTGCAGAGCGGCATGCGCCTTTATCTGCAGGCCCGTGAAGTTGATGACGACTCTCTGAGAAAGCTCCTTGTGTCTCAGTCCTTACGCGCTCTATCGGACGCAGAGGCCCAGCTCGAGCTGAAGATGGAGTCTGACGTGAAATATCTCGCTAATGGCGACTATGAGCATGAAAAAGGCAAACGCACAAAACTCATCGATGAAAGAATGGACAGCATCAACAGTTGCTTTCCTGCCATACACCAGGCGTCGATTGCCAAAGCAGCCATTTTTTGCGAGCAAGGAGAGCCCAAGGCCATGGCGAAATCCCTGGAAACATATTCACACTTCATAAAGACGACTGTGGGAGACAATGCGGGCCTTCTAGCGGAATGCGATCGCTCTGATACAGGAACAGAACAGGGAATTTGGCGATCTCGAGCCGCACTTCAACTTGATGTTTCCAATCTAAGCGAGGCCCTAGCATTACCTGAGAAGCACCTGTACCTTAAGGTATCTGATGAAAAGGATGAGAGCCATGAAGAGCGTTAGAGGCTGCACCAACCAGGAATGCGACTCTTACAAAAAGAACGACAAATATAAAAAAGACTATGATTACTGCCCAAAGTGCGGCTCAAAACTGATGGCCGTATGCAGATCCCGTGGATGCCACACTTTCATCGATAACCCGGATGGCATTTACTGCGCTCGCTGTTTAGCAAAAAGGAAAGACAGCGCAGATCATGCGAAGAAAAACATAAGCACCATCGGCGGAGGCTTGTTGGCAGCAGGTGGTCTCGTCGCAAAAAACGGTAGGACAATCACCTCTGTTGTAGCGAAAGCAATTAAATTCCTTCCAAAATAAAGGTTCGCGCAAACACGGTATTCATCAAACATCAGCTTTCACAGTTGTCAAAGTACCGCTATACGTATGATTGAACTTATAGGCTCCATAGACCCCCAAACACAGAAGTCCGATTGTGTGAAGTCGCCAGACTGTGAAGCTCAACAAGCAGCCAGCAAAGAGCCTTGTCGGATTGGAATGGCATCCTTCCGACAAGACCCTCTGGCTGATTCACAGAATTCAGTTTTCTTTAGGCCTCCAGAGCTCGCGCTCCCAGGAGTGCCTGCTCGGCCGCCATAGGGACGCGTCCCAATCCATCCAGACCGACATTGAGCAGGTAGTTGATGCCGTACTTGTTCAGATGGGCCTTGTAGTCGTGAATGGTCTGCGGGCTCTTCCAATTTTGGTCATGGTAGGAGAATCCCCAGGAATCGTTGATGGTCCCGGCGGTCTCGTAGAGGCCAAGCTTTGAGGGCTTGAACCCTTCGATCGAGTTGTAGTCAACATTGCCGTCCGAGGCGGCCTTGTCGCTGGCGTCCGAATCTTCGGGAATCTCGTTGTCCCCTAGAGAGACGTAGTCGTAGCGGCCGTTGCCCAGCCTGGAATTGATCAGGCAGTCAGGCTGCAGGCGCTTGACCGTATCGTAAATGGTCTGGCTCTGCTCGTCGCTGAGGGTCATGGGAACATCAAACCAGGCAACCGATATCTCCCCATAGTTGCTCATGATCTCTTCGATCTGCGGCATGATCTTGTGCTCGAATGCCCGGTCGTAGTTCTTCTCCCCTGTGAAGTCCCAGCTGTTGTCCCAGGTGGTGCCCGCCGTCTCGATATCGTTCGAGAGGTATCCGCCGCCATCCGGTTCATGCCAGTCCAGATCCTGCGAATAGTAGAGACCAAATCGCAGACCAGCCTTGCGGCAGGCCAGGGACAGCTCGCCGATCACATCCCTATGGAACGGCGTCGCGTCATAGACGTTGTAGGGATCCACCAGCGACCGGTACATGGCGAAGCCGTCATGATGCTTTGTAGTGACGACCAGGTACTGCATGCCGCAGCGCTTGGCCAGGTCGACTATGGCATCAGCGTCAAAATAAATCGGGTTGAAGGCCTGGGTCAGGCGTTCGTACTCCTTGTTGGGGATCTGGAGCTTGGATTGGATCCATTCCGCATAGTTGCTCGACGACTTCCCCTGGTACTCTCCTCCCAGGAGTGAATAGAGACCCCAGTGGATCATCATGCCGTACTTGGCCTGCTTGAACCATTCCACGGTATCGCTCATTATTTACCTCTGTTTCTGTTGATTGACACGAATCGCAATGACCGGCCTCAGATGGTCAGCTTGTCCTTCTTGACGACGAAGGCATCGTAAAGGGCCAGAATCACGTAGCAGATGCCTGCACACATGATCATGAAACCTGGGTCTTTATTGCCAATCACCCCGCCCAGGGCCTGGAAGAAGTAGGGAGCCACCAGGGAGCCGACGTTGATGCCGATAAGGATGATCGAAGTGGTCAGGTTCATGGAGCCCTTGGGCGAATAGGCCACCATGCGGGCTGTCAGAGCCGGATTGATGATGCCATTGCAGAACCCTGCCACCAGGACCAGAACCAGCAAGATCGGAATGGAGTTGGTGAAGGGCATGGCGATCATGACCACTGCCGTCAAAACCTCGAAGATGAAGACGGTGTATCGTCCGCACCACTTGGCGAGCTGTTCGAAAGCGATGCCGGAGATGATCGAGCAGAGTACCAGGAAGCCGAAGATCCTGGTGGCATCAGCTGCAGAGCCTATGTGTGAATCGACCATATGGCTGGCCAGCTTCAGGGAGATGGCCGAATAGAAAAGGCAGACGAAGAGGAAGAGAATGGCCAGCTGGATAACGCCGCCGTTGGTGGACGGCTTGATGGAGGTGTCCTCCTCAACCTCCTTGCCATCCTCCACGATGACTCGGTCAAGCCGCTTGGGGACGAAAAGGGAGACGAGGACAATTGGCACGATCAGGAAGAGGAATACCAGATAGGTGGCATGCCAGGAGATGTTGATCAGGAACCCTGCAATGAAGAGCATGATCGAATCGCCGATGGCTCCGACGGAGTTCCTCCAACCCAGAAGCCTGTTCCTGATTTTCTCAGGGAAGACATCGGTGATGTAGGAGACGCTCAGCGGGGTGAAGATACCCATGCCCACGCCGAACATGGCTCGCGACAGGAATATGGCCGGATAATTGTAGAAGAATGCTGGAATGACGCCAAAGACCAAGGAGACTATCAACCCCAGAAGGACCGTGTACTTCTTGCCCAGCTTATTGGATATGAGGCCGCTGACCAAGGTCCCCAGCAGGACGCCACCTGTGGGGATGACGACCAGCAGCTCGACGTTGGCCTCCGAGATGTTGGAAAAGTACTGCTTCATCAACGGGATAGTCCCTGAGACGGCATTGGAAACCGACATCAGGAACGATATGGACAAGATGCCCAGCATCAAAATCGGTGAACTGGTGTTCACCTGTTGCTCTTTCGACTCCATGAAAGTCCCTTCCTCGGAACTGTCATCGCATGCCCTTCGCGATGGCGAGCGATTGATTCACTCATGTACTGCAAACAACTCAATTCCATGGACCATCTTGGTCCCAAACTATTTCAAGAGATAATAGTTTGTTAATAGTATATATCAAATTGGAAACTGTACATGCCGAAGGTGTTGCGTCACGCCGAATCAACCGGATCTGTCATCCAGCGATCACCAAACAAATTGTTGGATCTCGGCCTTTTGAATCAGCCTTAAGGCATGTACCAAAAGCTGATGCTGATAAAGCAATAGGAGCGCTGGCAAGACATTCCGAAACAAAAGTATCTTTATTAATTATCATTGACGGAAGAGATAAGGCAGAGGACATCGTTGCTGTCTGCATGCGGGCGAGGTAAGCCCGCTACTGACGGCTGTCCCCTCAGGAGCGTGGTCCATCAGCTCGATCATTCATCGACCGGCTGAGGTTTCGCCTGCTCTTCTGCTTAAAAACAGTTTCTGTGATCCACCCAAGAGCAGTCAACGACCGCACCGATAGAAAGAACCAAGGAAATGAGTGATTCATCCTCACAGATAGTCAGCCACGATCAGTCCACCTGGGCCTCTATTGCTACATGGCGGATGGCCTATGAAGGGATGGTCAAGTCAAATTCCGGTCTTGAAGAGGATGGCCATGCGGGCGATGCTGTCGAGACACTGATCCGAGAGGTTGAGGCCAACCCCGATTACACCTCCGTCGGTTATGGTGCTTTGCCCAACCGGGAAGGTGAGATGGAGATGGACGCCGCCTTCATGGACGGGAACAGCATGGCAATGGGCGCTGTGGCCGGCATCCAGCATGTACTCCATCCCATATCTGTGGCCAGGCAGCTGAGTCGACGCCATACCAGCAGCTTTCTGGTCGGGCAGGGGGCGACTCGTTACGCCCAGGTCAGCGGGTTTGAAATGTGCAATATGCTGACGGACAGGGCCAGAAAGCGTTGGGAGCTGGCAGCCGCCAAGACCACAACACCGGAGTCTGCCGGCCCCTATCGAGGGCACGACACAGTCGGGACCATCTCCTTGGATGCGCACGGTTCGATGGCTGCCGGCACATCAACATCGGGGCTCTTCATGAAGGAACCTGGCAGAGTAGGCGATTCTCCCCTACCCGGCTCGGGCTTTTATGTGGACAGCACCATCGGAGGGGCGGCCGCCACCGGGCTGGGAGAAGACATCATGAAAGGATGCCTCTCCTACCGGATCGTCGCCCTGATGGGAAGCGGCTTGAGCCCGCAGGAAGCCTGTGATTCCGCAGTCTACAGATTTGACGATCTCCTGAGGAACCGCTACGGCAAGGTAGGCGAGATCTCCATGATCGCTCTCAACAAGAGAGGTGAATGGGGGGTCGCCACCAACGTGGAATTCACCTTCTGTACAGCCAGAAAGGGCGAGCCGATACGCATACTCATGGCCAATCCGGATGGCAAAGGCGGAACACGAATCGAACCAGTGACTAAGGAATGGCTGCAGGAATACGAACGCTCATTGAAGGCGCCAATCAAATGACCCAATTATCAATGTGTAATAACAGGCTGTGTGTTATGAGTTGGTGGACATTGGTTGTGCTGCAGTGATGGTCAGGTTTGCACCGAGTTCTCGTATAGCACTAAGCACAGTACGGAAAGAGGGGTTGATATCAGCCTGCAGGGAACGGTAAACACCTTCTACTCACACTGGCTCTGCGCGCGAGGCGCTCATCTGATATATTCTTCGGCATCGGCAAAGATGGCGTCGGTGACACTGCCGCCTTCCAGATACGCCGAATGCAGACCGTCTTCGATGGCTGATCGCCTGCGAACTTTTTCTTGTTGGTTTATCATTCGGTTTCGTCTTCCTTGAAGTTCCCGGGCAGGATGGCGCATGCCTGCTCGATGGTGTCGGCACCGGTCATCTCCATCAACTCTTTAGGGCGTGTGCTCGCGCTGCGGCACCGGTGAGTGTTACGGCCTCCCGTGCATTCCACAGAAACTGTTCCTCGACGGGGCCGAGCACCCGTTCACTGAGCCGACGCAACTCCCGCTGCCCTTGGCCATGTCGCGTTCATAGCTACTCTCATTCGCTGGTTGTTTCGCCTCTTTCTGATGAAGCCACCACCGCCAGAACGGTTCACGCCTGGAGGACTGTTCACGAAGCGCCACAACCTTCTCCCGTTCGGAGAGCAACCGTTTGAGTCCGTCGTTCTCTGCTCTCAGGGTGGCGTTATCGATGCGCAATCGAGTGATTTCCTGACTGGTTTCTGACCGGTCATGATTCCGCACTACATCCACTAAAACATCCCATGCTCATGGTGTGAGTGTAACCAAGCAAACTGGTCTTGTATGTGTTGTTCGAACTCCGGCAAGGGTATTGTTCCAGGAGTAGCCAGCGTCATCGTACCGGTTCGGATTCCACATCGGTATCACTGGCATAAGAACGGTCTCTATATGTGAGAGGCCAGAATGAATCAGCTGTATTTATGGGATAGGATAGCTCGTGATGGAAGGTTTTTCGCCATCATATTTGCCTTCAAAGGAGAAGACGATGAGGAAGTTTTGGTGAGGTATTTGCGAATTCACTGGATTGAACGGTTGACGATTTGGGCTTCCTTGATTCTCACCATAGTGGTGACATTCGAGATGCTTATCACTATCGACCAGGAGCTTCCAGCTGGTACTGGTACCTCTTTCACCGTCGAGAGGGTCGATACCGCGACGAAGGCGGATGCCGTGCGTGCAATTGCTCAAGCTTCAAAAACTTTGGGGATTAATGTCTTCAAGATCCAGCCTTCATTTCGTGACTCAATGAATTCTCGTGTTCTCGTGGCCTTTGTGGGTGATCAAAAGTCTTTTCAACGAAATGGAGGGTACGATTATCCTTCCTTTTCAACACGTGACCAGTCAACGAAAGTAGTTTCTTTTGAGGAGATTACCACCCAGGACTTGCGCGGAAGCTATGCGACCAATGCGGATAGGTCGCATATGCGACAGCTCGCCAAGGCTTTGTCACGTTCCCGGATAGTGGTTGACGAACCACAAAGCCTCTGGTCACGAGGCTTCTGGATAGCTGCGATGATATACGCGTTAGGGAGGGGTGGCCTTTGGGCGGGAGTCGTTATCATCGCCATCACATTGGTGGTTTCCACCGCGTATTCCCTGTCCAGGAACAGGAAGATACACGCGATCAAGGCGATGCACGGTTATACCAGTGGAAAGATACTCGTCGGCGAGCTGGTGTCACTGCTCGCCACACTCGCCGTGGGATTGGTGACAATTACCTTAGTGGGATTACCTTTCCTCTGGTTTATCAATAACTTCCACCAGATTTGGCGACTCCTTCGAGCGCTGTTTATCGCCGTGGCTGTATTGACAGCATATCTTGTCTTCCTAGCGTTGGCTTTAGGTGGTGCCAGTACATTCCGCGATCGAATACCCGCCGTTCTCAACGGAGAGGGTAACGAACTCCGTGATGGCATCATCGCGGGTTTTGCCCAGTTCATGGTGGTGGCTGTTCTCTTTGGCACCATCAGCGGGTCCCTGAATAGAATCAGCGCGGTACAGAGCACCAGCCGGTCCCTGGCACAGTGGTCTCGCATCTCGGATCAATATGTCCTCAGGTTGTCAGTCAACACCAACACCCCACACGAGGATAATCTCCGGACAGCGCCTCCCCTGATGAAAGTGATCGAGGATCTTGACGGCAAGGGGAAGGCGATGCTGGTCGGGTATAAAGGTGACTCCGTTTTTTCCGCTGATGGCAACGATGATCCTTACGAACCGGATGGATCCGATTCGATGATAGTGAGCCCGAACTATCTCGACAAGCAACCCATTGCCGGGCTTGATGGGAAACCGGTCAGGGTGGTTGGAAACGATGTCGGGGCTTTCACACTCCTGGTGCCTTCATCATATAAAGGGGACCCCGGGGCCTTGTTGAAGGAATACGCCGAATATTTCAAGAGAATGTGCCAAGGGGATGTCACCCGGAAACAGAAATCATATTCCTGCAACCCTCACGGCGTCCTGGTCCGTACACGCTCGGGCCAGGACATATCCCTCTTCTCGGGAACGCAGTTCATGCCTGCGGAAGATCAGCAGAGGCTGTCTTTGAAGGATCCGGTGGTAGCCGTCACATCCCCATCGTCAGGGTTAATCAGCCCCATGGAATACCTGTCATACACATCAAGCGATAGTGTATTGTTCTCCGATCCGGAACTCCTGCAAAGCGAGCTGGACCATTATGGAATCTCCGGATACTTCCAGGGTATTGACAACTCCAAAGACTCGGTATCGTATACATTGTCATTATCCCGCAACGAGCAACGTGGGGACATCATAGCCATATCGTTCGGTCTGGCCGCTGCCATGATGGCCATCCTTGTGTGCTCGGCCGCGTATTGCGCAAGACGACGCAGACTCTCCTTCGTCCAATACATCCATGGATACGGGTTTTTCAGAAGACATGGAGGCTTCCTTATCATGCAGAACACCGGGGTGCTGCTGACCCTCATGGCAGTCGGCATTATCGGCTCGATGAACAAGGTTGCGGATCTGGTGGCTGGAACATTGCTCTTCGCCGGATCCAGCCTCATCATGGCCATTACCGTATCGGCATACGAATCAAGGTTCCGTGCCGACGACATCAAACGCCCGTGAATCCGCGGTGCGGAGGGAGATGCATATGACAGACGCAGGCATGCAGCCGACATTGAAAGTCGAAGGACTTACCAAGAGATTTGCAGAACACACGTTATGGTCGAGACTGTCTTTCGACGCTGGACCTGGTTCCATAATCGCAGTGAGCGGGCCGTCCGGCGCAGGCAAGACGACCCTGCTCAACTGCGTCGGCTTGTTGGAGGACTTCGATGAAGGATCGGTCACTTACAGCGAAGGGACATTCCGTTCCGGTTATTTACATAAGAGCCGGAAGGGGCAGCGAGTGTGTCTTCGCGACAACATAGGATTTCTATTCCAGAACTATGGTCTTGTCGAACAGTGGAATGTATCGCGTAACCTGCAGATTCCCCTCAAAATGAAGAAGCGCGAGCATCGCAAGGAACGGGATGAACGAATCGACAGAGTACTTGACATCGTCGGAATGAATGGCTCACAGAAGAAAAAGATTTACACCCTATCGGGCGGGGAACAGCAGAGAATCGCCCTCGCGAGGCTCCTGCTCAAACAGCCGAGTGTCATTCTTGCAGACGAGCCGACCTCTGCGCTGGATCAAGACAACGCTAAGGTCGTAATACGTATACTGTGCGAACTTGCCCAACAAGGTGCTGCCGTCATCATCTCAACACACAATGATGAAATAAAGAAAATCTGCTCGTCGATTATCGGAATAGGCTGATATACCACCGTTAAAAAACATGCCAGTTGAACTACACCAAAATAGTTGCCAGAATACAGAACGTCTTCAATCAAGGCAGTCTGTCCTCTTTAAAAATCCCCGTAGCTATACTCTTACTTAACTGGGTGCTTACTGCCGGGCGCTTGCCCTAGGCAAGGGCCCGGCAAACAATTCAGAGGGGTAATCATGTTTATCAATGGGGACATTACCAATCAACCAATTAGCGAAGTAATTTCCTATACGTTAATCCATCTACCTCAGATTGCGAGGTGAGTAAGGGAGGAAATCAAAAAGGGGGTTAGTTGGGTACCAGCGCACATTAAATACTGAAAATTTTGGGTTTAAATTTATGTGGATCGAAATTTCCTATATTTTCTCTTTTAGGGAAAGGCGAAGAGGCCACATCACAGAGAACGTGTGCTGTACGCCGGCATACCCTCCGTCCGCGTCGCTCCGACGAACATGGATTCGCCTTTGATGCAATCGGCCAGCCCGTTTATACTCGCATACGGAAATTAGAGGTCTGTTGAGAAAGCATGCTGTTGTTACATAATTGTTATGAAATTAAGTCGCTGGTAACGCTGTTGGACAGCTGCGTTTGAATTTGCTTTTTTAATCTGATAATTCTCTCCGCTTTATTGCAGATAGTAATGGGCCGCCTCGTTTGCGTATCCATAAATGTAAAACTTTGCTACGACCTAATCTCCAGGAAGATTGACTTACATGCAGATGACTACGAAATCACTCATCTCCGGGTACCAGACGTATGCTACCCATCTAACCTTGCAGCAGTTTCTGAAATGAATGCTCCAGGATCCACGCCAGCTACGTCAGCGATTCTGTCTCTTATCGGGAAGCCCTCGGTAGCTTCTGGCGTAGCTGTGTCAAATATCACGGGATTCATTGTTTCTAACATCACCCACGATTGCTGGCCCATTAAATCAATATGAGTCAACAAATAAGCAAAACAGGAACGTTGGCATTAATCGGAAGGAACCGAAGATGTCAACCACTACATTGAACGTTGAGAGTCTTACTTCTGGTTACGAGACCTATGTCTCCACCGCAGAACTCACGCTTAGGGATTTTGATACCGCTCCGGCGCTCTCGCCGACTCCGTCAATTGTCTCCTTCTTTATCGCCTCTTCAGTTGAGTGGGTTCAGTTCTGCATTGCGGTTTCAATGCCTCCTGTGACGACGACCCTCGCGGCTGTAGGCTAGAAGTGGTCAGCACTTCAGCGGCCAGAAAATGAGCACCAGGAACTTTGAAGGGAAAAGCCATGAGCTTGACGAATGACAACAATCCGAGGGTTGAAGTCACAATGATATTTGCGGACAGCGAAGACCCGATGGCTGCGGCAGTGGAATGGGCTCAAAGTATCGCCGCTTCCGGGAAAATAGATCCTAGCAAGGATCAAGTCGTGTTTATCCGTGAACTCAGGCGCGCGGAGCCGAGTCTAAGTCTGAAATCAGCCGTGTACCTTGCCCAAGTGACAGCGAGAGCTTCCCGAATCGAACGCGGCACAAATGGAACAGACATCAAGAGTCTGCTGGATACCGATCTCAATATTCCGTGAATCCCACCAGTCCCATTCAAGCGAACCGGCATATGGGTATGCCTCGAAGTCATCTAATTGACTACATATTAGGACCAAAGTGATTGGGAACGTTTTGTTTAGCTATGCCTTCTCCCTCAATAAGAGAATGCTTCTCGCTTTCCTTCGCTGCTGTGTGGCAATGAGCCGAATGTTACCTGACCGGGCATAATACCAGTGTGGCCATAATCTGTCTTGATGATGCTGATGATGCTTCCAAGAACACCTGTGCGGATTGCTGAAGATTTCGGTCTGACTTAGCTTGGACCGTTTCGCTAACCTTGCCCATCGCATTAATCAGAGCCGATGAAGCGCTTTCAATTGCGCTATAGAAGACTTCGAGTCATCGCACGTTTTCCTGCAGTATTTATCTCACCAGCAATTATGTTGACTTTTTCTACGGCTAATAAATGGCTAATCCGTTTGGCACACATGTCAGCCAAAGGAGCTGGTATGCGGTCAAAGAATACACAAGCTACTAACCCTAGTGGCCGCGAGTGTGTCAGCGATGCTGATGTTGGTGTTACTGGAACAGCCGGCGCCTCTGAACTCACCACAACTTTACAGATGCCAATCATTGAACAGGTTCCAGCCAAAGAAGATAATTCATCGCTCAGCACTGCAGAACTTGATCAACCGGCCGATCGTCTGGATCAGCTTACAGCAGAGATTAAAAATGCTGACCCCCAGGATCATTCTGCATTTCGCTGAAAACTGGATAACTTCTTAGCTGGCGGAACATTCTCTTATAACTGATCTTCAAATTACCAGATCCAACCAAGGTTTAATTTGTGAGGGTTCATTTTCCAAATAGGAATGGTCGTTGTCCAATACGGCGTCCCGGTCTCTAAAATCGTCAGTGGAATCAGTAGACTCCGCAAAGTCCAGAACGGAATTTCCGGTATCAAATGGGCACTCCGATCCAGTCATTCTGCAGCTCTGATTGGAAGAAATGTCGCCAGAGTGCTGCTGGGATTAATGGGATTTGACGGCGCAATACGGGAGTACAGCAGCTGATTTATGCTCTGAGTATTTGCAATTCTGGCAACCACTGAAACCACAAATGTTGGCGGTCGCCAACTTTACTTGTAATTAAAGGAGTGCCGAATGAATCCGAGAAGAGACGCGGAACGAATTCGACCTTAGTCCATAGATATCTGGATTGGCAATATCATCGTTAGCGGCGTTGATGGCGTGATATTTACACTGATCTTTCTCGTTGTAACCATTTTTTGGAAAACTACGCATACACGTTCAACAATTCTCATGGATACCCAGCTGATAATCGCATTCCTTATCGGTTACCTACGTGCCCTGAATATATTCCTTCAATCAAAAAACAGAACACAGACAGTCCCAGAGGGTCTGTATTGTCGGCGGCAAACGTAGTTATTACACCGGTTATCACTCCTCCTATCGCAATCTTTATGCTCGGATGGGCTTCATGCGCGGACAGGGATCATCTTCATGGCTCTTAATTCTCATGTTCATTACTGGCAGCTTGACCAACGAATTACTATTCCCAGCACCGACAGCCTCCAAAAGAAGTAATGACAAGTATGGGCAAAAAGATCGTCTGTTATTCTTGACCATTTAGTCAATTAATGCTATCTTGGCGAACATGGGCCGCAAGAGAAGCTTCGATGATGATGAGGTACTTGCTCGTGCCCGCGAGGTTTTCCTGGAGCATGGCTATGAGGGCACTTCGATTGATGCTCTCGTCAAGGCCACGGGTCTGCTCCGGGGCAGTCTCTACGGCGCCTTCGGCAGCAAGCGTGGCATGTTCGTGGCTGCTCTTCGTGATGCAACGGATTCGAAGTCGCGCGATTCAGAAGTGCTCAATCTGGTATTGGTAGCACTCATGGAGCTGTCAGATCATGATCTAGAGGTTCGGAGGCTGGTCAGTGATTACCTTGTAAAGCTGTCCAGTTCGGGATCTGACGACACCAATGTTGTGGTTGTTGATGTAGCCAAGCTCCTTGGCGAGACGCTGCTGCAGCGTGCGAATATTCGGTTGCAGTCTGATGATGAAAGAAGCAAGTCATGAACAACAAGGTGGCAATTGTCGGGCGGACGCTGGAGATTGAACCGCAGGGCCTGGATAAAATGTGGTCATTCAAGGGGAAAATGGTGGTGCCGCTGGAGCATGTTCTGGGTGCGAGCGAGGATCCGGGCATTCTTGATGATACCAAAGGGCTGCGTGCGCCCGGCCTTCATGTTCCCGGTAAATGGGCCGGCACATACATTGAGCATGGGGAAAAGACATTCTGGAATGTCACCAGACCGGAAATTCCCATTGTCATCCAACTCAAGGACGAGCACTATGACCGGCTGGTGCTCGGGGTGGAGCAACCCCGCGAGCTGGTCAATAGGATCAATGCGGCCATTCCTAAGCAATAAACAATGAACTGAATGAATTGCAGGACCTGAGCTCCTTTATCGACTATCGACATTTAAGAACCCAAGAACTAAATAACTGGGCCGACAAGTCGTATGCGACAATACCGTCTTCGACGTATCGCCGTATGGCTTGTCGGCCCAAATACTCACTCCCATTCGATGGTTGCCGGAGGCTTGGAGGTGCAGTCCAGAACCACGCGGTTGATGCCCGGGCACTCGTTGGTAATGCGCGTGGAGATGGTGGCCAGCACGTCGTAGGGCAGACGCGTCCAGTCAGCGGTCATGGCATCTTCAGAGGAGACCGGACGCAGCACGATCGGCGAGCCATAGGTGCGCTCGTCGCCCTGCACACCTACTGAATGCACATTGGCCAGCAACACCACCGGGCACTGCCAGATCTGCCGATCCAGCCCGGCCTTGGACAGCTCCTCGCGGGCGATGGCGTCGGCCTCGCGCAGGGTCTCCAAGCGTTCACGGGTGATCTCGCCGATGATGCGGATGCCCAGACCGGGGCCCGGGAAGGGCTGACGCCAGACGATCTGGTCAGGCAGGCCCAGTTCGGTGCCGATGGCCCGGACCTCGTCCTTGAAGAGGGTGCGCAAGGGCTCGATCAGCTTGAACTTGACGTCCTTGGGCAGACCACCCACGTTGTGGTGGGACTTGATATTGGCCGCTCCGTCTCCGCCGCCCGACTCGACCACGTCAGGGTAGAGCGTGCCCTGCACCAGGAACTTGACTTCCTTGCCGGTCTTGCCGGCCTCCTCAATCACCTGCCGCTGGGCCTTTTCAAAGGTGCGGATGAACTTCTCCCCGATGATCTTGCGCTTGCGCTCAGGCTCGGAAACGCCCCTGAGGGCGGTCAGGAAGTCCTGCGAGGCATCCACGGCGATCAGCTTGATGCCCGTAGCGGCCACAAAATCATGCTTGACCTGTTCGGCCTCCCCCTTACGCAGCAGGCCATGATCCACGAAGACGCAGGTCAGCTGGTCGCCGACGGCCCTGTGGACCAGAGCGGCCGCCACGGCTGAATCGACGCCGCCCGACAGCCCGCAGATGACCTGGTCGTCACCCACCGTGCGACGGATCTTCTCCACCTGCTGCTCGATGATGCCTGAGGCGTTCCAATCCGACGGCAGTCCGGCGCACTGGTGCAGGAAGCGGTCGATCAGGTCCTGCCCCAGAGGGGTGTTGGTCACCTCGGGATGCCACTGGACCCCGTACAGCCCCCGGGATGTATCCTGCATGGCCGCCACCGGGGCACCCTCGGTATGCGCCAGAACCTCAAAGCCATCAGGCACTCGATTGACGGCGACGCCATGGCTCATCCATACATCTTGCTGCGCGGGCGAATCCTGCAGTATTCCCTTGGCGCTGTCGATGAAGGCCTCGGTCTTGCCGTACTCCCCCAGGGCCGCCTTGTCCACCTCGCCACCCAGCTCATGGGCCATGACCTGGAAGCCGTAGCAGATGCCCAGCACAGGCACCCCCGCCTCGAAAATCCTCTTGTCGATGGTCGGCGCCCCGTCCACGT
This sequence comes from Bifidobacterium sp. VU/mBH4 (B4), assembly GCF_058199535.1. NCBI lineage: Bacteria > Bacillati > Actinomycetota > Actinomycetes > Bifidobacteriales > Bifidobacteriaceae > Bifidobacterium > Bifidobacterium sp. VU/mBH4 (B4). The sequence goes on along the minus strand of NZ_JBVPQJ010000002.1, from coordinate 89,458 downwards.
AGACGGAGGCCGGTCCGCCGGAGAGGATGACCGCCTTGGGATCCTTGGCCAGCATCTGGTCCAGGCTCATCGAATGAGGGACCAGCTCAGAGTAGACCCCCGCCTCCCTGACTCGACGAGCGATCAGCTGGGCGTACTGCGCACCGAAATCGACCACCAGGACGGGACCCTGTGCCATAAGACTCCTTATATATACGTATGCTGTGTCTGCCATGGATGCCCGAGAGCGACGATTCAACGCTCGCGAACAAGTCCAGTATGGTTGCAGTTTTCGACAATGCTACCGTTCTTGAACCCTCACCGGCACCCCCGGCGAAAATTCCTGTCTGCAAGCAGACAATTCCCTCGCATTTTCTCACAAGAGCGAACACACACTGCAAGAAAACGTTCAGAAAAGTCTGCTCGTTCACGTACCATGTAGGCATTGGGTACGGACCCGACAGATGCCTGAAATGACACTGCGCAAGCCCGTAACCGAGGTAAATAAACAATCGCACTATAGTGCAGGAGTACACATGACGAATCCTGTTATCGGCACCCCTTGGGCGAAGCTGGAGACCCCAATCGCCGAGGAGACCCTCGAGGCCGTCGACAAGTATTGGCGGGCGGCCAACTATCTTTCCATCGGACAGATTTATCTTCGCAGCAACCCCCTGATGAAGGAGCCCTTCACTCGGGAGGATGTCAAGCACCGTCTGGTCGGTCACTGGGGCACCACCCCCGGCCTGAACTTCCTGCTGGGCCATATCAACCGTCTGATCGCCGACCATCAGCAGAACACCGTGATCATCATGGGCCCCGGCCACGGCGGCCCCGCCGGCACCTCGCAGTCCTACCTGGATGGCACCTACAGCGAGTACTACCCCAAGATCACCAACGATGAGGCTGGCCTGCAGAAGTTCTTCCGCCAGTTCTCCTACCCGGGCGGCATCCCCTCCCACTTCGCGCCTGAGACCCCCGGGTCCATCCACGAGGGCGGCGAGCTGGGCTATGCCCTCTCCCACGCCTACGGCGCCATCATGAACAACCCCAGCCTCTTCGTGCCCTGCATCGTGGGCGACGGCGAGGCCGAGACCGGCCCTCTGGCCACCGGCTGGCAGTCCAACAAGCTGGTCAACCCGCGCACCGACGGCATCGTCCTGCCCATCCTGCACCTGAACGGCTACAAGATCGCCAACCCGACCATCCTCTCGCGCATCTCCGACGAGGAGCTGCATGAGTACTTCCATGGCATGGGTTATGAGCCCTTCGAGTTCGTTGCAGGGTTCGACGACGAAGACCATCTGTCCATCCACCGTCGCTTCGCCGACATGCTGGAGACCGTCTTCGACAAGATCTGCGACATCAAGGCCCGGGCCGAAACCGACGACATGACCCGTCCCTTCTACCCCATGATCATCTTCCGCACCCCCAAGGGCTGGACCTGCCCCAAGTTCATCGACGGCAAGAAGACCGAGGGATCCTGGCGTGCCCACCAGGTGCCGCTGACCTCCGCCCGCGACACCGAGGCCCACTTCCAGGTCCTCAAGAACTGGCTGGCCTCCTACAAGCCCCAGGAGCTGTTCGACGAGAAGGGTGCCCTGCGTCCCGAGGTCACCAGCTTCATGCCCAAGGGCGACCTGCGTATTGGCGAGAACCCCAACGCCAATGGCGGCCGGCTGCTCAAGCCGCTGGAGCTGCCCGACATCCACGACTACGAGATCGACATCAAGAAGCACGGCCACGGCTGGGGCGCCACCGAGGCCACCCGCGTCCTGGGCTACTACACACGCGACGTGCTGGCCAAGAACCCCACCGACTTCCGTATCTTCGGGCCCGACGAGACGGCTTCCAACCGTCTGGCCGCTGCCTACGAAGTGACCAACAAGCAGTGGGATGCCGACTACCTGTCGGAGCTGACCGATGAGCACATGGCCCACACCGGCCAGGTCATCGAGCAGCTCTCCGAGCACCAGATGGAAGGCTTCCTGGAGGGCTACCTGCTGACCGGACGCCACGGCATCTGGAGCTCCTACGAGTCCTTCGTGCATGTCATCGACTCCATGATCAACCAGCACGCCAAGTGGCTGGAGGCCACCGTCCGCGAGATCCCGTGGCGCAAGCCCATCGCCGGCCTGAACCTCCTGGTCACCTCGCACGTCTGGCGTCAGGATCACAACGGGTTCTCCCACCAGGATCCCGGCTTCGTCGACATCCTGCTGAACAAGAACTTCAACAACGATCACGTGGTCAACATCTACTTCCCCGCCGACGCCAACATGCTGCTGAACGTGGGCGAGCGTTGCTACAAGTCGACCAACTGCATCAACGCCATCTTCGCCGGCAAGCAGCCCGCCGCCACCTACCAGAGCGTGGACGAGGCCGCCGCCGAGCTGGAGAAGGGGGCCGCCCGCTGGGATTGGGCCTCCAACGCCAAGGATGCCGAGGATGCTGATGTCGTCATCGCCACCGCGGGCGACATCCCCACCCAGGAGGCCCTGGCCGCCGACGACATGCTGCAGAAGCTGGGCCTCAAGGTCCAGTTCGTCAACGTGGTCGACCTGCTGAAGATCCAGGACACCGAGGAGAACGATCAGGCCCTGTCCGACGAGGAGTTCACCGAGCTCTTCAGCAAGGACAAGCCGGTCCTGTTCGCCTTCCACGCCTACCCCGGCTCCATCTACCGCCTGATCCACGGACGTCCCAACCACGACAACTTCTCCGTGCACGGCTACGAGGAGCAGGGCTCCACCACCACGCCGTTCGACATGGTGCGCGTCAACAACATGGACCGTTGGTGCCTGGCCGCCTCCGCCCTGAAGCTGGTGGACGCCGGCAAGTACGCCGACCAGATCGACAAGTGGACCAAGTTCCGCGACGAGGCCTTCCAGTTCGCCGTGGACAAGGGCTACGACCACCCCGATTACACCGATTGGGTCTGGCCCGATGCCAACCGCGCCGGCCAGGAGACCATCTCCGCCACCGCCGCGACCGCCGGAGACAACGAGTGATACGCTGATCCGACCCTGGAACCGCCCGTCATGCGCAGCCCGCATGGCGGGCGGTTTCTGTATACTGGACAAGGTTGTGAACAAAGCAGTCATCAAGGCAACCACGTCCGGACAGGAGAAGACACAGTGAGTCTTGCAAGCATCACCATCATCAGCCCAGAAGCCGCCAACGGCCGCAATGTCGTGGCCTACGGCCTGACCAAGGCCCTGAGCGCCAAAGCCAAAACGGCCGTATTCAGGCCAATCGCCTGCAGGAAGCACCCGTTGACCCCGGAACTGGTTGCAGCCAGCTCTTTCCCCGATACAGATCCGGAGATCTGCCGTGGCAAGTGCCCTGGGCACGCCACTGAGGACCCTATGCAGACCCGGGCCGATGTCCTCAACGCCTATGACGGGCTGGTGGAAGCCACCCATCCCGAGCGTGTCCTGATCGTGGGCAGCGATGCCTCGAAACTCTTCGACCCCGGCCTGTTTGCTCTCAATGCACAAATCGCTGCCGACCTGAGGTCTCCGGTCATGCTGGCCGTCTGCACCATCGGCAGGGAACCCGGCCAGGTCATGAAGACCGTGGCCGCCTGCCGCAGGACCATCGAGGCCCAAGGAGCCGTGCTTGCCGGAGTCTTCATCACCGGATGCCAGCCAGAGCAGAAGGCGCCTCTTACCCAGGCCTTCCAGGAGTACGACCTGCCGACCTGGACCGTCTCCAAGATGGACTTCGACACGGATCCGTCCGCCGATCAGGCCCGCCAGGCCACCAGCCAGACATTCCAGCAGGAGGTGGATGTCGACCAGGTGGTGAAGGCCGCCGACGCCGCCAGCCCCAAGGCCACCACGCCTGTAGCCTTCCAGAACGATCTGCTGGCCAAGGCCAAGGCCCGCAAGAAGACCATTGTCCTGCCCGAAGGTGGCGAGGACCGCATCATCAAGGCGGCCGACTACCTGCTGGCCCGCAACATTGTCGACCTGATCATCGTGGGCGACAAGGATTCCATTCTGGCGCGCGGCAAGGAGCTTGGCCTCAACAACCTGGACAAGGCCTCCTTCCAGCCCATGGACGACGAGCTGGTGCTGGCCCCCATGGTCGATCGCCTCTGCCAGCTGCGGGCCAAGAAGGGCATGACCCCGGAGCAGGCGCGCAAGCAACTGGCGGATCCCTCCTACTTCGGCACCATGCTGGTAGTGCTGGGCAAGGCCGACGGCCTGGTGTCCGGCTCCATCAACTCCACAGCCAATACGGTCCGCCCAGCCCTGCAGGTAATCAAGACCAAGCCGGGCGCATCTCTGGTATCCGGAGCCTTCCTCATGTGCTTCCCCGACCATGTGGCGGTCTTCGCCGACTGCGCCATCAATCTCAACCCATCGTCCGAGCAGCTGGCCGACATCGCCATCCAGTCGGCCCAAACCGCTCGCTCCTTCGGCGTGGACCCGCGCGTGGGCATGCTCTCGTACTCCACCCTGGGATCAGGCAAGGGCCCGGATGTGGACCTGGTGGAAGAGGCCACCCGCCTGGCCAAGGAGAAGGCGCCGGACCTGCCCATCGTGGGCCCCATCCAGTTCGACGCAGCTTGGTCCCCCACTGTTGCGGCCACCAAGGCCAAGGGTGATCCGGTCGCCGGGAAAGTCAATGTCTTCGTCTTCCCCAGCCTGAGCGCCGGCAACATCGGCTACAAGGCCGTACAGCGCACCTCGGGCGCACTGGCCATCGGACCGGTCCTGCAAGGCCTCAACAAGCCCGTCAACGACCTCTCCCGCGGTGCCTTGGTTGCTGACATCATCAACACCGTGGCCCTGACTGCCGTCGAGGCCCAGGACTGATCGCCGTCCCTTTAAGGTCTATATGAACCTCTGGGGCTGCTGCTGGATCCTATCTCCAAGAAGGTTCCGGTAGCAGCCCCAAAACCATGTCGGCCTGGCTATATACCGCGGCTTGTAAGGGCCGACGAGTAATCTTGAAGACTGATTGAGGAGCGCAGGCTCTATACAAGCACATCAGGAGGATGCCCCAATGGCGAAAACCGTCCTAGTCATCAATTCGGGTTCAAGCTCGATCAAATACCAGCTGGTCGATCTGGAGACCAGCCAGAGCCTGGCCTCGGGTCTGGTCGAGAAGATCGGCGAGCCCACCGACGGCCACTACAAGCACGAGGTCAACGGCGAGAAGCATGAGCTTGAAGAACCCATCCACGACCATGAGACCGGACTCAAGCGCGTCCTGGGCTTCTTCAAGGAGTATGGCCCTGATCTGGACAAGGCCGGCATCATCGCTGTTGGCCACCGCGTCGTCCAGGGTGGAGCCATCTTCCCCAAGCCTGCCCTCCTGACGCAGAAGACTCTGAGCCAGGTCAAGGATCTGGCCGTGCTGGCCCCCCTGCACAACGGGCCCGAGGCTGAAGGCGCCGAGGTCATGAGCCGGCTAATGCCGCAGACCCCGCAGGTCTTCGTCTTCGACTCCTCCTTCTTCTTCGAACTGCCCAAGAAGGCCTCCACCTACGCCCTCAACAAGGACATCGCCAAGCAGTACCACATTCGTCGCTACGGCGCCCACGGCACCAGCCACCAGTACGTTGGCCAGCTGGTTCCCGACCTCTTGGGCAAGCCTGCAGAGGGCCTGCGGCAGATCGTCCTGCACATCGGCAACGGGGCTTCCGCTTCGGCGCAGGTCTCCGGGCATCCCGTCGAGACTTCCATGGGCCTGACCCCCCTGGAGGGTCTGGTCATGGGCGGCCGCACCGGCGATATCGACCCTGCCGTTGTCTTCCACCTGATCCGCAACGCCCACATGAGCGTGGATGAGCTGGACACCCTCTTCAACAAGCGCTCCGGCATGACTGGGCTGACCGGCCATGGCGACATGCGCGAGGTCCACAAGCTGATCGCCGAAGGCGACGAGGATGCCAAGCTGGCCCTGGACATCTACGTCCACCGCATTGTCGGCTACATCGGCAACTACACGGCCCAGATGGGCGGCCTGGACGCCATCACCTTTACGGCTGGCGTGGGCGAAAACGATGAGATCGTGCGTCGCCGGGTCATCGAACAGCTGGAGCCCTTCGGCGTGAAGCTGGACCAGGAGAAGAACGACCAGCGGTCCAAGGAGGCTCGGATCATCTCCACCCCCGACAGCACGGTCGCCGTCTGCGTCATCCCCACCAACGAGGAGCTCTCCATCGCCCGCCAGGCCGAGGTCGTCGCCAGCCAGGGCGACGCCTATGGCAACAAGTTCCAAGCCTGACCGTTAACCGGACCTGTCCCCTCAATCTGATTGATGATTGAATGAGGGATGATTGAGTTCAAGGTTTGGTTCTAGGAACCTGGTCCTAAGAGCAGAAAGAGGCCGGTGACCACAGCAATGCATGTGGTCACCGGCCTTCTCGTATAGGTCAGTCGCCCAGAGCGTGCAGGGCTTCCTTGTGCAGAAGACCGTTGCTGGCAAGGCCATTGCCACCCCAAGGACCCGGATTGCCGGCCAGATCCGTAAAGCTGCCCCCGGCTTCGGTCACGATGGGGACCAGCGCGCCCATGTCATAGAGGTCCAGTTCCGGCTCGGCCGCCAGGTCGATGGCACCCTGGGCCAGGAGCATGTACTGCCAAAAGTCGCCGAATCCACGCAGACGCCAGATTCGATCGGTCAGGTCGAGAAGTCGCTCCCGGCGCCCTATAGCCTTCCAGCCGGTCAGCGATGACAGGGACATGGAGGCGTCCTCCATCCGGTCCACTCTTGATACGTGGATGGCCTTGGGGGCTTCGCCCTGGCGAGCCATGTAGGCTCCCTGACCCCGCGCGGCATACCAGCGGGTGCCCAGCATGGGGGCGGAGACCACACCGACCACCATCTGATGGTCTGCCTCCAAGCTGATCAGGGTCGCCCAGACGGGGACTCCGCGCACATAGTTCTTGGTCCCGTCAATCGGATCAATGATCCACCGTCTGCCGTTGGACTCCTGCTTTCCCAGCTCCTCGGCGTAAATGGTGTCATTTGGCCTTGCTTGGGCCAGCACGCGACGAATCACCGCCTCCGCCTCTTTGTCAGCCTGGGTGACCGGGGTATTGTCCGACTTGCGTTCCACGTGAAGATCCGGCGACTTGAAGTAGCCCATGGTGACCTGATCCGCCTGGTCAACCATGGCGATGGCCAGGTCCAGATCCTCCTGCCAGTTCTGCCCTTCAGCCTCGATGCTCATAACACGGCTCCTTTCGCTCGATTCGCCGCGGCTCAGCCTTGGTCCTCGCCTGCCAGCATCCGCTTCCACATCCCCGGGAAGTCGGGCATGGTCTTGGCCGTGGTGCCGATGTTGCGTACTCGGATGCCAGGTATCCTGAGTCCAATCATGGCAGCAAAAGTGGCCATGCGATGGTCGGCATAAGTCTCCATGACGGCCCCGTGCATACGCTGGACAGGCACGGGCTCGATGGCCAGGCCATCATCCAGTTCGCGGGCCTGACCGCCTATTCTGGTGATTTCGGTGGCCAATGCCTTCAGCCGATTGGTCTCATGACCGCGCAGGTGGCCGATGCCGTGCAGGCGGCTGGGCCCGTCGGCAAAGACCAGGATGGCCGCAATCGAAGGCACGATCTCCCCCGCCGGAGAAAGGTCGAAGTCGCCGAGTCCATGAATGGCTCCCCCGCCGGTCACCCTGCAGGTGGGACTGCCCTGCCCGTCGGGAACCATGTCTACCTGCGCACCCATGGTCTCCAGATACCCGGGCAGCAAGCCGCCTGGCTGGGTGGTATGGTCTGGCCAGTTGGGCACGCTGACCTGCCCGCCTCCGATCAGGGCCGCTCCCAGGAAAGGGGCCGCATTCGACAGGTCGGGCTCCACCTGGACCTGATCAGGCAGCCGTGTCCCTGCAGTCCCTCGGCCTTCAACGCTCCACCTGCAGCGGTCGGGATTGGCCTGGACCCGGACTCCAGCCTGACGCAGGTCCTCAACGGTCATCGCGATATGCGGAAGACTAGGCAGATGCTGACCAGAGTGGACGATGGTCATAGTGCCCTCAGCCCTGGCCGCCAGCAGCAGGAGGCCGGAAATGAACTGCGAGGAAGCCGAGGAGTCTATGGTCACCTCCCTGCCCACCAGGCGATCCGGCGGTGTGAGCACAAAGGGCAGGAAGCCCTCCTGGCCCAGGTACTCGATCCTGGCTCCCAGCTGGGTCAGCCCCTCCAGCAGAGGTCTCATGGGACGGCGATAGGCCTGCTCGTCTCCGTCGAATCGTGTGGGACCATCAGCCAGCATGGCCAGGCCCGGCACAAAGCGCATGACGGTTCCGGCCAGTCCGCAGTCCACACGAGCGCCACCGCGGAAGCGCCCGCCTGCCGGCGGAATGACGGTCACATTCGTAGCCTTGTTCGGGTCAACCCGACAGTCCACGCCAAGGGCCTCCAGGGCCCCAATCATCAGGTCCGTATCACGCGACCTGAGCAGACCAGTCAGCCTGACGGGGCGGCTTCCCAAGGCTGCGAGAATCAGATACCTGTTCGAGAGGGACTTGCTCCCCGGTATGGTCACCGTTGCATCCAAGGGGCCATCAGCCTGCGGCGCCGCCCATGTCTCTTCCACTGTCATGGTCACCATGGTAACCGCAGGCGCAGAGCTGTTCCCGCTCCCTGCTCACCCCTAGAAGTCCAGTGGGGACCCGACCCTGTGCTATATTGATACACTGTGCCCATACGGTGATACTGATGGGCGCCGGGCTATAGCGCAGCTTGGTAGCGCGCCTGCTTTGGGTGCAGGATGTCGCCGGTTCAAATCCGGCTAGCCCGACTGCTAAACCTTACTTCCACCTGGATCGTAAGGTTTCTTTTCACTCTGTGATTTCAGTTGAGGCCAACAAATACCATGGTTCACAGATCGACCTAACCCGTTAACATTCTTTGTCGTAGCACTATTCGGCACATTTCCTATCAATATCACTCGTGCGATCAAGGTAAGCCTTCATCAGAACAAAAGTCGGCGAGTATAGTGATACCTATTCCAAGGGCGCAGGGAACAGATCAAGGAGCCAATATGGAGGACGGACCACTATTTCGGTTGAGTATGCCCGAAGGCATGGAAGCTATGCATTTGGCCAGTCCTCATGATAATCCGAGTCAGTATCTGGGAGCCATCTTCGATGAAGACAACCATTTGCGAGGACAGGCGCGTTGGGAGCCTGTTTCCGATGATACTGGAAACAACGATGAGGACAAGAGTTCGCCAGCAACCGCGATTGCTGCTGCAGCAATCGCGGTTGCCCTAGTAGCAGGAACCGCAGTCTACTTGGCAAATAATGAAAAGTTCAAAGGATGGTGGGACAAGACCATTGTCCACTGGTGGCGGGACTCTGTCATACCCACTGCAGATAAAGTGTGGAGCAAGATAAATCATCAGAAGGAGAACAACTCCGAAAATCCCCAGCCGATAGCGTTGATAACCGCGAATCCACAGAAAATAGAAACATTCTCCGAAGAAGTAGATGCAGCAATCGAAGAATGCCAATCGAACATGGACAGCGAGGAAGCCCAGAATCGTCTTCTCATCATCATGTACAAGGCAATGGACCTCGCCAGAGATATTCGTGAACTTTCTGCGGCCAACATTCAAGATTCTCCCTTTGACGAGAAGCGGAAAATGGAGCTACGTCAAACCATGGAGAAATTGACGACACAGAACGTGACGAACCTCATCAACACAACCTTGGAGCGTAATATCACGCTGCTTGAGAAACAAGAAGGCTTTGATGCTTGGGCTGCAATGCTGGGAAACGTATCAAAGGATGGCGACTTTGTGCATCTGAGCAGCGATGCGCTACGAATGGCGCTGAGTTTGGAGCCTTTCAAAGCCGAGCTGGAGTCTTCGTCTCATAAAGATAAAGATGAAGAATAGCGATGAGCTGTCCCAGCTTTACCAAGCTAGGAGTGCCATGCGTGAACATTCATACTGGATTGTTGATGTCTGCTCAGGATAGATAGTTAAATCCCCCTATTCCCACTCATGTGGGTTATTGACCAATTTGCCAGTCAGTAATCGAACGCATATTGGTTTTGTTACGTAGGATCAGGAGCACCGTGGTCAACAGGCTCATAAAAGCGATCAATGATGGATTCTAGGCTGCGATCGCAGCCGTTCAGAGTAAGCCAACAGCCGCATATCTATGGTTTGCAGACAAGCGCAGCACACTTCTTGGCATCACTAATGGTTTGTCACTAGACAAATTCAGCAGCAAATATTCGTCTTCACCAATACGCTTGTCAGCACTGACAATGTAGTACTTACCTTCTCACACCTACCCGATTTCATCATCTCTCAAGGGTCGAGTTTTCTTCTTGTCATGAGACAATCTGCTTCAATGCTCGACAGTCCGATGCAACCGTCAGCGTAAACTTGAACCAAATAAAAGCAAGAAGGTGGGCAGAATAGTGGAACAGGGATCACTTTCGTCCGATGTTCTCCAACAGGGGTCGACCCTTTCCGGTGTGATACCAAATCAGTTGGTTAAAGTCGTCGCCACTGAGCCGATCGGCGATGCCGTCAATCTTTACTACGAGACTGCAGATGGTAAGGTAAGCCAGGAAATAATCGACGATGCTGCTTTCAAAGAACTTCGCATAGTTCAGCAAGGACAGAAACCAAAACTGGATGCTGACCCTGAAGAATTTCGATTGGCAGCAGAAGCTCTACGTATCAGCTGTGCCGCTCTGTATGATCCGATGTCTGCCGTTTATTCTTCAAGTATCGACCCGCTGCCTCACCAGATCCGTGCCGTGTACGAGGACATGCTGCCGAAGGTGCCCTTGCGGTTTCTGTTGGCTGATGATCCAGGTGCCGGCAAAACTATCATGGCCGGCCTGTACATCAAGGAGATGCTACTGCGCTCTGCCGCTGTGCGAATTATCATTGTCTGCCCTGGTGGGTTAGCAGACCAATGGCGGGATGAGCTTGCGGAGAAGTTCAACCTTCATTTCGATGTGTTCCAACCGTTCATGCAAGATCAGGCCCCTTCGGGTAATCCGTTTCGTGATCAGAACCGACTAATCGTGCGTATGGATCAGGTGGCCCGTAACGATGACTTCCAGCGTATGCTTAGCGAGGTGAAATGGGACATCGCCATCGTGGACGAAGCCCATCGCATGAGCGCACACTATAAGAACAACTACGGTGACATCAACCTGACCAAACGCTTCAAGCTCGGCGAAACGCTAGCATCTACATCAGAAAACTTATTGTTAATGACGGCAACACCACATTCAGGCAAAGAAGAGGACTTCCAACTATTCATGTCCCTGCTCGACAAGGACAGGTTCGCCGGCCAATGGTCCAAGAAAAAGCGGTACATTACCGACACCAAAGGCCTTATGCGTCGGATGGTTAAAGAAGAACTGCTCACCTTCGAAGGAAAGCCGTTGTTTCCTGAACGCAAGGCTGAGACAATTGAATACGCGCTGTCAGAAGGCGAGAGCCAGCTGTACAAGGCCGTGACAGACTACGTGCGGGGAGGTATGAATGCGGCACAACGTATTCGGCAGGTCGACGGACGGCGCGGCAGCAGCATCGGCTTTGCATTGACGATCCTTCAACGCCGTTTAGCATCCAGTCCCGAGGCAATCTACCAGTCGTTGAAACGACGTCGCGATCGCTTAAATGACCTGCTGCAGCGCGTCGAGAAGAATCCATACAATATAGAGAATATTCTTCAGCCTGCTGCTGATGCTCCTGATGATTCGGATGAGTACGACGACATGTGGGAGGAAACTGGAGAGGATGGTCAGGGACAGCTCGAACTTACACTCGACGAGGTCATGGATTCAGCAACCGCAGCCCAGACAGTGGAAGAGCTAGGCTCCGAAATCAGCCAGCTTGATAACCTCGTTGCGCAAGCTCGCCAGGTCAGGCATTCGGGTACGGATACTAAATGGACTCAGCTGAGCGACATCCTAAACAACAACGTGCTCAACGCCGGCACATCCGAACAGCCGCATAAGCTCATCGTGTTCACCGAGCACAGGGACACTCTTAACTACCTGAGCAGTCAGATCAGGACACTGCTGGGCAAACCCGAGTCAGTAGTAACAATCCATGGCGACATGAATCATGACGAACGCAAGGCTGTGCAGGAAAGGTTCATGAACGATCCCAGCGTGCGTATCCTCGTGGCCACCGATGCTGCCGGCGAGGGCTTAAACCTTCAAAGAGCTGATTTAATGGTCAATTACGATCTGCCTTGGAACCCAAACCGTATAGAGCAGCGGTTTGGTCGTATTCACCGCATCGGCCAGAAAAGGTCCTGCTCCCTATGGAACCTCGTGGCAAAGAATACGCGCGAGGGCGAGGTGTACGGCAAATTATTAGAGAAGATTCAGACAATCGGTAAGGCCTATGATGGTCGTTTGTTCAACGTGCTTGGCGACGGCAAGGCTTTCGATGGCAAGTCGTTGAAGGATCTTATGCTTGATGCCATCAAACATGGTGACAACCCCAAGGTACAAGCAAGATTGAACGAGGTTATCGATAGCAGCGTTAACAAAGGACTTAACGATCTAATCAAGGAACGCTCCGCGCATCCGGATAGGTATTCTACTGTGAACGTCGAGGAAGTGCGCCGTCTTATGGAGAAAACCCGCGAACGAAAGCTCCAACCAGGCTACATTTCAGCGTTCTTCGTCCCCGCGTTTAGGAAACTTGGCGGCACCATACATTTACGTGAGACGAACCGTTGGGAGATTACACATGTGCCGCAAGACGTGCGCCATATGGCCGAAACTATTAACCGGCACCAGACGATAGCCAACGCATATGAACGCATCACCTTCGATCCATCACTCACGCATATAGACGACGGACCGGATGCGGTACTTGTGGCACCGGGCACACCACTGCTGGATGCCGTAAACCAGTTGATCATCAAACGCTACGGTGCCGCATTGGAGCATGGCACCGTATTCGTGGACCGCACAGACAGTCAACCTGATGAACCTGTACTGATGGTTGCCGCCGAGCAGACGATTACAAATCCCAAGGACAAGGTCGTCTCACAGCATTTCGACTACCTGCAGTTGCCTAAGCAGGGCGAGGTTCGGTTCTCGCCGGCACCACCTTATCTAGACTACGACAGGCCGAATATCGGTGAGAAGGCCGAGATCGCCAAGCTGATGAACGAGGATTGGCTGGAACGTGATTACACTGATCACATGCGCCAGTATGTATACACAAACGGTACCAAGCCACGGATGGAGGAGTTACAGGCCCGTCAGGACGCAGAGAATAAGCATCTGCTTGTTCAGGTACACAACCGATTACGTTCGGAGAGCGAGTTCTGGTGGAAGCTGTACAATGATCTCTCCGAAAAAGAACGCAATGGTGAGAAGCGGGGGAAAAACATGAACTCCGATATCGCCCGCAAGCGTGCTGAGGAATACGATCAACGTCGCAAAAAACGCGAACACGAGCTCACTGGCGACATACGCCTACGTGCCAAGCCAGCGACCATGCGTGGCATTTCATTGGTCGTGCCCGAACGACTAGTCGCACCAATTGATAAGGTCAAGGCTTCCAGACTGTTTGCCAAGAACACCGAGGAAGTGGATCGCAGAGCTATTACTTTGACGATGAATGCTGAGCGTAAGCTCGGCCGCATTCCTGAAGAGATGCCTCACAACAACAAAGGCTTCGACATCAAATCCACCGACAGTCAGGGTTATACGTACTTTATTGAGGTCAAAGGCCGCGTAGACCTGCCAGAGGCTGACACATTCACTGTAACCGCCAACGAAGTCGCCTTTGCTCAATCACAAGGAGATCGACATCGATTGGCTTTAGTTAAGGTCAGCCCACAGGGATCGGAGCATGACAAGCTGCGCTATGTGGAGCATGCATTCGATTTGATAACGCCAGCTGACACTACCAGATCGTTCAATGAAAGTTTAGAATCTTATTGGGGACGAGGCTTAATGCCATTTTGAATCAATTACTACAAATAGACAGACATAACACACAGTTGCATGAAGATAGAGGATGCAACAAGGAGCACGAACTATGGCAAACACAGAGCGTAGGAAGAAACTCATCGAAACGGGTATCCCCCTAAAAAAGATCAATGGGGAGTCCTCCCGCGAAAAGTCTTTACGGCATGGATTGCCTTCGACCCTGCATCTATACTGGGCTCGTCGTCCATTGGCCACCACACGTTCTATCCTGTTTGCCCAACTGGTTGACGACCCGTCAGCTCATGTGGACCGTTTCCCCACCGAAGAAGCCCAAGACAGGGAGCGCGAGCGTCTCAATTGCCTGATGAAGAGACTGGCGCATTGGGAAAACATCCACGACAAAGACCTTTATGCTGAGGCACGCGAAGCAATTCTTGACTCCAACAATGGCGTTATGCCGGTTGTGCTTGATCCCTTTGCTGGCGGCGGCGCAATTCCGTTGGAGGCGCAGCGACTGGGCGCGGAAGCACATGCTTCTGACTTGAACCCTTTGGCAGTTATAATCAATAAGGCGTTAATTGAGTTCCCATCGCGCTTCTGCAACAAGCCAGCAGTGCACCCCACTACTGTGATCGCTAGGGACAAAACAGGTGGCTTAGCCGATGATATTCGTTACTACGGACAGCTCCTGCGTGACATGTCCTTTGAGAAGGTCGGTCACCTGTACCCGAAGATCAAAGATAAGTATGGCGAAGACCATACCGTCATCGCGTTGATCTGGGCACGCACCGTAATTAATCCCAACCCGGCTAACCCTGTGCGGGTGCCATTGGTGCGATCTTGGTGGCTATCAAAAAAGAAAGGCAAGGAAGCTTGGATCAAGCCCATAGTCCAAATGGATGGTTCTATACGCTATGAGGTGCAACACAATGCTTATGGGCCTAAAGGTGAAGATGAAGGAACAGTGAGCCGCAAAGGTGCCATCTCGATTGTCGATAGGACACCGATTGACCTGACGTATATTCGCCAGGAAGGAAAAGCCGGACGTATAGGTGCCAGCTTGATGGCGATTGTCGGAGACAGTAATGATGGCCGCATATACTATTCTCCGACTAGCAGCCAAATTGAGGCTGCAGCTGTTGATGAGCCTGCTGATAAACCGCTGGATCTGTTACCAGAACATGCACTTGGATTCCGCGTTCAAGCATATGGTTTTAAAACATGGTCGGATTTATTTACAAATCGTCAGTTGATAGTTTTAACAAACTTAGCGGACTCGATAAGCGAAATTCATGAACGAGTGTTTACCGATGCCTTGGCATCCGGCATGCCTGAAGGTGAGCCATTGGATAAAGGTGGCGATGGGGCAAAAGCCTATGCCGATGCGTTGTCGGTGTACCTAGCACTTGCGGTCAGCCGTCAAACAGACTATAGCTCCAGCATGTGCACTTGGCACAATACTGGGGAAAAGATGAGGAATGTATTCACTCGTCAGGCTATTTCTATGACATGGGACTTTGCTGAGGTGAATCCTTTCTCATCAAAGTCCGGTAATTTCCTGGGACAAATCAACTGGGTTGCTGGGGCTGTCGAAGATGTTCCAGCTATGCCCTTATGCGAGGCACATCAGGCGGATGCAGCTGCATGCGACTATAACAACGTTGTAGTGTCCACGGATCCGCCATATTATGACAATATTGGCTATGCTGACTTATCCGACTATTTCTATATATGGTTAAGACGTATGCTCAAAAGTATCTTGCCATCTGCCTGCACCACCTTGCTCACACCTAAAGCGCAGGAACTTGTTGCTGATCCGAACCGTCATGGTGGTAAGGAAGGTGCTGCTAAATTCTTTGTGGAAGGGTTCAACCATGTGTTTGAACACATTCGAGAGACTGCGCGCACCGACATCCCCATGACCGTTTACTACGCTTACAAGCAAAAAGACAATAAGACCGGCACCTCTAATGGTTGGCACGCCCTACTCGATGGATTAATCCACGGGGGATGGGAGATCACAGCCACATGGCCCGTACGCAGCGAGCTATCTAACAGGATGCGCGGAAACAGTTCCAATGCACTAGCATCCTCCATAGTTCTAGCTTGCCGTCCTCGTCCTAAGGATGCGCCTTCAATTCCAATGCGCGTGTTTAACAGCATACTGCGCAGAGAACTCACCAAGGAACTAAAAACCCTAATGACTTCAGGCATCGATCCAGTGGACTTGGACCAGGCTGCCATCGGTCCTGGCATCAGCGTTTACTCCAGGTATTCACGTATCCGCGAAGCGGATGGCGCTGATATGCCTATTGAAAAAGCACTGGAAGTCATCAATCATGTTATTGATGAAGTTATGGGCGACGCTGACTCAGACTATGATCCCGAGACACGCTTCGCCGTGAAGTGGTACCAATCCTACGGTTGGAATCTGGAAAGCTCCGGAATGGCTGATCAGTTGTCGCGATCCTGCGGCACCACGCCCGATGCCCTGGTGCGAAGCGGCATATTTGAAGCCGCCGGCGGCAAGGCCCGTCTGTTCCAACCCAAGGAAATGACAGGCGAATGGAACCCCATTAAGAACGACCACATCAGTCTTTGGGATGTCATGGTACGCATGACCGGTATCCTTGACTCCAAGGGTGTGGACATCGTAGCCCCGATCATGACGCAAGTGGGTGATCGCATATCCCTGGATGATGTTAGGGCTTTGGGATTCCGCATGTTCCACGAGGCAGAGAAACGCAAGGATACCGAGGGCGCGATCAAATTCAACAGCTTGGTATCCATGTGGGATAATTTGTCGGCAAAGACCAAGAAAGAAGTAACGAACCTGCAGGAAAACGTCCAAGGCGAATTGGACGTGTACTAAAACGTTAGGCAGCCTGTTAGGAAAAGGAGCCTGCAATGGCAATGAACAACAGGGACAGGGTTGGTAAAGCATTCGAATACTTGTCAGAGGGACTGGTCGACCCAGTTAACGATGTTATGACAAAGGTGTTCCATACTAAGGATTGGCCTAATGCGTGGTCGCATTATGACCAGCAGAATCGTGGCGGCAACTTGTATGAGATGTCAAAGGAGGACGTTCAAGTCCAGTTGCGTGCGATCACCGAGTACGGGCGCGATTTCAATGGCACGCTTTCCCGTCCTCAGCAGGCATACGCCTCAGAGCTACGTGATACACGCAACCGTTGGGCACATATGCAGGCGTTCAGTTCAGATGACACAATCCGAGCGTTGAGTACCATCGAATACCTGCTCAATGCAGTTAATGCTCCAGATTCGGCTACCGACGTACGCAAACTGCGCGATGATTTACAGCGTACCGTGTATGAAGATCACACAAGGAAGGCCAGCCAGCGCAAGATTTTATCTATTGATCCTACATATGGCATGAAGCCATGGCGCTTTGTTATCAAACCGCACCCGGACGTAGCATCCGGCAGATTCACAGCATCCGAGTTCGCGGCAGACCTGTGGCAGGTCGCAGTAGACAAATCCGTATGCGAACCAGGCAACGCCTATGGTGATCCGGTTGAGTTCTTCAACCGCACCTATTTGACCGAAGGCCTACGCGACTTGCTCACCCGCGCCATACGCCGCCTGACCGGAGACAACTCCGGCTCCCCTGTAGTGAATCTACAGACCAATTTCGGTGGTGGCAAGACCCACTCCCTGCTCGCCTTATACCACCTGTTCGGCGACAAGCCCGTGACTGAGCTGTCATCCGACGTGCAAAATCTCGTAGCAGGATTGGGTGTGAATGCCTGGAAACCAGGTCGTGTGCGACGTGTAGCTTTGGTTGGCACCAGGCTTAACGTCGCCCAGCCCGACGTAAAGGCTGATGGCACTAAAGTGCACACCATTTGGGGTGAACTTGCTTGGCAGCTCGGCGGACGCGATGCCTACGATATGATTGCCGAAAACGACAAGCTGGGCAAGAACCCAGGCAACGGCATCGACAGACTACTCAAAAAATACTCGCCATGTCTGATACTCATAGATGAGTGGGTGGCCTACGCCAAGCAGCTCGTTGGCCATGACAACCTCCCAGCTGGCACATTCGATGATCAGTTCGTGTTCGCCCAGACACTGACTGAAGCAGTAGCGTCTACGCCCAATTGTATGCTTGTAGTCTCTATCCCCGCGTCCGATACCGGAGACAGTGCAAATGATATTGAAATCGGCGGGGAAAACGGCCAACAGGCACTACACCGGTTGCAGAACATCGTGCGCCGCAAGGCCGACCAGTGGCGGCCATCAACTCGTGACGAATCCTTCGAAATCGTCCGTAAGCGTCTCTTCGAGGCACCTACCGCCATCGCACAAGAACAGATCGCACTGACCGCACGTCGGTTCGTTGAAATGTACCGTCAGGGAGTGAAATACTATCCCTCCGGCGTGGACTCCAACGACTATGAGAAACGCATCCGAGCATCCTATCCGTTACACCCTGAGCTGCTGGATCGCCTGTACGAGGATTGGTCCGGTTTGGAGAACTTCCAACGCACGCGAGGAGTACTGACCCTAGTGTCGAGCATCATCCACGAACTGTGGGCATCGAACGACTCCAGTCCGCTGATTCTGCCAGGCAACGTACCCTTGGAATCTGAGTCCGTAAATTCGAATCTAACCCAGTACCTGCGCGACCCGTGGAAGCCGATCATCGATGCCGACGTGTCTGGGCCAGATTCCACTGCCGCATACATCGACAATGACAGGCCCGCGCTTGGACAACGTCATCTGACACAGCGGATCGCACGCACGGTATTTATGGGTTCTGTGCCTCGCAATGGCGCACAGAACCCCGGTATCAGCGAACAGTATGTACGGCTGGGAACAGCCATCCCAGGCGATCAGCAGGGCAACTTTGGCACAGCATTGAACATGCTGGAACAGCGGTCCACATACTTCTTCAACGAGGAATCCCACTACCGATATAGTCTGCAGCCTTCTATTGGCAAAACTGCTCGTGACTTCGCAGAACGTTTGCGCGAAGATCCAGAGACCGTGTACAACGAGATTGTCGAGCGCATACAGCCAGAAGGCCGTAAGGCCATGCGTGGCAAGTTCCGCCGCGTGTGCGTGACACCCGCATCTCATGACGGTATTCCTGACGTTGACGAGGCCACCCTTGTCATCACACACCCACGTTGGAGCACCAGCAAAGGGGAAGGAGAAGGCTCCGACTCCATGCATTGGATTCGAGATGCCATCGAACGACGCGGCACCGCACAGAGAACAAACAGGAACATGCTCGTGTTCCTCGCCGCTGACAAGAACGGTATTGAACTGGCGCAGGATGCTGCCCGCTCATACCTTGGCTGGAAGCATGTGTCCGACAACGAGGTTCAGCTAAACCTGACCCACCAGCAGTTACAACAGGCCCAGACCGACATGGCGCACTTCAGCAAAACTCTGGATGAGCGTATCCGAGCTGCTTACAACTGGGCCATCTACCCTGAGCAATTTGACCCGAAGGCCGCATACCGTCTGGCGATCAAAAAGATATCCGATACCGGCGGCGACAGCATGGCGCAGCGTACCGGTGATCAGATGGCTGCCGATGATCTGCTTATAGATGTTTACGACCCATCCGGCCTTGGTTACGAGATATTGAAGAATATCAAGTCCGCGTTCAAGGACGGCGTGCTAGATGTCAAGACTGTATGGAGTTATATCACACGGTTCCCATACATGCCCAGGCTCGTTAACCGCGACGTGCTTGATCAAGCCATTGAATGTTCTCTGAACAGGCCAGCTCTTCCGGATGAACGATTCGCACTGGCATCAGGACGTGACAAGATAAGCGGCAGGTTCCACAACCTGATTATTCCTGGCGTCACTGAGAATGATAGAGCGCTACAGATCACCGACTCCACGCTATTTGTCGAGTGGGACACAGCCATTGCCGCGCATCAGCAGTATGAGCATGAAATTGAAGAAAGCCGCAGAAAGTCTCTGGTGGATGACGAAACGCGGAATCTGATTGGCAATCCGAGAGGTGAAGATAATCTGGAGTCGCAGTCCGTAAACGGTGACTCCACTGCCGACGATTTCAGCTCTGGTTCCAATGAAATTGATGGGCAGCCTGTTGATACACATGCTGTGCCCGTCCCAGTGTCGATGAAGCGCTACTACAGCAATGTCGAGTTGGACCCTGATTTTATGAACAGAGACCTCGCTCGAATCAATGAGAAGATAATCGATCAGCTACGCATGAGTCATGCCAAGATCAAGCTCAGTCTCGAAATCAGCGCAGAAAACGACGATGGCTTCGACAAGAATATTGTAGAAGTCATCAACTCCAACGCAGCGTCACTTAAACTAGATGTGTCCAACTTCGAGGAGGAATGACTACTGGTACATGCTGCGCATTCTCATAAATAAGCAATAATCGCTATAACAAATCAATTATACCTTGTCTAACTGAACGGTATTGGAAGTCAAAAACGGCTGACTTCCAATGCCGTTTAGTATAGGGAATCAGATTGATTCCATGCAAAAAGCTCCGTACTACTAAAATGTCGCCGGTTCAAATCCGGCTAGCCCGACTTCTGCTTTCGCCCCATTTCGGTAGTCGGGTCCTTGGCGTTCATACCCAGCAATCCTGCAAAGAAAATGGCCAGAGCCAGCAGGCCTGTCAGGCTCGCATAGACAGACATGGTGATGGCTATGCCGACCAGATTTCCCAGTGTTAGAAAAATCATCTGCCCCAGAGGCGCCCCTATCATCATGACAGTCTGTACCACTCCCATAGTTGCAGCCAGGTGGTCCTCGCCCACTGTACTGATGAGCATGGTCATGAACCGAGGGTTGATCTTGCCCAAAAGATAGTTCATGACCAGGAGCGGGAGGAACAGCAGGACAGGAATGTGCAGCCAGACCAGGTTGACCCCCACCATGGCGGCTGCGACCATGACTCCGGTCAGTAGGTGTGCCATGGGCAGCCGCCGGAGCGGATCTGTGGCGAGAAGTGCACCGAGGATGAGTCCCAGGGAAGAGATGCCGTTGACGGCGGCTATGGTCGTGCCATAGCTTCCCCACCAGACCTCAGGCATGGAGATAAGCCCCAGATTGAGCAGGGGCTGCAGAGCTGTCCCCAGAAGGTTGACCATGCATCCGAAACCCACCATCAGAACCAGAAAGGCGGAGTGGCGGAACTCCCCCAAGATCACATGAAGGCTGGATGCTAGTCCCACATGCTTGCCCACAGGTGAGCCATTGCCTGTGACCTCCGCCCTGGCGAATGCCTTATAGCCAATGGCCACCAAAATTCCCGCCAGCAGAAAGGTGGCAGCATTGATCAGCGCAAATACAGCGAATCTGTTGCCCAGGAGGGTAATCAACACTGCGCCTCCGCCTGCACTGATGACAGCCGCGACGCTGGAGGTAACAGAGGTGATTGAAGTCGCCTGGTGAAGCTGGCTAGGCAGGACCAGATGTTTAAGTACCGGCATCCATAGACTGCCTGCATACCCCTCGAGCATGGAAGACGCCATGTCCATGGCTACCAGCAGCACAAAGACGGGCAGGCTCTTGGACCTGCCGATCATTATGGCAATAACCAGATAAATACACACTTGAATCAGCTTGATCACCACTTGCATCCGCGTCTTGTGCACGGTCCTGTCGGCCAGGTATCCGGTCAGAATGGCCGTCAGGGCTGGAGCTACCCAGGCCATTGAGGCTATGGAGACGGCCAGTCCGGCAAAGGGCATGGTCTGGGCATAGACGATGAAGACGATGTTGAAGAGCTCGCCTCCGACCGTATTCAACAGACTGGCCAGAACCATGGTCACAAAAGGCTTGTTCTTCAGAAGCTCCTGCATGGTCAGCCGTCGATCAGGGCAGTTCGATCTTCATGAGGGTCCGATGAAGCAGCCACCAGGCCGGCAGAGAGGCCAGAAAGATGATCAGAAGCAGCAGAGCAGACAGTAGCGGGGAGAGGGAGAGCAAGTTACCCACTACAGCGTCCAGCAGGAGCAGGACCGCGAACATGATGGGCAGCGAACGCTTCCAGAAGCCTATAGAGATGGCGATGCCAACCAACCCCACCAGTCCGGCAAGGCTGGTAACCAGCATGAGGAGAACCTGTTCAAGCAGACTGCCTGGCGAGCCCGTTCCAAGCGAACCCACAAGACGGTCGATCAGTAGCATGACGGTCAGGGTGATGGCCGTCCCGGCCAAGTAGGAGAGCGCAGTGAAGAGGCCGACGAAGATCAACTTGGCCAGCAGGATTCGGCTTCGCGATATGGGGAATGAGAGGGTGAGCGCCAGGTTCCTCCCCGTATAGGGCTCAATGAAGACCAGGTTGCAGAGGGCAGCAGCCACCAGGGAGAAGCCCACCAGAAGGATGACCATGGCCATCTGCAGCACGAAGGCCAGGCTTGACAACCGAGGATCTGACCGTCCGCTAGTGTGGCCAATGGCCAGGAACATGCCTCCGATGGCCAAGGCTGCGGCCACTACTGCCAGCCCTCCGAAGATGCAGGGCCATAGCCTGGTCTTTTTCAGTTCTAATTTCAGCAGCGTCTTCATATCAGCCCTCCATGGCCTTGACCAGGGTTCGCTCGGCGACCTCCTGGCCCTGATTGAGGAGCTCCGGCACGCTGGCCCGCAGGCTGACTCTGCCGTCCGCCACGACCATCACGTGGTCGGCCGTGCGCAACACTTCGGAGAGAATGTGGCTGGAAAAGAGGATTGCACTCCCCTGGGCTGCCAGGCTTCGCAGGCTGTCTCGCAGCTGTCCGATGGCCACAGGGTCCAGTCCGTTGAGCGGCTCGTCCAGTAGGTAAAGGTCAGGATGATGGCCCATGCACCTGGCCAGGGCCAGCCTCTGCCTCATGCCCATGGAATACCTGCCGACAGGCGTGGCTGAATCGGTGGCCAAACCGACCTTGTTCAAAAGTTGACTAATCCCGGTAGGCTCGGCATCCCTATGCTCCCGGTCTGCCAATGCCAGGTAGGTCAGGTCAATCTCAAGATTCTCCCTAGCGCTGAGGGACTCATAAAAGACCGGCTCGTTGATGGACACTCCCATCCTGGCCAGATTGCCCGGGTAGTCTTCGCTCAGAGGCCTCCCCAGAAAACAGACTCTGCCGCCGACAGGCCTCTGCATTCCGGTCAGGATCTTCAACAGCGTGGACTTGCCAGCCCCGTTGGCACCTAGCAAGCCCAGAATCTCGCCCTGCCCCAGGGTCAAATCCAGTCCGGACAGCACCTCCCTGCCTTCAAACACTTGGACAATTCCGTCCGCCTTCAGCACCTGCATAAAACTCCTTTCAAAAATACCGATGGTATGTTTGGTGGAAACAAAAACCATTACTCGTTAAGTGCCCGAATCTTGCTAGTAGACAGAACCCTCTTGGCTTTAAGATATCTATCGGCTCTAAGAGACCCCTTGATCCTGATTCTTGTCAGATTCCTCTTGCGTGGACTCCCCACTGGTGGCAGTCAAAGGATTGCTCTTCAGATGTGCGTGCAAATGCACGGCCGCACGAGTAACCCGATCATCGACGACAGGCGCCCCTATTCCCTTGAGCATATCCGCCAACAGGGAGAACTTGGAGACCACCTGGTCCCGGGTCATGGTCGAGAATCGAATCCCTATCCACATGTTGAGCAGGATGTAGAGCACCTGGGCCAGATCCTCAGGATTGCAGGGAGCGATGGAGCCGTCTTCCACACCTTCACGGACATAAGGAGTGATCACATCCACAATCCTGTCCATGGATTTCAAGTACATCTGGCCTACCATGCGGGGGCTCTTCAGCAGGGTTCTGGCGGAAAAGGTGACATCGAGACGCGAGTATGCCGACAGGGAGGCGATAAGCTCATTGCGCAGCTTCTCCAACCCGGTCTTGCCAGGCCAGTCCCCCAGCCAGTCCCCCTGGGAGGAGGACGAGGCCATACGCTCGGTAACCGCGTGGAAAATAGCCGTCTTGGAGGGGAAATGGTAGTAGACCGCTCCCTTGGTCATGCCGCCCAGGCCGTCGACGATGTCCTGGATGCTGGTTCCGTCGTAGCCCTTTTCCAGGAAGAGCCGCTGGGCTACATCGAGGATCTGATTGCGATGTCCTTCGGGATCCTTCGGCGTGCCCATGCAGTGCTCCTCTTCCTGTCAGCGCAACAATGCCTGATCATTCTGACCTGACCATCTTTTCTGACAAGAACCTATCATACCACCGGTATGTTCTACTCGCCCAATCACAGGCGTTGATGCCTGGGACCTTAATCCTTCTGCAGGCGACGGATGGCCTCATGCTGAATGGCCACCACCGCCTTGGCATCGGCGACTCCCGCTGCACAAAGCTCCTGCCAGGAGACCCAGGCCGACTGGATATGCTCGCCCGGGTCGAAGTCGGTGGATCCTTGATGCCAGCGACGCAGATGCATGACCACGATGTGGCCGAGCTCGTCGCTCATCCCCAGAGAGGAGTAGACATCGGGAGCAGCATCGATCCAACCGTCCTCCGGATCCAGGTGGCTTTCTGAGCCCGGCACACCCTCAGGCCCGGGCACCAGACCGGTCTCCTCACGCAGCTCGCGCAGGACGGCCTTGACGGGGCTCTCCCCTGGATCGATGAAGCCGGCCGGCAGGCCGAAGACATAGGCCTGGGCACCCACCCGGTACTCGCGGGTCAGCAGATAGGCATCGGCAGCGCAGTCGTGCACCAGCATGACCACGCAGGGGTCGTGACGGATGAGCTGCCGATCGATGGTTTCCTTGGAACCGTCACGCCGGAACATGGCCACCTGTTGCTGGTCGATAACGAATATCGGGCCGCGAAAGACTTCCCTGTCATCCAACAGCTCGGGAGCGCGGGTCATATCGATACCCTTGGGTCCCTGACCATCGCGGCCATCCAGTCTGGCGGCCAATCGTGCCTGCAGATCCTGCCCTTCATCGCTCATGAAATCACTCCTCCTCAACCATCAATCCTCAGCCGTCAACGCACCACCATGGTCCAGGGATCGGTGACGATGGACGAAACCTCCACCTGCGGGCGAACACCGGTAGCCGTCTCCAGGGCCCTGGCAATGTCTCCCTTGGCGTAGCGGAACCAGAGACTTTCGATGGCGGAATGCGGGGTGTTGATCAGCATGGGTTTGGGCTGATTGGGCCGACCGGCCATCCTGGCCTCATAGAGGGCCTGTTGGTAGGCGTCCGTGGCAGGGTGATGGCGCAAATCGCTGGTGATGTAGACATCGGCCCCCGTGGATCGAACCAGGTCGAACTCGGAGTCCCCCGATCCGGGCAGCAGGGCGACCGTGGAGACCATGGCCTCGGACGGACCGACCGCCTGAACACCCAGAGCCGTCTTGGGCAGGAGGCCCGCCACGGTCTGGACCAGATCCTCAAATGGCATGGGCGTGGGAAGCCGGCCCCAACGACCCAGGCCTACCTGAATTCCCTGTTCGGCGTGCAGGTCACGGTTTGAGAGCGGCTGAGGGGCCAGCGGTCGTGCATCCTGCAGGTCCAGGGCATCGGCAGCCGCCTGGGCCACGCCACGGTAGGCGGCATCAGCGTTGGTATGCCCCACCCAGAGCCCGCAACGGCCCTCGATCAGCCTGGTTGTCATATTCCCGCGGAAGTCCTGGCCGGAAACCTGGTGGACCGACCTGAAGAAGAGCGGATGGTGGGTGATCAGCAGGTCGGCCTGGTGGTCCAGAGCTTCCTGAACCACATCGGGCCGAGGGTCCACAGCGCACCAGATCCGCCTGACTGGCCAGGATGGATCTCCCGCCACCAAACCCGGATGGTCCCAGTCCTCCGCGTAGTCCAGAGGGTAGAGCCCCTCCAACAGATCCACCACCTGGCCCAGGGGCACCGAAGGCCTCTGAACCTCATCTTGCCCATCAGGCATGACGATCCCTCCTCGGATCCTGCTGGGCCCAGGCCACCACACGGCAGGTCAGTGAGCAGCCAGCTCCCAGTCCTGGCCGATGCCGGTGGACACGTCCAGGGGCACGGCCAATTCAACGGCATGTTCCATGGAATCCTTGACCAGTTTGGTGGCCTTGTCGGTCTCGCCGGGAGCGATCTCCACCACCAATTCATCGTGGATCTGCAGGGAGATGCGGCTCTTCAGCCCCTGATCGGACAAGGCACGGCTAGCCTTGATCATGGCGATCTTCATAATGTCGGCAGCCGACCCCTGGATGGGTGCGTTGAGGGCGGCCCTCTCGGCGGCCTCGCGGGTGGGACGGCGCTTGGATCGCAGCCCAGGGAAGTAGCGCCGCCGCCCGAACATGGTCTCGGTGTAGCCCTTCTCCCGGGCGTCGGCCACCAGGGACTCCAGGTACTCATGGACCTTGCCGAAGGTGGCGAAGTACTTGGCGCGCAGCACGTCGGCCGCAGCCGGGCTGATCTTGAGCTGCTGGGCCAGGCCGTAGGTGCTCAGTCCATAGGCCAGGCCGTAGCTCATGGCCTTCACATGGGAGCGCTGATCCCCGGTGACCTCCTCCATGGGAATGTCGTAGACCAGGCTGGCCACGTACCGGTGGAAGTCGGCACCTGACTTGAAAGCATCGATCAGGGCCTGATCCCCGGAAAGATGGGCCATGATCCGCAGCTCCACCTGAGAGTAGTCCGAAGAGAGCAGTGCCTCGTACCCGCTGCCAGGCACGAAGGCCGAACGGATCTCGCG
Organism: Bifidobacterium sp. VU/mBH4 (B4); assembly: GCF_058199535.1. Taxonomy (NCBI): domain Bacteria; kingdom Bacillati; phylum Actinomycetota; class Actinomycetes; order Bifidobacteriales; family Bifidobacteriaceae; genus Bifidobacterium; species Bifidobacterium sp. VU/mBH4 (B4). Next base: position 62,913 of record NZ_JBVPQJ010000002.1, on the reverse strand, counting down.
GCCCCGGGCATCCCGGTTGGGGATGTTCTGCAGGTTGGGGTCGACCGAGCTCAGCCGGCCAGTAGCGGCCACGGTCTGCTCGTAGGTGGTGTGCAGCCGCCCATCCCGGGGGTTGACAGCCTCACGCAGGGTCTGGACGATCTGCTTGAGCTTGTTGGTCTCCCTGTGCTTGAGCAGGGCGCCCAGAAAGTCGTTGGCCCGCTCGTTGTTGACCGACTTGATGTACAGGTCCTGCAAGACCGAGACATTGGTCGAGTAGGAACCGGTCTTGGTCCTGTGGGTGGGCACCAGGCCCATATCGTCGAAAAGCACCTTGCTCAGCTGCTTGGGGCTCTGCAGGTTGACACGGCTGCCGGCCCTGTCCCAGGCGATTTCCTGAGCCTGGCGGGCTTCAGCGGCGAACCGGTCGTGCATCTCCTTCAGGCGGGCATCGTCCACCTTGGCGCCTTCGGTCTCCATCTGCGCCAGGACTGCCGAGGTGGGCAGCTCTATGGTGCGCAGCAGGCCGTACTGGTGACGCTCGTCCATCAGCTCCTGCAGCCGCTCGGAGACCATCATGACGTACTGCGCCTGGCGCAGAATCCGGGTCCCCCGCCTACGTTCGTCCTCTTCCTCTCGCCCGTCCAGGGCCAAGGCCCCCTGGGTAGCCTCGGGCTCCTCCTCTACGGGGATGGCCAGGAAATGGGCGACGGCCTGCTCCAGGTTGTCGGCATGAAAATCAGGCTCAGCCAGATAGCCTGCCAGCTTGGTGTCGAACAAGGGCAGGGGCATGTGCAACCCCTGGCTCTCCAGGAGGTGCAGGTGCTCCTTGTAGCCATGAACCACGCAGGTGCCAATCCGCTGGTCGATCAGCTCCTGGATGGCCCCACGCATGTCTTGGTCAATATCTTCTGCCATGAGGACCAGACCATGGCCGTCCATGGAGAGAATGGCCAGCTCCTCCAGGCCATAGTCGCCGTGCTTGGCCCAGCCGATGGCGTGGAGAACCCAGTGCTCCTTCATGGCCTCGCTGCAGCACATGGCATGCTGGTCGGAGTCGCCGATGTCCTTGATTTTGTCCAGGGAATCGGCCATGGCCTTGACATGGTCCGCCGAACGCTGGCAAAGGGCCTTGTCCGGCAGGTGCTTCTCGCACCAATCCCGCAGCTGGTCGCCGGACTCCGCCTTATCACGCTCGGGCTGGACGAACTCCTCCTGGTTGTTGCTGACATCAACCAGGGCGGATGCCGGCGAATAGTCGTAATCGGCTACCGTGTTGAATCCGCGCAGGATCTTCTTGCGGGTCTGCGGGCCGAACTGCAACTGCTCGAAGATGGGCAGCACCTGATCCGTGTGGATGGTGCCGAAATGCAGATCCTCCACCTTCACGCCCAGGTCCAGATCCCGCACCAAGGCGTTGACCTTCCTGTTAAGCCGCACCTGGTCGGCGTTCTCAGCCAGGGCCTGACCCTTCTTGCCGCCGATCTCGTCGGCATGCTCCAGGATGGAATCCAGCGATCCGTACTTGTTGATCCATTTGGCGGCATAGCCGTCGCCCACGCCCGGTACGCCGGGAATGTTGTCGGCCCCCTCGCCGCGCATGGCGGCCAGATCGGGATACTGCTCCGGGGTCACCTTGTAACGATCCATGATGGCCTGGGGGGTCATGTGCTTGAGGTTCTTGAAGTGGTGGCCGGGGTAGAGGACGGTGATGTCGTTGTCCACCAGCTGGAAGGCATCCCTGTCGCCCGACAGAACCAGGGTTTTGAACCCGGCCTGCTCTCCCATGGTGGCCAGTGTGCCGATGATGTCGTCGCCTTCGTAGCCAGGCTTTTCGATATAGGTGATGCCCAGGCCCTTGAGCAGGTCCTGGATCAGAGGCAGCTGGCTGAGCAGTTCCTTGGGGGCGGCCTCACGGGTGCCCTTGTACTGGGGCAGCATGGCATTGCGGAAGGTGCCGCCCTTGACATCAAAGGCCACGCCCATATGGGTGGGCTTCTCCTTGGCCATGACATCCGCCAACATGGTGGCAAATCCCCACACCGCGTTGGTGGGCTGCCCGGTCGAGGTGGTGAAACTCTCGACCGGAAGGGCATAGAAGGCCCGGAAGGCCAGCGAATGTCCATCGACGACCAGCAGGGTGCGGCCGTCCTTGTCCTGCTTCTTCGTCTGGTCTTCCATGGGAGGGCTAACGGTCGTTCTGGTTGGCCACGTTGTTGATGACCACGTCGGCCACCTCCTGCATGGTCAGCCTGCGGTCCATGGAGGTCTTCTGGATCCAGCGGAAGGCCTCGGACTCGGTCATGCCCATGCTCTCCATGAGCAGACCCTTGGCCCGGTCCACCCGCTTGCGGGCCTCAAAGCGGGCCTTCATGTCGGTGACCTCGTCCTTCAGGGCGTTGATCTGGTCAAAGCGTGAGATAGCCACCTCAAGGGCCGGCAGCAGCTTTTCCGGGGCGAAAGGCTTGACCACGTAGGCCATGGCTCCAGCATCAGCAGCCTTCTCGACCAGGCTCTGCTGAGAGAACGCCGTCAGCATAACCACCGGGGCCAGGTTTTCCTTGCCGATCTCAGTGGCGGCGGTAATGCCGTCAGTGCCGGGCATCTTCACGTCCATAACGACGACATCGGGCCTCAGCTCGCGGGTCAGATCAATGGCCTCTTGGCCGCTGGCCGCCTGACCGACCACGTCATAGCCGGCATCCTCGAGAGCTTCGACGGTATCGAGCCTGATCAAAGCCTCGTCCTCCGCCACAACCACGGTCCGCCCTTCGGGGGAATCGCTGCGGTTCTTACTCTCTGAAGCCACTTTCAACCTCATTTCCTGAAAGTCCATCCGAGCTTCAGCGGAAACCGATGAGAGACGGATGGGGTTCGCTTTATCGTGCCCCCGGTGAGACTCGAACTCACACTGCACGGATTTTGAGGCCGTTTCCTCTACCAATTGGGATACGGGGGCTTTTCGTCACCACAGAGAATCTACCATACTTTGGCGACGACGCAAGGTTATCCGTGTTGATTCTGCCTTAGAATGAAGACAGGTATGTATACAGGCACATCAGCAGTCGAAGGAGAGCATGATGACCACTCAGATCTATCGACGGTTCGATCCTTGGCGCACCTCCCCCGTCCAGGAGAAGGCCCGCAAGCAGATTATGGACAGCCACTACTTCAGCGTCGACAGGGTCACCTTTGAATCCAGCGACAATCAGACCTTCGATCGCAGCATCGTCAGCGAAAAGCATGGAGACACCATCGCCGTCCTGGCCATCACCGACGACGGGAGGATACCGCTGGTCGAGCAGTACCGTCTGCCCACCCACCGCTGGACCCTTGAGCTGCCGGCCGGGCATCCGCTCAACGACAAGGAAGCCCCCATCGATGTGGCCACCAGGCGGTTGCGCGAGGAGGCCGGATACAAGGCTGCCTCCTTTAACCAGTTCGCGAGGTTCATCAACACTCCCAGCTTCTCCACCCAGCACACCACGCTCTTCTATGCCGAGGGCCTGACCCCGGTCCAGCCGGCCAGCCTGGCACCAGAGACCCCCCACCAGAATGTGCGGCTCTTCACCTTGGATGAGGCCTATGACATGGTGATTGCAGGAACCATACTGGACGCCAAAACCACCATCGCCATCCTGCGGGCCAAAATCGGACTGTCTGACCTGCACTGACACAGACACCCTCACACAAAGAACCGGTGGCCTCTCCCCTGCATTGATAATGGGGAAAAGACCACCGGTTCACTGCTTCATCAGCATCTTAGGAATCTGAGGATCCACCTGACTGACTTAATCGACAGTCAGGTGGCAAATCAGGGAATCACTCGTTGGAGCCCACGGTGTGGACGTAGATGCAGTCGGTGTTGCCCGGCTCATGCTCGCCCTGGGCGCAGCTGAGCACCACCAGGCAGTCGCCGTCGGAGACCTTGCCATGCTTCTTCAAGGTGGAGTCCACGAAGTTCATCAGGTCTGCGCGAGTGAAGTCGTGGTAGTCCTGCCCGCAGAGGAACGCCTCGGTGCCCCAGCTCAAGGCCAGCCAATGATAGGTGTGCTCATTGGTGGTCAGTGCATAGATGGGGGCAGCCGGACGCTCGCGAGAGATCCGATGTACGGTGTTGCCCGTCTGGGTGAAGGCCACGATGGCCTTGGCGTTGATCTTGTCGGCCAGATCCACGGCAGCGGAAGAGACGGCGCCCGAGTTGGACATGTCCAAGTTGTGCATGGCCGGGATGCGGTCGAAGCCGTGGGTGGTGGCGTAGTCGGAGATCCGGGCCATGGTGGAGACCGTGGTGTCAGGGTATTCGCCCACGGCGGTCTCATTGGAGGTCATGGTGGCATCGGCGCCGTCAAGAACGGCGTTGGCGCAGTCGGAGGCCTCGGCGCGGCTGGGGATGGGCGAATGGACCATGGAGCCCAGGACCTCGGTAGCGACGATGACCGGCTTGGCGTACTGACGGGCCAGCTCGATGCAGCGCTTGGTCACCAGGGGGACCTGCTCGAAGGGCATCTCCACAGCCATATCGCCGCGGGCCACCATAATGCCGTCAAAGGCCTTGACGATCTCCTCCAGGTTCTCAACAGCCTGGGGCTTCTCGATCTTGGCCACGATGGGGATGCGGCGACCCTCCTCGTCCATGATCTCGTGGGCGCGGTCGATGTCGGTGGCAAAGCGGACGAAGGACATGGCGATGATGTCGGCACCGGTGCGGATGCCCCAGCGCAGGTCCTCCTCGTCCTTGGGAGTCAACGCCGGCAGACTCACAGCCACGCCAGGCAGGTTGATGCCCTTATGGGAGGAGACTGGACCGGCCACGACCACCTTGGTGTAGACCTGGTTGCCCTCGACCTTGGTGACCTCCAGGCGGACCTTGCCGTCGTCGATCAGGATGGGATCGCCGGGGTGGCAGTCCCCGGGCAGACCCTTGAAGGTGGTGGAGGTCATGTGCTCGTCACCCTCGACATCATCGGTGGTGATGATGAACTCCTGACCCTCCTTGAGATTGACCTTGTCTTCGCCCTGCTCATTCTTCTTGAACCAGCCACAGCGAATCTTGGGACCTTGCAGATCGACCAGGGCCGCCACGTTTCGTCCAGTCTCCTTGCTGGCCTGACGGACGTTGTTGTAAACCTTGAGGTGATCTTCAGGGGTGCCGTGTGACCGGTTGAGCCTGGCCACATCCATGCCAGCATTGACCAGCTTGGTAATGTTCTCCAGCGACTCCGAAGCCGGCCCGATGGTGTCGACGATCTTGGCTTTGCGCATATGCTACCTGCCTGTTCTTTTTCCTGTTTACCGTTCTATTGTACAGACTCGGCCTGATGGAAACCACTATTTCCCGTTAGCGCTAACAACCCTTGTGATTCAAAGGATTGTTTATTGGTTTTTCCCCTGCGAGGCTGTTGCAAGGGACTGGCGACGGCTCTTGAGCACTGAAGCCAAAGCCGCGATGCCTACGGCCAGGACGATGACCAGCAGGGATGCCCAGGTCGGAATCTCGGGCACGGCCGTCAGGGGCTGTCCGCCGTTGATGAAAGGCAAGGTGTTGCCATGCAGAGCCTCCAGGATCAGCTTGACACCGATGAAGGCCAGGACCACAGCCAGCCCCAGGGGCAGATACTCCAGCTTGTCCAGCAGGGATCCCAGCAGGAAGTAGAGCTGCTGAAGGCCCAGCAGGGCGAAGACATTGGAGATGAAGACGATGAAGGGATCCTTGGTCAGTCCGAAGATGGCCGGAATGGAGTCAAAGGCGAACATGACATCGGTGGTGCCGATGGCCAGGAAGACCACCAGCATGGGCGTGAAGTAGCGCTTGCCCTCGAAGGTGGTCCGCAGACGCTCACCGTCGTAATGACTGGTGATGGGGATGACCCGGCGCAGGGCCCTGATCAGCCCGTTCTCGTGGTACTCCTCCTGCTTGCCCCGGCTGGAGACCATGTTCCAGGCGGTATAGAGCAGGAAGAAGCCGAAGATGAAGAAGACCCAGGTGAAACGGGTGATCAGCGCCGTCCCGGCCAGGATGAAGACGCCGCGCAGCAGCAGGGCGATGGTGATGCCGACGCTGAGCACATAGCGCTGAAGCTGCAGGGGCACGGCGAAATTGCTCATGATGATGACGAAGACGAAGAGGTTGTCGATGCTGAGCGAGTACTCGGTCAGCCAGCCTGAGTAGAACTCGATGGCCGGCTTGGATCCGGCCACCTTCCAGATCAAGGCTCCAAAAATCAGGGCCATGACCACGAAGAAGCCGATGTGCCTGACGCATTCGCCAGTCGAAGGCACGTGCGGCCTACGCCCGATCACCAGAAGATCAACCACGAAGAAGACGGCCAGCACAACCAGGCTCACAACCATGAACGGCAGAGGTGTCTCGGACATACCACCTGACTTTAGCGGCAAGATATGACGTGCTCGTCTCCCCCGTCTGCCTGTAGAACATCCTCACAGGCAGCGGTCTGCAGGTCGGGCCTGAGATGCTCTTGCCTCCACATCACAGGCCCGACTTACGTATTGGGCTGCTTACTTTTTGGCCTCGGTCATCTGACGCAGCTCCTTCTTCAGATCCTTGATTTCGTCGCGCAGACGGGCTGCAAGCTCGAACTGCAACTGTTGCGCAGCCGTGTGCATCTGGTCGCTCAGCTGACGGATCAGGTCGGCAAGGTCCTGCGCCGGCAGACCGGCCTGGAGGATCTCCTGATGCCGCTTGTCAGCCTCGTCCTTGTCGTAGAGGGGCACGCCCAGGTGGGAGTTGCCGGCCTTGTTGGCGTTGCGGTAGCCGCCCGCCAGCAGGGTCTGGGTGTCCACATCCTCCTTGGCCAGCATGTCGTTGACGTCGCTGATTTTCTTGATCAACGGCTTGGGGTCCACGCCGTGCTCCTTGTTGTAGGCGATCTGCTTGGCCCGGCGACGGTTGGTCTCGCTGATGGCCTTGTCCATGGAGTCGGTGACCTCGTCCGCGTACATGATGACCTTGCCGGACACGTTCCTGGCCGCACGACCGATGGTCTGGATCAGGGAGCGGTAGGAGCGCAGGAAGCCCTCCTTGTCCGCATCCAGAATGGCCACCAGGGAGACCTCGGGCAGGTCCAGCCCCTCGCGCAGGAGGTTGATGCCCACAATGACGTCGATCTTCCCCTCGCGCAGCTCCCGCAGGAGCTCCACCCGCCGCAGGGTGTCCACATCCGAGTGCAGGTACTCCACCTTGATGTCGCGCTCCAGCAGGTAGTCGGTCAGATCCTCGGCCATCTTCTTGGTCAGCGTGGTCACCAGAACACGCTCGTGACGATCCACCCGGGCCTTGATCTCGTCCAGGAGGTCGTCCACCTGGCCCTTGACCGGCCTGACCTCCACCTCGGGATCCAACAGACCGGTGGGGCGGATGACCTGCTCCACCACCCCGTCGGACAGGCCCATCTCATAGTCGCCCGGCGTTGCCGACAGGTAGACGGTCTGGCCCACCTTGTCCAGAAACTCGGGCCACTTCAGCGGACGGTTGTCCATGGCCGAAGGCAGACGGAAGCCATGCTCCACCAGGGTCCGCTTGCGGCTGGCATCCCCCTCGTACATGGCTCCGATCTGGGGAACGGTCACGTGGGATTCGTCGATGACCAGCAGGAAGTCGTCGGGGAAGAAATCCAGCAGGGTGTGGGGCGGGGAACCGGGTTCGCGCCCGTCGAAGTGGCGGGAATAGTTCTCCACTCCGGAGCAGGTGCCGATCTGGGTGAGCATCTCCAGGTCGTAGGTGGTGCGCATGGTCAGCCTCTGGGCCTCCAGCTCCTTGCCCTGCTTGCGCAGCTGGCCCACACGCCAGTCCAGCTCCTCCTTGATGGTCTTCAGGGCGCGCTCCATCCGCTCGGGACCGGCCACATAGTGGGAGGCCGGGAAGATGTGCACGGAGGTCTCATGGGCGATCTCGTCCCCGGTCAGCGGGTGCAGGGTGGAGATGCGGTCGATCTCGTCGCCGAAGAATTCGATGCGGACGGCCAGCTCCTCATAGACGGGGATGATCTCGACCGTGTCGCCGCGCACGCGGAAGGTGCCTCGGGTGAAGGCGATGTCGTTGCGCTTGTACTGCATGTCCACGAACTTGCGCAGCAGGTCGTCCCGGTTGATCCGGTCCCCCTCGTGCAGGAAGAGCATGCGCCCGGCGTACTCCTCGGGCGTGCCCAAGCCGTAGATGCAGGAGACGGTGGCCACCACCACGCAGTCACGCCTGGTCAGCAGGTTGGCCGTGGCAGCATGCCGGAGCCGCTCCACGTCGTCGTTGATGTTCGAGTCCTTCTCGATATAAGTATCCGTCTGGGGGATGTAGGCCTCAGGCTGGTAGTAGTCGTAGTAGGAGACGAAGTAGGAGACCGCGTTGTCGGGCATGAGCTCGCGGAACTCGGCGCAGAGCTGGGCGGCCAGGGTCTTGTTGGGTTCCAGGATCAGGGTGGGCCGCTGCAGGCGCTCGATCAGCCAGGCCGTGGTCGCGGTCTTGCCGGTGCCGGTGGCGCCCATGAGCACCACGTCGTTCTCGCCGTTCTCGATCCGCGTGGCCAGTTCCTCGATGGCCTCTGGCTGGTCGCCGGAGGGCTTATAGGGAGACTTGACCACGAAGGGCTTGTCGGTCCGCTCAATGTTGAACCCCATGAAACTCCCTTCCAGGATGCGTCATTCGCCCAAGGCCCCTCAGTCGCTGTGCGAGGACCCCCGGGCCAAGGATTTCAGCTCTTCATATATTCTATCAACAGACTCGAACATTTGTTCGATAGGCTGGGATCCGTCCACCAACAGATCGGCCTGAGCGCGTCGCGAACTGCTGCTGGTCTGGGAACCGATGCGCTCAACAGCCTGGCTTGGCGTCATATGCCGCTGATTCACCATACGCGCAATCCTCACCTGGCTTGGGGCCTCCACCAGCAGAACCCTGTCGAAGCGAAAAGGAATGGATGATCCCACCTCGGTCAGCAGGGGCACCTCATGGACCACCACCCCGGAACCCTCCAGCCAGGGCTGTTCGGCTTTGGCGGCCAGATCGTAGACCAGCGGATGGATGATGTCGTCCAGGTCCTCGCGATCCCGGTCGGCCGTCGGCCCGCCGAAGACCCGTGCCGCCAGGGCTGACCTGTCCACGCCCCCCTGGCCGTCCCCACAGTCTGTGCCAAACCGCTCCAGGACCGGCCCTACGCCGGATCCGCCCGGGGCAATGACCTCATGGGAGAGCCGGTCGTAGTCGATGACCTTGGCTCCGTCCTGAGCCAGCCGAGCCGCCACCGTGCTCTTGCCAGCCGCTATCCCGCCAGTCAACCCCACACGTATCATCCCGACCTCCCGCTTATCCCTTACGACAGCAGATACAAATGGAGGGGCCCGACCGAGGCCGGACCCCTCCATTCACCGCTAAATGCTCACTTCTTTTCCTTGAGCAGCTGCTCGCGCAGGGCGGCCAGCTGGTCGTCGGAGGCCAAGGTGCCCTCGGAGCTGGACTCCGAGCTGTAGTTGGTGGTCTCCTCGGAACTCTGACGGCGGGAGCGCGAACCGGAGGCGGGCGCCTGGGAGGACCGGCTGTCCTCGGCGGCCGAAGCCTCGGCGTTCTCCAGCTCCTTGGCCACGAAGGCCTTGTGCTGCTCCCAGAGGTCGTGGGCGGCCGCATACTGGGACTCCCACTCCTCCCGCTGCTTCTCGTAGCCGGCGATCCACTCGTTGCTCTCGGGGTCGAAGCCCTCGGGGTACTTGTAGTTGCCCTCCTCGTCGTACTCGGCAGGCATGCCGTAGATGGCCGGATCGAAGTCCTCGGAGGTCGGGTCGACGGAGTCGTCGGCCTGCTTGAGGGACAGGGAGATGCGGCGGCGATCCAGGTCGACGTCGATGACCTTGACAAAGATCTCCTCGCCCTGCTTGACCACGGTCTCGGGGTTCTCCACGTGACGGTTGGCCAGCTCGGAGATGTGGACCAGGCCCTCGATGCCGTCCTCGACGGAGACGAAGACGCCGAACTGCACGATCTTGGTGACCTTGCCCTTGACGATCTGTCCGGGCACGTGGGTCCTGGCGAAGCGCTGCCAAGGATCTTCCTGGGTGGCCTTGAGGGACAGCGAGATGCGCTCGCGGTCCATATCGACATCCAGCACCTCGACGGTGACCTTGTCGCCCACCTTGACGACCTCGCTGGGGTGATCGATGTGCTTCCAGGAGAGCTCGGAGACGTGGATCAGGCCGTCCACACCGCCCAGGTCGACGAAGGCGCCGAAGTTGACGATGGAGCTGACCGTGCCCTCGCGGATCTGGCCCTTCTTGAGCTGGGCCATGAAGGTCTCGCGCACCTCGGACTGGGTCTCCTCCAGGTACTGGCGGCGGGAGAGGACCACGTTGTTGCGGTTCTTGTCCAGCTCCAGGATCTTGGCCTTGATCTTCTGCCCGATGTAGGGAGACAGGTCGCGCACGCGGCGCATCTCGACCAGGGATGCGGGCAGGAAGCCGCGCAGGCCGATGTCGACGATGAGCCCGCCCTTGACGGCCTCGATGACGGTGCCCTCAACGACGCCGTCAGCCTCCTTGATCTTCTCGATGTCGCCCCAGGCGCGCTCGTACTGGGCACGCTTCTTGGACAGGATCAGGCGGCCTTCCTTGTCCTCCTTGGTGACGACCAAGGCCTCGATGGTGTCACCGACCTGGACCACATCGTCGGGATCGACATCCTTCTTGATGGAAAGCTCGCGGGAGGGAATCACGCCCTCGGTCTTGTAGCCGATGTCCAGCAGAACCTCGTCATGGTCGATCTTAACGACCGTCCCCTCGACCAGATCCCCATCGTCGAAGTTCTTGATGGTGGAATCGACTGCCTTGATGAAGTCTTCCTCGGACCCGATGTCATTGACCGCGACCTGGGGGACTTCCTTCTTGTTCTCTGCCATTAATTAAATTGTTTCTTGTATAGTTGGTGGATATTTTTTCCGTATTGAGTTATGCGTTCCCGCCGGCAGGCGCGAACATTCTCCATGATAGGAGACACTGCGGTCATTGTCGCCGGGAGACCTCGGGCGTGTCGCAGACAGGGATTCCGGCGGCTCGCTCAGCCGATTCGACCACATTGACCAGGAGCATGGCCCGGGTCATGGGCCCCACCCCGCCGGGATTGGGCGTATAAGCGGCTGCAGACAGCCTGGCGGCCGGATCGATGTCGCCCTTGATCCGCCAGCGCCCCTCCTGCTGGTCCCATATCCGGGAGACGCCTACATCCACCAGGACGGCACCCTGGCGAACCTGGTCCGGACCAACCAGCCCGGCTCGGCCCACGGCCGCGATGATCACGTCAGCCCTGCGCAGATGGGCGTCAATGTCCTTGGTGCGGGTATGGCAGAGGGTCACGGTGGCATCCACCCCGCGGTTGGTCAGGAGCAGACCGATGGTGCGGCCCACGGTCAATCCTCGGCCCAGCACGCAGACCTCCTTGCCGGCCAGGTCAATCCCGTAATGGTCCAGCAGGTGTAGGATCCCCCGCGGGGTGCAGGGCAGGGGGGTCCGCACCTGGCCATCGGTATGCAGGACCAGCTGGCCCAGGCTGTAAGGATGCATGCCGTCGGCGTCCTTGGCCGGATCGATGCGATCGATGATCTCCGTGGGATCCACGCTCTCGGGCAGGGGCAGCTGGACGATGTAGCCGGTGCAGTCAGGATCCTGGTTGAGCTGATCCACTGCAGCAAGAATCCGCTCCTCGCCGGCATCGGCGGGCAGATCAACCCTGATCGACCGGATGCCCACCTGGCTGCAGTCCCGATGCTTGCCCTCTACATATTTGACTGAACCGGGGTCATCCCCCACCAGGATGGTCCCCAGCCCAGGAGTGCGTCCCATGGCCGTCAGCCTCGCCACGCGAGCGCGCAGGTCCTCCTTGAGTTCCGCAGCCGCCGCCTTGCCGTCCAGTTTCACTGCAGTCAATACATCTCCATCATTCAAGCGGGCGCAAACCCTTGTCGAAATCGTCTGGGCCAGCCTAGCGCAGATTCCACCCCGACCGGAAGCTCCGTCCAAGGGCCGGTACAGGAGGACTCGACTGCTGAAGTTGCGCGCTGTCCCCTCCCCAACAATAATGAGAATCATGCTCAATAAGAGCAGGTTCACCTTGTGAGCCCTTGCAGGAAAGGAAGCCATGGATACGGACACGGACAGCACATCCACGCAGGCCTGCATCGTCTTCGACCATGCCGCCATCCGCCGATCCGGGCGGCTGATCTGGTCTGAAGGAACCTTCGCCATCCCCTCGGGAACCGTGACCGCCATCGTGGGCACCAACGGCACGGGCAAGACCAGCATGATGCAGGCCGAATTGGGTCTGCTCCCCCTGGACGCCGGCAGTCTGCAGGTCCTGGGGAAAGCGGCCGGCCAGGCCAACGACCGCATCGGCTACGTACCCCAGAGCTACACCTCGGATATCGACTCCAACCTGACCGCCGAGCAATCCGTCCTGCTGGGACTGACCGGCACCCGGTTCGGCATTCACCCCGTCACCCGGCAGGACCGCGAGCGCGCCAGAGAGGCCATGCGCTTCGTCGGCGTGGAGGACAGGGCCCACCTGCGCCTGTCCCAGCTCTCCGGCGGTCTGCGACAGCGGGTGGCCATCGCCCAGGCCCTGGTCTGCGATCCTGATCTGCTCATGCTGGACGAGCCCCTGGCCAATCTGGACCTGGCCGGGCAGCGCGCCACCGTCCACCTGCTAGCCCAGCTCAACAGCCGTCTGGGCATGTCCATCCAGGTGGTGGCCCACGACCTGAACATGCTGCTGCCTGTGCTGACCGGGGCGGTCTACCTGCTGGACGGGCATCCCCACTACGCCCGCATGGACGACGTGCTGGACTCGGACCTGCTCACCCACCTCTACGGCACCAAGGTGGAGGTGGTCACCACTCCCCAGGGGGACATGTTCGTGGCCCCCGACACGGACGAGCCGATCGGACCCGTCCACAATCGCTACCAACCCAGCCAGGTGGCCCGCCTGCACGGGACGGACCGGGAAAGGACCTCATGACCACACCAGTCTTCGACCCCCATTGGACGGAGATCCTCGCCGCCCCCTTCATGCGCAACGCCATGGTGGCCGGCTTGTGCATTGCCGTGGCCGCCGGAGCCATGGGCTATTTCACCATTGCCAGACACTCCACCTTCGCCGCCCACGCCCTGGCCCACATCGGTCTGCCCGGGGCCACAGGGGCCGTCCTGCTGGGGCTGCCGGTCTCTGCCGGCATGGGCCTGTTCGCCCTGGGCGGGGCGCTGGTCATCGGAGCCCTGGGCAAGCGGGCCTCCCAGCGGGAGATCGCCACGGGCACGGTCCTGGCCTTCGCCACCGGCCTGGGGCTCTTCTTCGCCAGGATGTCCAGCTCGGCCTCCCAGCAGATGCAGGCCATCCTCTTCGGGTCCATCCTGACCATCACCCGAGGGCAGGTCGTCGGCTTCATCATCTTCGATGCAATCCTGCTGATCCTGCTGGCCCTGATCTACCGGCCCCTGCTCTTCAGCTCCCTGGATGAGCAGGTGGCCCAGGCCCGTGGCGTGCCCATCGGGCTGATGAACCTGACCTTCATGGCCATCATGGCCGGCGTCATCACCATCGCCGTGCCGGCAGTGGGGACCCTGCTCATCTTCGCCCTGGTCGTCACCCCGGCGGCCACGGCCAACATCCTGGTGGCCTCTCCCCTGCGGGCCATGCTCCTGTCGGGACTGATCTGCCTGGCTTCCATCTGGGGAGGCCTGGTGATCTCAGCCATGGTTCCCGCTCCTCCAAGCTTCGTCATCGTGACCCTGTCCACCCTCTTCTGGGCTCTGGCCAAGGGGTGGGCGGCCCTGCGCGCCTGATGCCGGTCAGTCCACCAGGGCGGTGGCCATGACGGCGATGCCCTCGTCGTGACCGGTGAAACCCATGCCATCGGTAGTGGTAGCGGTCAACCGAACCGGTGCACCAACAGCCTGGCTCATGGCCTGCTGGGCCAGGTGACGACGGGAGGAAATTCTGGGACGCTGTCCGACGATGACCAGGGAGGCGTTGAGCAGCCTGCGACCGTGCTCATGCAGACAGTCCATGGTCTTCTCCAGCATGGCCGACCCATGCATGCCCGCTCCAGGGGCCTGCGCTCCCAAGCCGAACAGGGTGCCGATATCACCCAGATCGGCGGCTGACAGGATGGCATCGATCAGGGCATGGGCGGCTGCATCGCCGTCAGAATCGCCCAGCAGGCCAGGGGTTCCATCATTCCAGGACAGACAGGCCAGCCAGAGGGGACGCTCACCGGTTGGATCAAAGCGATGGGCGTCAAAGCCCAGTCCAATGCTTGGATGGCCCATGACCGGATCCGGTCTCAGCGCTTGGCCTTGGTCTTGCCCTTGCCCTTGGTCTTGGCGGCCTCCTGGGCCACCCGCGCCAGGGTCTTGGAAGCCGGCTCCTTGGGGGACTTGGTATGGTGCTTGTCGTCGCCGGGCATGGGCTCCGCATAGCCCAGGTTGACGTCCAGCAGACGCTGGGCCTCGTCCTCGTCCAGCTTCTCGGACAGGGCGATCTCGGAGGTCAGGATCTTGCGGGCCTTGATCAGCATCCGCTTCTCGCCCGCCGAAAGTCCATGCTCGTCCACGTCGCGCTGGGAGAGGTCGCGCACCACCTCGGCGATCTTGTTGACCTCGCCGGTGGCGATCTTCTCCACGTTCAGCTTGTAGCGGCGGGACCAGTTCATCTCCTTCTCCTCCACCACCGGGGTGCGCAGGATCTCGAAGACCTTGGCCACCGCCTTGGCGTCGACGATGTCCCTGACGCCCACCTTGGCCGCGTTCTCGACGGGGACGTTGATGATCAGCCCGTCCGAGGAGAGCACGGACAGCTGCAGGTACTTGCGGGTGACGCCCTTGACGGTCCGTTCGGTGATGGCGTCCACCCTGGCGGCCCCATGACGCGGATAGACGACCATGTCACCGACCTTGTAACCCATATGCCCTCCAGAACGAGTCGAGAAAATACCATATAATAATGCCATTGCGCATGGACTTGCTGACGGGCGCCTTGGGACGACGCGATTCTCCGCGAGCACACTTCCCCTGGAGGCTCTGAAGACTATTCTGGAAGAAACGACGGTGGTGGAACGAATGCCGACAAGGCTCCACCCCGCATGACGAGCATCGTTTTGCGGATCAGTGATCGAAGACAGAGGTAGGCATGATCAGAAACACAAGCCGCTACACTACACCCAGCACCATCCTGGTGGTTGAGGACGAACCCACCCTGGCCACTGCCATAGCCCAGCGCATCACCGCCGAGGGGTGGACGGCCCGGGTTGCATCGGACGGTGCCAGCGCCGTGCAGGCCGCCTCCCAGATCAAGCCCGACCTGGTCATCATGGACATCATGCTGCCCGTCATGGACGGGCTGGAGGCCACCAAGCGGATCGTGGCCGAGCGGCCGGTGCCGGTGCTGATTCTGACCGCCCGGGACGACGAGGCCGACAAGGTGACCGGTCTGGGCGCCGGAGCCGACGACTACATGACCAAGCCCTTCTCCATGCGCGAGCTGATCGCCCGCTGCAAGGCCCTCCTGCGCCGGGTGGAGCGGGCCAAGGTCATCGCCAAGAACTCCGAGAACGAGAAGGTGCTGGACTTCGGATCCCTGGTCATCGACCCGGCCCAGCGCATCGTGACCCTGCGCGGGGAGCAGATCCACCTGACCCCCACCGAATTCGACCTGCTGGCCACGCTGGCCCGCCGGCCCAAGTCCGTGCTCACCCGCGAAAAGCTGCTGGAGGAGGTCTGGGACTGGGTGGATGCCTCGGGCACCAGGACGGTGGACTCCCACGTCAAGGCCCTGCGCCACAAGCTGGGTTCGCAGATGATCCGCACCGTGCATGGCGTGGGCTACGCCTTCGAGCCGCCCGAGGATCAGGATCAGGACCAGCGGTAGCAGCCGCGGATGCACGCCATGAGCAAGGACGGCAAAAGCCGGCGCAAGGGGCCCAGTCTGAGTGCGCGGGTGGACCGCGAACGGCCCATTGGATCCTTCGCCTCATTGAAGGTGGAGCTGAGTGTCCTGATCATCATCTCCACAGCCATCGCCTTCGTCATGGCCTGGTTCCTGCTGAAGATGGGCTGGAGCGGCTGGATCGCCATGCCGCTGACCCTGGTGGTGGCCCTGGGGATCACCTACTTCTTCTCCCGAGGGCTCACCGCTCCCCTGCGGCAGATGCGGGATGCGGCGGAGGCCATGGCCGACGGTGACTATACGGTCCGGGTCCACGCCACCACGACCAGCCACGACGAGGTCGGGCTCCTGGCCCAGTCCTTCAACGAGATGGCCGAGGAGCTCCAGCACGCCGACCAGATGCGCCGGGACATGGTGGCCAATGTCAGCCACGAGCTGCGCACCCCCGTCTCGGCCCTGCAGGCCATGGTGGAGAACATGGCGGACGGGGTGACCGAGCCCACGCCAGCCAACCTGGAGGGGATCCTGGAGCAGACCCACCGCCTGTCCGACCTGATCGCCTTCCTGCTGGACCTGTCGAGGATGGAGGCCGGGGCCGCCAGCCTGCAGATCGAGGACTTCGACTTCGGCGACTTCATCGACGAGACCCTCCAGCCCCTGGCCATAGCCGACGCCGGGCACGCCCACGACATCCAGGTGGACCTGGAGAAGGGCCTGAGAATGGAGGGCGACCAGGACCGGCTGCGTCAGCTTTTCACCAACGTCATCAGCAACGCCCTGAAGCACTCGGCCGACGGCACCACGGTGCTGATCCAGGCCCACGAGGACCGGCAGCAGGAGACCATAGTCACCAACGTGGTCAACTTCGGCTCGCAGATACCCCCCGAGGCCCGCACCGACATATTCCGGCGCTTCGTCAAGGGCAAGGCCGGCCCGGGCACGGAGTCAGGCGGCACCGGGCTGGGGCTGTCCATCGCCCGCTGGGCGGCCCAGCTGCATGGAGGCCAGGTGCAGGTGGTGGACGATCCGCGCGGAGCGGACTTCGAGATCACCCTGCCCAGATATCACCGTGACCCCGACGAGGATGAGGGGGACGGTGACCACGCTGACGGGTCCGACGCGCCGCATTGACGGGGAGGCGCACTTCGGCTCATAATGAAATCGAACATTTGTTCGAATGCCATCGAGTTCGAGGTGTGCCATGGTCGCTACCATCCATGGGTCGCCGGAGGCGGCCCCTGCTTCCCTGCCGGAGTGCCGGGTCGATGCCCTGAGTCCCTTCCGAGGGCACCCCAGCCCTGTCCCCCAGGCCCTGGAGGCCGTCCACGCCGGCTTCCCCTCAGTGGCCCAGGACTACTTCAGCGGCGACTTCAGCTTCGACCAGAACGTCATCATCCACCCCGATGCCACCTTCATCATCCATGTGGCCGGCGATTCCATGACCGGAGCCGGCATCTTCGACGGGGATCTGTTGGTGGTCGACCGGTCCCTGGAGCCACGCGAGGGGGACATCGTCATCGCCATCCTGGACGACGAGCTGCTGGTCAAGCGACTGGCCAGGCGCAAGGGACGGACCATGCTGCGGGCCGAGAACCCCGCCTACCCCGACTTCATGCCCCAGGAGGGCGAGGAACTGGTCATCTGGGGGGTGGTCATCGGCAACTACCACTGGCAGCGGGTGGACACCAAGGGCGAACTTCGGAGCGGCTCTCCCCTGCCCCAGGTCACCTATCCCGGACATACCCCGCACGGACGCAGGCGCACGGGAAGCCAGGGCCGGAAACCCGCCTATCCTTCCACGGGCTGGGGGTCGGCATGAGCGCGCAGAGACCGGCCCAGCCGGCACCCGGGACCGCTCTGACAGGCCGGGTGGTCCTGGCTGATGCCAACTCTTTCTTTGCCTCATGTGAGGCCGTCTTCGACCCCTCCCTGGCTGATCGCCCAGTGGTTGTGCTGTCCAACAACGACGGCTGCGTGGTGGCCCGCAACCGCCCGGCCAAGGCCCTGGGCATCACCAACGGCACACCCTGGTTCACCATTCGCGACCGGGCCCTGCAGGACGGGGTGGTGGCCCGCAGCTCCAACTATGAGCTCTATGCCAGCCTCTCAAGGCGCATGATGGCCATCATGGCCCATTTCCTGCCCAACCAGGAGATCTACTCCATCGACGAGTGCTTCATGGACAGCATCTGGAACGACAAGCGCACCGTCGAGATCTGCCGGGAGCTGCGCGCCGCGGTCCTGCGGTGCACCGGCATCCCCGTCAGCGTGGGTGTGGCGCCTACCAAGACCCTGGCCAAGGTGGCCAACCACTGGGCCAAGGACCATCCCTCGACCGAGGGGATCACCCTCTGGAGCCAGGTGGAGTCCCAGTATGGCGACCAGGCTCTGGCATCAGTGCCCATCGACCAGGTCTGGGGAGTGGGCCGACGGCTGACCGGCAGGCTCATGGGCATGGGCATCACCACCGCCCTGGATCTGCGCGATGCCGATCCCTCCCTGATCCGGCATCGGTTCTCCGTCATGCTGCAGCGCACCGTCCTGGAGTTGAGGGGGCGACCCTGCATCGAGCCCGAGGCGGATGCCGCCAGGGGCGTGCGCACCGATCAGATTCTGTGCTCGCGCATGTTCTCCCACCCCATAGAGGGCTACGCCACCCTGGCCCAGGCGCTGAGCATCTACGCCCAGAAGGCCTGCCGCCGCCTGCGCCGACAGCACGGCCTGTGTGGCAGGGTGCGGGTCTTCTGCTCCACCAGCCCCTACGCGCCCCAGCAGTTCTGCTCAGCTGGCCGGACCGTCGTCCTGGAGGATCCCAGCGACGACCCGCTGGTCATCGCCGGCGCAGCCAGCCGGGCGCTCAAGGGCCGAGTGGATCCCCACGCCCGCTGGATCCGGGCCGGGGTGGTTCTGCTGGACCTGACCGATGCCGACCACTTCCACACCTTGGAAGGACTGGATGCAGCCCGGGACACCCATGGTCTGGGGGACGTCCTGGAGGACGCCACCCGTCGTTTCGGCCCCTTCCGCGTGGGCGTAGGCTACGGAGGCATCCGCGGCCAGGGCCGGGGCGACGAGGATACGGGGGCCGACTGGGCCATGAACCGGGGCATGCTCTCCCCCAGGGCCACCACCCGCTGGGACGAAATGGCCGTAGCACAGGCCCGTTAGAGGTCCTCATGGCCTGGAGGAACAGCCGCCAGAGCCAGGGCAGCCAGAGGCAGGGCACCCGCAGTCTCCAGGGCACGGGCGCACTGACGGATGGTGGATCCCGTGGTGATGATGTCGTCCACCACCAAGACAGGATGACCGGCCAGCCGTGAGGGATCCGCAACCGCGATCCGGCCTGCCAGCCGACGCGAACGGTTCCGACGGCCGCCCGCCTGGACAGACTTGGTCCTGACGGAGTTCATGATCAGAGCCGATTCCACCTGGGCAGCCAGACCCTGCCGCTGCAGGGCCTGGACCAGAGACAGGAGGATCGGCTGCAGATGAACCCTCCCCCGCCTTCGCAGGGATGAGGACGAGGAGGGGGCAGGAACCACCAGAATGGCCCCGGCAGGCTTGGGCCGGAGCAGAGGATCGATCAGCCTGGACAGGGCCGGAGCCAGATCGGCCATGACCTGGCCCAGCGGTCTGTCCAAGGGCCGGTTGTCATGATCCTTCCAGGACAGAATGACCCGTCTGACAGGTCCTCGATAGGGCGCGCAGGCCAGGGCCAGACCTGTAGCATAGGCGGGCGCGGGCATCGACAGGGGCCGGAAGAGCAGGGATCTGCAACTGGGGCAGAGCAGAAGGTCAGGGCGGTCACAGCCGGCGCAGGCTCGAGGAGCCAGCAGGTCCAGGGCCGAGCCCGCCACGGCCGAGGCGACAGCACAAGCGGCCTGTCGGAGTCGATCAAATGCCAATGAAGGGTTGCGCATACCGCCCAGCCAACCCCAATACGCAGAGGATAGGCAAGCAGATCAGGACCATGTGCATGAACATGCTGTCTGTTCACAGAATTGTCTGTGGACAGGTTCAGACCAGATCAGCCTCCATGGCCTGAATCAGGTCCAGGGCATCAGCAGGATTGTGCACCCGCAGAGCCATGGCCCCGGCCAGGGCCGCCGGATAGTCGTTGCCGTCAGGATCCATCCGGTCGCCCACGAAGGCGATATCGCCGACATCCACACCCAGTATCCTGGCCAGGGAGGTCACGGCGTAGGCCTTGTCAATGCCCTTGGCCGAGATGTCCACGCTGGTGGAGCCGCCGGAGCGCACCTGCAGGTTGGGCAGATCAGCGGCCACGGCCCGGGCCAGGGCGTCCTTGCGGCTGTTGTCCGGATCCCAGGCCTCCTTGGCTTCTACGGGGGCCTGCTGACCCAGGGCGGAGAAGGTTATCTGGCTGCCACGATCCTCGATGCGCGGCCCCCAGACCTGCTCCTCCCAGTCGCCCAGCTGCTTGGCCCTGCGCTCCAGGCTGGCCTCGGCGGCCTGCCGGTCCTGGGCGCTCAGGTCGTGTGCGTAGACGCAATCCCAGCTTCCATCCTGCCAGCGGTAGTAGCGGGTGCCGCTGGTGGGCATCAGATGCAGTTGGTCGAAACGGGTATCGTCAGGCAGGGCATCCAGCACCTGGTCGCGGAACTGGCTGAACCGCCCGCCAGAGACGATGGCTACGGGCCGAAGCCGGGTCAGGGCGGCGAAATGGACGGCCATGGTCTGATCCATGCGGGTCTTGGACAGCGCCAGGGTATTGTCCAGATCGAAGGCCAGCACCCGTGCCCGTGCGCAGATGGACCCTATGTCTTGGCTGCCCCACCAGGCCACGTTCACCGCACCGTCCTCCGCCATGATTGCTCCCATCCGCTTGTCGATCATCGCTCCATGCTACAAGACACCCTGAATCGAAACTGTCACTGAGCTGAGGGGCTATGGTGAGTGTCATGATCAACGATCAGCCGCCTTGGTCCCGCAGCGTCTACCGGGACAGTCATGGCCGCGGGATTCGTCGTCCCACCTTCGGCACCCGCCTGCCCCGCTATCGCACCAGGTGCGGGATCTTCGACGATCTGACCGCGGCCCAGATCCGGCGGCTGGGCGCCGGCTGGCCCCAACTGGTCAAGCCTGTTCAATTCGCGGTCGAGGACGTGCCGCCCTCCGACCCCACCCCTTGGGAGGACAGGGCTGACCTCTTCTCACGCAGTTTCCCGGCAGGTCGCGGCATCCCCGCCAGAATCGTCCTCTACCGGCTGCCCATCCAGAGCAAGACCCGAGACCGCACCGAGCTGGAGCTGATGATCCGCGACGAACTGGTCCTGCAACTGGCAGACCTTTACGGGCGCGACCCCGAGGAAATCGACCCCATGTGGGGACGCTGACAGCGGACGTTCAGGGCAGGGCAGTGAAGTCGGGGCCGGAGCGGATCAGCGTGGTGGCAGGCATGAGCCCGTCAGGAGCCATAACCGCCAGACCGGCCAGACCAGCCTGGTTGACCGCGTCCACGCTCAGGCGAGCATTCCAGATCAGTCGGGAGGAACCATGCCCGGAATCCTCGTTCAGCCGCACAGCGGCCACCTGGTCGCCCAGATCGCGGGCTGAAAGCTCATGGGCCCGACCCGGCTCAACGGTCAGCGAGCGCTCATCCAATTTCTTGCCCTTCTCGTCGAATCCAACCAGTTCGGCCTTGATCGGATCCGTCGATGGGTTGACCAGGGTCAGTGCAGCCTGGGCAGGCTGGGATATGGTCAAGGCCGAGGAGGCGGCAGCAGCACCCGCAGGAATCAGGGCCAGGTCGGACTGCGACTGGTCCTGGCTGCCCTGGCCGGTCACCTGCAGGACCGCACGGACAGGCTGGTCGGCATGTACCTGCAGAGCCAGCTTGCCGTCAGGCACGCCGCCCAAGTCCACCGCAGTGGCCCTGGAACCCTGCAAATCCACCCGCCGCAAGGATTCCCGACCATCTTCATCCATCCAGGACAACTCCGCCGCAGTGGCCTTGGAACCCTGCAGAAGCAGGGTAGTCTGGTCTGCCCCGCGCAGGCCGGGAATAACCAGATCATGGCCGGGTGCCGGCAGGGCTGTGACCTGATCTGACCCGCGTGGATCGAGTCCGGCCATGACATTGACCGAGACCGACATGGCCACTGGCGCCTGGGAGCTGCGAGCCCGGACATAGATGGCCTGCTGTCCGGGAGCCGCCGCAGACAGGTCGTATGAGGCATAGCCTCCAGGGGCCACAGTCATGGTGTTCCCGGTCTCCAAGGACAGGTTGCCGGAGGAATGCGAACCCTGGATCTCAAGACTGATCACCGTAGCCTTGGATGACGGGTTGTAGGCCACCAGCCGCTGTGTGGACCCTCGGCCGGTGGCGGGCAACAGGAAGTCAGCATCCATGACGGCCCGGGGGCAGGCCGAGGCCTGAATCCCTCGCAGATCGCCCTTGGTGGCCCAGGAGACCATACCGACAGCCGCCCCCGTGCCCGGCTGGGACTTGAGCATCCGGGAATCGAAGGCCGTGGCCGAGGCGCCTGGATCGAGCGATGCAGCCATGGTCTTCTGCCCGTCCAAGAGATCGGGATCAGTCATCACGGTGCGTCGCCCGCCGCCAAGCGGGGTCAGGCTGGCACTGCCGATGGATCCGAAGGCAGCGGCTGTGACACGGGCGCTCAGATCGCCCTCCGAGGCTTTGAACTGGTCATCGCCGACCTTATCCTCATCTGCTACCGTCATGCGAGCCGGGCAGTAGGCCGCTACCTCACGCTGACTGACCCGGCTGGCAACGAATGCCGAGCCCTGGGCCCCATCAGCCAGGGAGGCCGGAGGCGTCCATACCACCAGAACGGCGATCAAAGCCGCCACCAGAGGCGCCGTGACCAGGGCAGCCACCAGGGATCCCTTGCTTCGTGCACTCATAGTTGTTCCCCTCCAAAGTAGCCCGGACGCGGCAGAGCCACCAGGCAGTATCCCAGCAGGACCAGGCCCAGGGTCCAGAGCCAGACCCTCCTCCAGGTGCTGGCCGCCGCTTGACGGGCCCCGGCCATGTTGACGCCCACATCCCTGCCGGACTGCGAGCTCAAACGGAAATAGGTCCCCTGGGCATTGGTCGCCACCTGCTGGGCGCCATCGCTGGCGGTGATGTTGGATACCAGGTCATCGTTGGGCGTGGATCCCATGCCGGCCGCCCCGGAACGGTCGGCGGGCACATAGATGCCCCCGAAGCCCATGCCGGATACAGCCGCTACAGCCTTGGAGTCGGCATTGGCCATCAGCGCCGCCGCTGAACGCGAGAGGACATCCTGACCGGCCATCTGCCCGCCATTCACCATCTGGGCACGCAGGGCAGGAGAGGCATCGATCAGCTCGCCTCGTGAGGTGTGCAGACCCGTGTAGGCCACACGGCCATGTGAGGGCGAGGTCAGCACCAGCACCCGATGGGACGGATCCTTGTTCAGATAGTCCACCGCCACTGCCGGAAGCTGCCGGTCATCAGCGGACAGGGGTCCTCCGACTGGCGCCGCCAGACCAGCCGCCGCCACGCCTGCCGTGACCAGGGTCAGGACCAGGCCCAGCAAGAGCCTGACAATCCGTCCCCCGCCATCAGCCGCAGCTGCAGAGGTTGAAGAGGACTGCGCAGGAGGCAGGGGCGGACGATCACCATCGCCGTCTGGATCCTGATCGTGCCCAGGAGTAAGAGGCGAGAAGGGACGGACGGCCCTGCCAGCCAGGAGGCCCAGACAAGCCAGCAGCCCCATGAGCGCAAGGATCACGCCGGGCAGGGCCGAACCGGCCACTGGGCCGGTCTCGTCCAAGCCGGTGCAGACCGCCTGGGAGATCAGCGCCAGAATCAGGCCCAGCAGAACGGTGATCCAAAGAATCCTGGCAGTCTTGAGCGCCCGAGGCACAGCCAAGGCGATAAAGGCCAGCAGGGCCACCACCAACAGAGCGCAGGCCAGCGTGGTCGGACGCCAGAGCTCAGGTCGCCACCTGAGGGGCCATTGGGCCGAAACGTCCAGACCCAGCAGGCGGGCCAACAGTTGCCCCAGGCTCCCGGCTCTGGGCTGACCGGTCAAGCCCGTCGAAGGGACCATCAGATCTGCGAACAGCTGTCTCCACAGCCCCTGATTGGCATGGTGCAAGGAATTGACCAGGGTGGGCGCCAGGGCCAGCGCCGAGGGCAGGGGCATCAGCAGCAGCATGACCCGATGGGCGGGCACCAGGCAGATCGCCATAATGAAGAGCGGAATCATGGCCAGCATGAGCTGAGGTTCGGCAGCCAGGACCGGCAGAAAGCAGATAGAGGCCAGAGCCGCCTGCTGCACCGAAGCCTTGGGGTGCACGGGAGCCTCGGTCTGATACAGCCCCACAGCCTTGAAAACAAAGGCGAAGGCGGCAGGCATGAAGGCCATGACCGTCAGCATGGGCAGCTGCAGGCCATCCACTATGCCCAAGGCGAATGTCAGACAAGCCCAGAGCAACCCCAGCAGGACGCGGATGGGATTGGACCTGGTGACCACGCCGGCCAGAGCCCAGAAAGACAGAGCGGCCAGCCCCGTCTCCGCCAGGAGCATCAGGGCCATGGCTTGGGCTACATGACCGCCGGTCAGCAGTGCGAAGGGCAGGAGCACCAGGAGGAAGGGGGCAGGAACAGCGGGCTGTCCCACGCCTCCGGCCATGGACCAGGAGGTGGTGGCCGCCGTCAGCAGCCGGGACCAATCGGCTCCTGAGGAGGGCAGGGAGGGCGCGTGGATGGCCCCTCCCGAGAAGACGGCGCGGCAGAGGGGCCAATGGGTGACCACCAAGGCCGCCAGAACCGCGAGGGTCATCCCTGAAGCCCAGGCCAGGCGACGCAGAAACTGCTGACGCAGATGAGCCAGGGCCAGGTGGCTGAGCATGGGATGCTCCCGCTGATCATGAAAGGCCTGCCTGCGCTGCCGCCACTGCCGGATCTGCTGGCTGTTGGCCTGAAGAATGTCCAACCGGCGGGGGCTGCCATGGCAGGCGGAGGTCAGACGGCGGCGCATGGTCAGCAGCGCTGCGGGCCGAGCCAGGATCCGCCAGGGCGCGCACAGACGGCAGAGGGCCCTGTAGGGCCGCTTGCCCATAAGATCAACCGCCATGAACCACACTGCCGCCAGAACTCGCCAGAGCCAGACCAGCAGCCACCAGGGCAGGGCAAAATCGGTCAGCAGGTAGCGTTCCCGAGCCAGTATGGGCCCCATGGAGGCATCCAAAGGGTGGTCGGGCTGCACCGCCCGCCCATTTCGATCACGCAACCCGCTCATACGGGCGCTGGCATGGGCCATCCGGGCGCTGGGCACGATTACCACCCGTCCCCCCGACAGGCAGATACGGCGGCAGAGATCGTCGGCCTGGCCGAAAGTGCCAGCCCAGGCGCCTGGTCCGCCCAAGTCCTTCATGGTCTGCATGGGCACCAGGGCGCCGGCCAGGCTCACCGCGAAGACATCCTGGCGCGCGTCATACTGCTGCTGGTCGGGTTCGCTGTCCACCACCAGGCTCACCGTTCGGTGATGGTAGGCATACCGACCCACGTCACGCAGCCCCTCGCCCTGCCAGTCATACTGCTTGGCGCCCAGCAGGGAGGCAGTGGGATTGCTGTGCCAGGTGTCCACCAGCTCGTCCAGGCAGTGAGTATCCAGAGGACGGCAGTCGTCGTGCAGAAGCCAAAGAGCGCGGATCCGACCAGGCAGACGGGCATAGCCAAGCGCCTTGTCCAAGGCATCACCGAAGGAGGAGGCACCTCGCGCGCGAACCACCTGCACTTCCACCCGCGCAAGCCCATCCACCGGAAACTGCGCATAGAGAGGTTCTGCAGTAGACCCCGAACAGTCCGCGATGACCAGGACCCGCGGCAAGAGGCTCTGCCGCAAGAGAGCACGCAGGGTGTCCTGCAGGTAGGTCAGATCATGCTCGACCGTGATCACCGCCGCCACGGCATCCTCCACATGAGGACTGGCGGCGGGCGAACATTCGTTCATGACTGCAGAGAGGACCTGCCGGACATCCTGGGCTTGAGGCGCGACGAAACTCATGCGTTCCAGTCTACGCAAACCAGGTCACCGAATGCCTCGCTCGGGCATCTGCGGCGATTCAGACTTGACGCTGCGCGCGCATCCTCTTCTTGTAACGGCGGCGCTCCCGTTCACTCATGCCACCCCAGATGCCGAAGCGCTCGTCGTGCTCGACGGCCCAGTCCAGGCACTGCTTGCGGACGGTGCAGTCGGCGCAGACCCTCTTGGCCTCCTGGGTGGAGCCCCCCTTGCCCGGGAAGAATGCTTCCGGGTCGGTCTGCGCGCAGAGCGCCTCGCTTCGCCAGGATGGTCCGACGTTGACTTCGAACCACTGCATCAGCGGCGTCAGCCTGTTTTTAGTTGTACTGCTATACCGAGTGTCAACAAATCCACTCATAGCGACCCCCCAGTCCCTAGTGTGTTTACACACTTTTATTACAGCTGCTGCAGGGGTCTTCTGTCAACCCCTAAATATCTGCGAGCGCAACTGAGCAACACATGGAGGGAGCCGTATCGCCCGAAGAGGAGCTGCGGATGGGGGTCAGACTATACTATGACTGGTTCAAGCACGCTTCACCGCCATCCCGGTTCTTCCCGCCGGAATGAGCCCTACAGCGACAGCCGATGAGGAAGGCATACCATTGACGTCCCCAACCAGAAAGATGGGTCTGCCCAACATCAAGGCGGGCAGGAACGGCAAGCCCCAGCACAGTGATGGGTTTCGCAGCAGCCACCGTCTGCGCACGGGCATCTGCCTGGCCCTTACCTTCGTTCTCTGCTTCGTGGCCTCGACGGTGGCGGCCTTCTGGACCGATATCAACGGGCACATGCACGTGCTCGAGCCCGTCAGCCTGACTCAAGCCCACAAGGCCCCGGAGGACATCTACAAGGGCAAAACCCTGAACGTCCTGGTGCTGGGCCAGGACACCCGGGACGGCGAGGGCAATGCCGAGGTGGGCGGCAGCGGCGACGGCCTGGAAGAGAACCACCAGTCGGACACGGCCATGGTGGTCCAGATCGCCGCCGACCGCTCCTATGTGAATGTGGTCTCCATCCCCAGGGACTCCATCGTGAACGCCCCGGCCTGCACCACCAGCAAGGGGGAGACCATCCCGGCCCGCCGCCAGGTCATGTTCAACTCCATCTTCGCCGAGGGCTACAGCCAGGGCGGCGATGCGAATTCGGCCGCCAGCTGCTCCATGACGGCGGTCCGCTCCCTGACCGGCCTGGACATTCAGCAGTTTGTGGTGGCAGACTTCAACGGCCTCAAGTCCATCATCGACGCCCTGGGCGGGGTCGACGTGTGCATCCCCAAGGACACCTGGGACGGCTACACCGGCATCAACCTGAAGCGCGGCCTGCAGCATCTGGACGGAACCCAGGCCACCGAGTACGCTCGCATGCGCCACGGAACAGGCGCCGACGGGTCGGATATCATGCGCACGACCCGCCAGCAGTACCTGATCAAGAGCCTGGTCAACGAGGCCAAGACCGTCAACATCTATTCCGATCTGCCCAAGGCCTATCGTCTGGCCACCACCTCCATGTCCACCCTGCAGCTGAGCGAGGGGCTGGGCAGCTTCCAGACCCTGCTGGGCCTGGGCAATTCGCTCAAGCACATAGACACCACACATATCTACGCCCGAACCATACCGGTCGAAGAATGGTCCCAGGACAGCAACCGGGTGGTGTGGACGGACGAGGCCGAAACCATCTGGCATCTGCTGCGAGAGGGCAAACCCTTGACCCAGGCCAATGAGGAAGCAGAATCAGCTTCCTCATCAGGCAACCAGGCCGGCAATGGTCAGGATGCCCAGAACGCCCAAAACTCACAGAGTGCCACTCAGACGCCTGGCAACGGCTCTGACACAGGGGACGGCACCCAATCCCCATCTGCATCCGCCGCCGCTGCTCCCAAGCCCGATCCCCGTACCGGACTGATCACCATGCCCGACAAGACCCTGGTCGATCCGAACACGGGCGGAACCGTCGATCCGGACGACGGAACCATCAAGGACGCGAATACCGGACAGTACATCGGCATGGCGGATCGCTACCTGTTTGCTACGGTCTGTGCGGTTCCGGCGCAGAGATAGCCGATTAAGCCCCTCTGGGTCGTTCAGGCATGCTATTGCTTACCTAGTCGGCCATAGCTACGGAGGTTAAGGGTATGCGGACTGGATCAGACCAAGGCGGACAAGGGCAGGAGCCTCCTAGCTTCATGCCTTCCGGGCATCACCGTCCCTCGGCCGACCCCCAAACCCCGGGTACCGGGGCTAGACACAGCCGCAGCCAGACGCCTCCCAGCTTCTCCCCCTCCTCCGGGGCCGGACATCAGAAAGCCAGACGCACCAGCGGCTCCTCGAAAACCACACCCAGACCAGCGGCTGCAGCTGCACCTGTTGAATACCACCGGAACAAGGGCCATAACCGCGACATGCGAAACGGCACGGCCCTCGTCCGCAGACATCCCTTGCGCAGGTTCGTGGCCATCCTGTTGCTGGTCCTGCTGCTGGCACTGGCTGTACTGGCAGGTGGGGGATGGTTCTGGATCAATGGCAAGCTCACCCGCGACAGAATGCTGACCGATGCCCCTGGCTCAGAAGCCACCACCTGGCTCCTGCTGGGATCGGACCAGCGCGACGGATCGCCGGGGGCAGGACAGGACACCAGCATCACCGGCTTCCGCACCGACACCATCCTGGTGCTGACCAAGCCCCGGCACGGGGCCGCCTCCTTGATTTCAGTCCCCCGGGATTCCCTGGTCAAGCAGGATGGGGAGTACATGAAGATCAACGCCGTGGCCTACACATCGGGCTACCGGGCCCTGACCGGCCAGATCGAGGACATCACCGGTCATAAGGTCGATCATGTGGCCCTGATCCGTTTCGGAGGCCTCAGCAAGGTGGTCGACGCCCTGGGCGGCGTCAGGCTTTGCTATGACGCAGACGTCAACGACCCCAACTCAGGCATGGTCTGGTCTCGCGGCTGCCATCAGGCTGACGGCGGCATGGCCCTGGCCTTCACCCGCATGCGCTACTCGGATCCCAAGGGAGACTTTGGACGTGCCGAACGCCAACGTCAGGCCATCTCGGCCATCAGCGCCAAGGCCCTGCAGCCCTCCGTCATGCTCAACCCGTCGAGGGCCGGCAAGGTCCTTTCGTCAGGTCTGGATGCCCTGGTGGTGGATGAGCGGGCCAACCCCATAGACCTTATGCACATGGTCCTGGCCTTCCGCAGCGCCAGCAGCAGCAATGGGGTCACCGGAAGCGTCTACTGGACAGATCCCGACTACTACCCGGGCGGGGGCATCGGTTCCACCGTCCTGCTGGATCAAGCCCGCAACACCGACCTGTTCAACCAACTGGCCCAGGGCAGTCATGCCGCTGGAACGGTCGGCGGCATGTAGCGCCCGCTTTGCGCCCATCGCCAATCCCTTCCACATTTAACCACATGGCAGGTTCGCTCTAGCGCTCCTGCGTCGGGCGGCTCATGCTGAAGGCATGATCAAGGCCAATTCATCAGCAACCGTATTCCCCCTGTCCGCAGCCGGGCCGACAGTCCCGAGCGAGGCTGCTGGCGGCAATCGGCACGCCGCCGGCACCAAAGAGGGGAAGGCCAAAAGGGGAAGCGCCCAGGTCATCTTGACCCTGGTTGCGCAGACGGCTCCAGCCCTGGCCCAGGCGGGCATGATCTGGTACGTGGTCGGCCAGGGCCGCTGGATGCTCCTCCTCCTGCTGCTGCCCAGCTTGACAGGCACCCTGGCCATGGTGCTTCTGAGCCTGCTGCGAATGCATCGCCGGCCATCGTCCGCTCCGTCGGCAGGCACCCCATTGGCAAACGGCACGGTATCGGATCGGGCATCCCTGTCGACGACTACGGAGAACAGGATCTTGCAGGATCTGGCTGGACTGGCCTCTCACCCCGGCCCTCAGCTCGAGTCCCGGCTCTTGGGATCAGGGCGTTCGGGATCACAAGGTCCGCCCTGGCAGGGCATCGTCCACGCATGGCTTGCCGCATCAGGAACGTCGGCACCGGCAGTCATCGGCATCCGGCCTGATCTTGGTCCGCTGGTCATCGATCTGCCCCGCGACGGACCCCACGCCTTGGTGGCAGGCACCACCGGTTCGGGCAAGTCGGTCTTCCTGCAGACCTGGTGTCTGGCCCTGGCCGCCAGCCAGCCGCCAGACCGGCTCAATCTGGTCCTGCTGGACTTCAAGGGTGGCGCCGGCTTCGGCCTCTTGGCCCGACTGCCGCACACCGTGGGCTGCGTGACTAATTTGGACCTGGAACGGGCCGTACGTGCGCTGAACGGCCTTCAGCGGGAGTTGGAGCGCCGCCAGCGCCTGGTCGCCAGAGCGGGGGTTGAAGACACTGCACGTATGGCCGATCCACCAGCGCGCCTGGTGGTGGTGATTGACGAGTTCCAGGCCCTGCGCCAGCTCCTGCCTGACTACCTGGACAGGCTGACCTCGCTAGCCTCTCAGGGCAGATCCCTGGGCATGAACCTGGTGGCCTGCACTCAGCAGACCATGGGGCAGGTCAGCGCCCAGATGCGTGCCAACATGAACCTGGGCATCTGTCTACGAGTGCGGGACCCCCTGCAGTCCAGGGAGCTGCTGGGCTCCTCCTGTGCTACGGCGATCGACCCTGCCTGTCCTGGACTGGGCTTCCTGGAGCAGGGCCGGGGCCTGCAAGCCTTCCGCACCTGCCCAGCAGCTGACCCGCAGGCCCTGGTGGGCCAGATCATCAAGGCCAGTCGCTTTTGCTGCAGCCGACCGCCGGCACCGCTCTTCTCCCCTCCCCTGCCAGAGCATGATCCGGCCTGCGGACAGGTCCTCTGGCAGTCGGGACAGCCCCAGGTACCTCTGGGACATGTGGATGACGGGGTTCTGCTCCATCTCTATCGCCTGCCGCTCAAGGGTCATACGGCCCTGATCGGACCTCGAGGACGGGGCAAGAGCACCCTGCTGGCCCTGCTGGCTCGTTCCCTGCTCACCCTGATGAAGCCCGGAGCCCGACCAGAGCCCGGCTTCGACCTGCGCATCACGCGTCGAACAGGCCATGGCTACAGCAGCCGGGACTTTCCCGCCACGGTGCCGCCACCGCCTCATGGCCGCCAGGATGGCAGCCGTGCATTGGTCTGGATTCTTGACGACGCCCAGGATCTGCTGGATCCGCTTTGTCAGGATCCTCTGGCCCCTCTTCTGCAGGAGGCTCTGGGACAGGAGGCCACCACGGTGATCCTGGCTGTGGATACGGCCAGCGCCCTGCGCCGACCAGAGCGTTTCAGCCGCCGTCTGGTGTTCCCCTGCGGCGAGCGGGGGGCCGATCTGGCTGCTGGCATCCCCGCCGATCAGCTGGCCACCCTCCCCACCCGGGCCAGTGCCATTCCCGGACGGTGTCTGGTCCTGGAGGCGGGTCTCGCCATTCCGCTACAGGTGTTCTCTTTAGCCGTAAAACAAACGAACCCTTGAAAAAAGTCACCCATCGTGCTTATCTTGCATAGGGTAGTGATAAAGTATCGATAAAAACTTCTTGGAGGCTTAGGTAGATGAGTAATGCGTTTGATTGGCGCGCTAAGGCTGCTTGCCGTGACAAGGACCCTGAGCTGTTCTTCCCCGTCGGCAACACAGGTGCAGCCTATCAGCAGATCGAGGAGGCCAAGGCCGTGTGCCGGACCTGCAAGGTCATTGACGCCTGTCTGAAGTGCGCGCTGGACACCAACCAGGATTACGGCGTCTGGGGCGGACTGAGCGAGGACGAACGCAGGGCTCTCAAGCGCAGGGCCATGCGTGCGCGCAGGTCCCAGGCCATGCAGATGCAGTCCTGACACCTTCCCGATGGCGCAAAACAGCAAGGGGCGACGGCTTGATGCCGTCGCCCCTTGCTTTGCCTAAAAGGAGCCGGGCCTCACACGTCCTGGGCCACGCGCAGCTTGATGTTGATGACCACCCGGGTGCCGCCATCCCGGCGGGGCTCCCACTTGACCGTGCCGCCGAAGTCGTTGGTGACGAAGGTGTTGATGATCTGCGTGCCCAGCCCGGACCCGGTGGAACGGGCCTGGCCCTGATCCGACTCCGTGCTGTAGCCGTTGCCGTCATCCTCGACCACCACATTGAGGTTGTTGCCGCCCCGGCCCACCGATATGGTGATATGCCCTTCGTCACGGCCCTCAAAGCCGTGCTCGACCGCGTTGTTGACCAGTTCGGTCAGCACCAGCGACAGGGGTGTGGCATCCTGGGCGGGCATCATCCCGAACTTGCCCACGTAGGAGATGGTGATGTGCTGGTCGCTGGTGGTGGCCAGATCCACGCTCATCTTGAGCAGGTTGGCGATCACCTTGTCGAAGTCCACAATCTCATCGGCGGTCTGGCTGAGGCCTTCATGAACCACAGCGATAGTCTGGACGCGTCGCTGGGCCTCTTCCAGCTCCTTGCGGACCTCGTCGGACTTGGTGCGCCTGGCCTGCAGCCGCAGCAGAGCCGACACGGCCTGGAGGTTGTTCTTGACACGGTGGTGGATCTCGGAGATGGTGGCATCCTTGGTCTGCAGCTCCTTCTCCCGGCGGCGCAGCTCGGTCACATCCCGGCAGAGCACGATGGCGCCAATCCTGCCCTGCTTGCCATACAGGGGCAGGGAGCGCATGGAGACGGCAGACCCGTTGGCGTCCAGCTCAGAGTCCACGGCTGCCTTGCCCGTCAGGACCAGTGGCAGGGAATCGGGCACGGGATCGTTCTCCTTGAGCAGGGAGGTGCCGATCTCGCTCAAATACTGGCCGATCATGGTCTCCACTGAGCCCAGCCTGCGGAAACAGCTGATGGCGTTGGGCGAGGCGTACCGCACCACGCCGCTTGACGTCAGCACAAAGAAACCGTCGGCCACCCTGGCGTTGTGCCGTTGGTTGAGCACTGAATCCGCATAGGGAAACTCGCCGCGGGTGATCATCTCAAAGAGCTCCTTGCCCGCGTTGATGCTCTCGCTCTCGTAGCGGCCGTTGGACTCGCGGGTGGCCATGTTGGTCTCGCGGACCACCAGACCCAGGGTTCTGCCCTGGTGCCTGATAGGAGCATAGACATCGCAGACCGTGGCGCGGCCTATGGTGCGCAGCTTGTTGGACCGCAGCACCCCCTTGGACTGCATGGCCGCTTCCAGTTCCCCGCGCTGATCCGCCGGGAAGTGCTCCCCCACCACGTCTTCGGTGCGCAGGGACATGACCGTGGAGGGACGGCACTGCTCGGCCACGGTGAACTCCCCCTCGCCGGTGCGCAGGAGGAGCAGCAGGTCCGCAAAGCTCAGATCGGCGATGACCTGCCAGTCGGCCACCAGGTGGTGAAGCCACTCGCGGTCCTCCTCATTGCAGTCGTCGCAGGATGCCAGAATCTCGGAAAAATCAGCCATGCCCTCCATCATACAAAGGGCCCTCGGAAGCAGACAGGCGGGTCATGCCAAGGGCGATGATGGCATGCGCGTCCCATGCACAGGTCTAGGGTAGGGTGGTTCACGGATGTTTCGCCCCGGCAACCGAACCCGACAGGTCCGGACCAGTCAAGGGGCCAAGGGAGGGCCATGGCAACCAGGACCAGCGAGGACGGCAGACCGTCCGAGGATCAGGAGGTCGATCCCGATCTCGAACGCCGCCGCCAGCAGCGCCGCCAGGAGCTGACCTACCTGCGCCGGGATGCGGAGGTGGCCCACGAGGCCCATCTGCAGGCCAGGGCCGACGCGGTGCGTGCCAAGGCCAAGGCCAAGGCTGCGCGGATCATGGCCAAGGCTGAGATCAAGGCCTCGCGGATCGAGGGCATCCCCGACATGGAGATCGAGCGCAAGGTCCGTCTGGATGTCCACGGCCGCCCCAAGCCCATGCTGCGCGGCTGGATCCACGCCGTGGCCGCCCCCCTGGCCCTGGCCGCCGGCATCGTGCTGATCTGCCTGGCCCACGGCACTGGGCTCAAGCTGGCCTGCGCGGTCTTCATGGTCGCCTCGCTGGCCCTCTTCGGCAACTCCGCCCTCTATCATCTGGGCGACTGGACCCCGGGGACCACGGACGTGCTGCGCCGTCTGGATCACGTCAACATCTTCCTGCTCATCGCGGGCACCTACACGCCGATCTCCTTCGCCCTGGATCCCTTCTGGCGGCGGATCATCATCCTGGGCATGTGGGGGGCCAGCCTGGTGGCCATGATCGTCCACGTCTTCTGGATCGAGGCTCCCCGCTGGCTCTACACCCTGGTCTATGTGGTCTTCGGAGTCTCGGGCGTGGGCTTCCTGAAGCTCTTCTGGGACTCCCCCATGGCCGGCCCACCGGTAGTGTGGCTGATCGTGGCCGGCGGGCTGGCCTACATCCTCGGGGCGATTGTCTACGGCCTGCGACGGCCGGACCCCTGGCCACGCGTCTTCGGCTTCCATGAGATCTTCCACTGCGGGACGGTCATCGGCTACGCCTGCCACATCGTGGCCATCTACCTGGTGGTCTGCAACCTGCGCTGAACACATCACCAACCTGGCGGTCTGTTCATCACACACCATCCGACAAGAACCATAGAAGAAGCCGCTCTCCGTCGACTATGGCGGGAAGCGGCTTCATTCAGGCCGGGCCGGGACGGTGAGGGGTCGTCCCGCTACTTGAGGGGTTGGGCATCCTTGACGGTGACCGAGATGTCCTTGCCATTGGGTGCCTTGTAGGTCACGGTCTGGCCCTTCTTGGCGCCCATCAGGGCCGCACCGATGGGCGACTCGGGGCTGATGACGTCGTAGTCGGTGGCCACGGTCAGATCCCTGGAGCCCAGCACATAGACCATTTCATTGCCGGCCATGGTCAGGGTCACCAGGGAGCCGTTGCCTACCGTGCCCGCCTTGGGGGCCTTGAGAATCTTGGCGTTGCGCAGCTTGACGATCAGCTCGTTGATCCGCCCCTCGTTCTTGCCTTGCTCCTCACGGGCAGCCTGATAGCCGCCGTTCTCGCTCAGATCACCCTCGGCCCGAGCCGCCGCGATGCGTTCGGTGATCTCGTCGCGGTACTCGCCCTGACGGTGGTCAAGCTCCTCCTTCAGCTTGTCGTAAGCGGCCTGTGTCAGCAGAATCGTCTTTTCCTCAGCCATGTGATTCCTCCTTGTTTGATGCACTTGTCTCGTGGCCCGACCTGAACTGCAAGGTCAAGGGTATGAAAAAGGCGCCGGCCCTCACCGGCGCCTGGAGACCCTTGCCTACCGTGTCGAGATGATGTCGATCACGAAAACCAGGGTATCGTCGCCGCCGATGCCCGCCTGGGGCATCCCCTGACGACCATAGCCATACTCCGGCGGAATGGAGACCACCAACCTGGACCCCACGTTGTGGCCAGGCACCGTCTGGTCCCAGCCGCGAATGACCTGCCCCACGCCGATGCCGAAGCTGGCCGGCTGATGACGCTGGAAGCTGGAGTCGAAGACCTGATCCGAACCCCAGACGACACCGTGATAGTTGACGGTGACGGTATCGCCCTTGCGGACGACAGGCCCGTCCCCCTCGACCAGCTCCACGGCGCGCAGCCCGCTGGGCGCCGGACCATGGAAGGTGATGGTCGGCGTGGCGCCGAATTCGGCGTTCACCTCGGGCATGGATTGGTCACTCATGACAACTCCTTTGGTTTTCTTGCGTACCAGAGTATCGGTTCGTCGGCCGGGTGACAAGTCGCGACACTGCCGTCCAAGCCGATGAGGCCTTGGTGCCCCGGGTGGGAATCGAACCCACAAGCCGGTGAAGGCGGCGGATTTTAAGTCCGATGCGTATACCATTTCGCCACCGGGGCCGTAACCCATAACGCCTTAGTATATCATTCGCGCAGGAGGGTCCTGCCGTAGTCCAAGACCAGGCCATCCAGGAGGCCGTGCTCGCTGGCCACATAGGTTCCCGAAGCCAGCGCACTCGGGCTGGCCTGGCCCAGTCGCTCCAGCAGACGGCTCCAGATCAGAGCGCCGCCGCCGATCACATCCACACGTCCGGGATGGATGGCCTTGAGCTCCCGACGCCCCTGCCGACTCATGGTCAGCACCCGGTCGTCAACCCTGCGGGCCGCATCGACGGAAATGGACTGACCATCGACGGCATGGCGATCGTAGACCTCGCATCCCAGGGCCAGGGCGCTCATGGTGGTGACCGTGCCGGAGACCCCGATCAGGCTGCCTACCCCGGCTACGGGAACCTGTTCGAAGGCCCGGTCAATCCAGCCGTCAACATCCTCAAGGGCCTGGTCAATCTCTTCCTGGGTGGGCGGATCATCCAGCAGATGGCGCTCGGTCATCCGCACAGAGCCGATGTTCATGGAGTAGGAGGCCCTGACCTGGTCCACAGGCAGATCGCTCCCGTCCCCGCCCAGGACCAGCTCGGTGGAGCCGCCACCCAGGTCGACCACCAGGTAGGGTGCAGGAGGCATGTCGGCGCTGCCCCGCTGCTCAAGCACGCTGACCGCGCCCAGAAAACTCAGCGAGGCCTCCTGGGAACCGCTGATGACCTCGGGCGTGACCCCCAGGATGGAGCGCACCCCCTCCTCAAAGCTTTCGCGGTTGTCGGCATCCCTGGTGGCCGAGGTGGCCACAAAGCGCAGGCCATCCACCGGGTGTTCCTGCAGCTGCCGGGCAAAGAGCCGACAGGCCTCAAAGGCGCGCTCCAGAGCTTGGTCGGAGAAGCGGTGGTTGCGGTCCACGCCCTCCCCCAGCCGGATGACCCGCATCAGCCTGGGAGCCACCGGATGGAGCCCCTGTCGGTCCACCTGGGCTATCAGCAGACGTATGGAGTTGGTGCCGCAGTCCACGCCCGCCACCGTAACCTGATCCATGGAAGCCCCCTTCATTGGTTTTCCTGCTGGCTCGCTTGCCCGGATGCCTCAGTCCAAGGCTGCGCGCACCGGCAGACCTGCGGGTCGAATACCCGACGCACCAGACTCAGAACCCGGTCGCCCAGGGGATTGACCCCAGGCCCCATAACCAGGGACTGGGCGGTCAGAGCGTGCAGACACTTGACCCTCTTGGGCATGCCACCGGCCGAGATTCCGGCGATGTGCCCCTCGTCGTCGCCCAACCGCTGGGCCAGGGCGGAACGGAAGGCCAGATAGAGCTCGTGGGCCCTGCTGTAGGCGCTGGCCAGGTCCGGATCCGAACCAAGCTCGGCATTCCAGTCGGCCATAACGCCGTCGGCCTCCAGCCGGGAGACGGCCTTGACGGCCTCGGGGCTGGTCAGATAGCAGGTGGTCGGAAAGGGTGTGCCGTCTTCCAGCTGGGGCCGGGTGACCACAGCCAGCGGATTGCCGCAGACGCAGCGGGCGCCCACGGCCACCATGCCGCGCGGATAGCGGCCCAGCTGCCGGTTCACGACGGCTACCTGATCCGGTGTCGCCGGAGTTGCCAGAAGCTCCTGGATTCGATCTCTTATCGCCGCCCGGTCCCGGTCAGTAACCAGGCTGGAGACTGTAGACTCGACCCGGGTCTTGTCTGCGGCTTGAGATTCCACTGCTGCCTGGGGACTTCCCTGGGCCTTGATCACGCTGTCCTCATCTTTCCTGATTGTTCCCTGCTGCTAAGTTCATTGACCGTTGACGCATTAACCGTTGACGCAACGAAATCCGAGCCTTCGGGGTTCATTGCGCTCCCCCGCTCTCGGATGGAGAGGAGTCGTCAGAGCCGCCCGGACTGCTTGAACCCGACGGACCAGCAGAGCCGGTCGGACTGGATTCCCCCTTGCTCCCATTGGCAGTAGGCTCCTGGTCGGCCTTGGCGAAGGAGTAGGCCATCTCCTGATACCAGGGCAGGGAGTTCTTCCTGGGGGCCCGGACCCCCTTGCTGCCGGCCTGGTCCTTGTCCTTGCTGCCCGTGACCGCCTCCGGATGCAGGACCCGGATGGCCTCCTCATCGGGGAAGACGAATCCTAACCGATCCCTGGCCTGGGCGGTCACATAGGCCTTGTCGTCCCAGCGCCGGATCTGGTTCTCCAGGTCACGCTTGTGCTCGATAAGCTGGGCCTGCTGGTTGCGCAGACCGTTGAGCTCCGAAAGATTGATGGCGTAGGCGTGAAAGGTGGAGACCAGCTGGATCAATCCCAGGGCCACGATGATGACCGCCACAAAGAAGGTGATGGGTCCCGACGACCGCCTGCTTGTCCGCCGGTCGGCGCCGTCACGTTTGTTCTTGGCCATACCCATAAAAATACCCGCGGCAGCCGACGCGGACCGCCACGGGTGAAAGATTCACCGTCGGGTCAAAACCTGCAGGGGCTAGGACCCGACTGGCAAGACCTTACTTGGTGTAC
Organism: Bifidobacterium sp. VU/mBH4 (B4); assembly: GCF_058199535.1. Taxonomy (NCBI): domain Bacteria; kingdom Bacillati; phylum Actinomycetota; class Actinomycetes; order Bifidobacteriales; family Bifidobacteriaceae; genus Bifidobacterium; species Bifidobacterium sp. VU/mBH4 (B4). The sequence continues at coordinate 24,714 of NZ_JBVPQJ010000002.1, read as the reverse complement.
TTCTTGCAGGCCTTGAAGGCGCTGTAGCCGGCGTACTCGGCGGTGGAGCCCAGCTCCTCCTCGATCTCCAGCAGTCGGTTGTACTTGGCGATGCGCTCGCCACGGGCCGGGGCGCCGGTCTTGATCTGGCGGGTGTTCTTGGCCACGGCCAGGTCGGCGATGGTGGTGTCGGAGGTCTCACCGGAACGGTGGGAAACCATGGAGGTGAACCCGTTGGCGGTGGCCAGCTCGATGGCGTCCAGGGTCTCGGTCACGGTGCCGATCTGGTTGAGCTTGACCAGCAGGGAGTTGGCGGCCTTCAGGTCGATGCCCTTCTGCAGCCTCTTGGGGTTGGTCACCAGCAGGTCGTCGCCCACGAACTGCAGGCGGTCGCCCATGGCGGCGGTGATCTTCTGCCAGGCGCCCCAGTCCTCCTCGGCGAAGGGATCCTCGATGGAGACCAGCGGGTAGCGCTCGACCAGGCCCTGGTAGTAGTCCAGCATGTAGTCGGCGTCGCGGTCCTCGCCGTCGAAGTGGTACTTGTCGGTGTCCTTGTTGTAGAACTCCGAGGAGGCCACGTCCAGGCAGAGGCCGATCTGCTTGCCGGGCTCGTAGCCGGCAGCTTCAATGGCGTCGACGATGTACTTCAGGGAGTCCTCGTTGGACTTCATCTTGGGGGCAAAGCCGCCCTCGTCGCCCAGGCCGGTCTCGTGGCCGTCCTTCTTCAGGATGCCCTTGAGGGTGTGGTAGACCTCGACGCCGGCGCGCAGGGCCTCCCGGTATGAGTCGAAGCCGTAGGGGGAGATCATGTACTCCTGGATGTCGGTGGCGAAGTCAGCGTGGGCGCCGCCGTTCATGATGTTCATGTTGGGCACAGGCAGGATGTGGCCGTTGGTGCCGCCCAGGTAACGGTAGAGAGGCAGCTCGGCGGACTCGGCAGCCGCATAGAGCGCAGCCAGGGAGACACCCAGAATGGCGTTGGCGCCCAGCTTGCCCTTGTTGGGGGTGCCGTCCAGATCAATCATGGTCTCGTCCAGGGCGCGCTGATCGGTGGCGTCCATGCCGATGACGTTGGGAGCGATGGTCTCATTGACCGCCTTGACGGCGTCCAGCACACCCTTGCCCTGATAGCGCTTCTTGTCGCCATCCCTACGTTCCCAGGCCTCGGCCTCGCCGGTGGAAGCACCGGAGGGAACCAGACCACGCCCCTCGGCGCCGTCCTCGGTCTGCAGAACGACCTCGACGGTCGGGTTGCCACGGGAATCAAGAATTTCGCGCGCGAACACGCTTTCAATTGCTGCCACAACTGCTCCTTCAATAAGTTGTTGTGATGTCTCTTACAGGATACTAGTTTTGTTGGACGGGCGCGGGACCCGTTGGCGTGCCATCGTCCGAGGACTTGGGCAGCCCCCAGGCCAGGTCGTCCAGCAGGGTGTCCACCCAGGCGGTCATGGCCGCCGAATCCATGGGTCCCGAACCCAGGGAGCCCGCGAAGGGGGCCGGGATCAGCAGGGTCTGCGTCACCGGGCGGTACTGGCTGCCCTTGTAGATGCGTGCGATCCTGGCCTGCAGGGAGTCGGGCATGGTCACAGGCCTGATCCGCACCCGGGAGCCCTGGGAGGCGATCTCCGCAATGCCCAGGGAGCGAGCCTTGGCCCGCAGCCTGGCCACCGCGAAGAGGGTGTCGAACTGGGCGGGCGGACGTCCGTATCGGTCGGTCAGCTCCTCGTGCAGGTCGCGCAGATCCTGCTCGTCGCGGGCCGAGGCCAGCTTGCGGTAGGCCTCCAGACGCAGCTTGTCCGAGTCGATGTAGTCCACCGGAATGGAGGCCTCCAGGGGCAGGTCGATGCTGACGGTGACCGGCTCGGTCCGCCCGGGCTCCTTGTACTCTTCCACCGCCTCGGAAACCATGCGCACGTAAAGGTCGAAGCCGACCCCCTCGATGTGGCCGGACTGCTCGTCGCCCAGCAGGTTGCCGGTGCCGCGCAGCTCCAGGTCCTTCATGGCCACGTCGTAGCCGGACCCCAGGGCCGTGTTCTGGGCGATGGTGGCCAGCCGGTCGTGGGCGGTCTGGGTCATGGGCTTGCTGGGGTCGTAGAGGAAGTAGGCGTAGGCGCGCTCCCGGCCTCGCCCCACCCGACCGCGCAGCTGGTGGAGCTGGGAGAGCCCGAAGCGGTCGGCCCGGTCCACGATCAGCGTGTTGGCGTTGGGGATATCAAGGCCGGTCTCGACGATGGTGGTGCAGACCAGCACATCGATGTCCCGGTGCCAGAAGTCGCGAATGACCCCGTCCAGCTGTTTCTCCCCCATCTTGCCGTGGGCCACGCCCACCTTGGCCTCGGGGACCAGGGTCTGCACCTTGGCTGAGATCTTGCCGATGTCCTCCACCCGGTTGTGAATGTAGAAGATCTGCCCCCCGCGCAGAAGCTCGCGGCGAATGGCCGCAGTCACCTGGGCGTCCTCGTAGGCGCCCACATAGGTCAGCACCGGCAGACGGTCCTCGGGGGGCGTGGCCAGGGTGGACATCTCCCGGATGCCGGTCACGGCCATCTCCAGGGTGCGCGGAATGGGCGTGGCCGACAGGGACAGGACGTCCACGTTGGTCCGCATGGCCTTGAGGGTCTCCTTGGCCTCCACGCCGAAGCGCTGCTCCTCGTCCACGATCATCAGGCCCAGATCCTTGAAGCGGATGCGGGGGTTGAGCAGCTTGTGGGTGCCGATGACCACGTCCACGGCCCCGCTGGCCAGGCCCTCCATGGTGGCCTGGTTCTCCTTGGCGGTCTGGAAACGGCTCATGGCGGCCACGTCCACCGGGAAGCCCTCGAAGCGCTCGGTGAAGGTCTGGTAGTGCTGCTGGACCAGCAGGGTCGTGGGCACCAGAACCACCACCTGCTTGCCGTCCTGAACGGCCTTGAAGGCAGCGCGGATGGCTATTTCGGTCTTGCCGAAGCCCACATCCCCGCAGATCAGGCGGTCCATGGGCACCGGCTTCTCCATGTCGGCCTTGACCTCGTCGATGGCGGTCAGCTGGTCGGGGGTCTCCTGGTAGGGGAAGGCATCCTCCAGCTCCTTCTGCCAGGGGGTGTCGGGGCTGAAGGCGAAGCCCTTGGTGCGCTGCCGGGCCGAATAGAGCTTGACCAGGCCCTGGGCGATCTTGTGGACATGCTTGCGGGCCTTGGCCTTGGTGGCCGACCAGTCGGATCCGCCCAGCTTGTTGAGCCTGGGGATCTCGGCGCCGATGTAACGGCTGACCTGGTCCAGCTGGTCGGCCGGCACGAAGAGCTTGTCTGGCGGGGCGTTGCGTTTGGAGGGTGCGTACTCCAGGACCAGGTACTCCCGGCTGCCCTTGCTGGGGCCCACGCCCACGCTGCGCTGGCGCATGCCCAGGAAGCGGCCGATGCCGTGCTGGTCGTGGACCACGTAGTCGCCGGGTTTGAGTTCGTCCAGGTCGATGGCCTTGCGCCGGCGGTTGGAGGTCTTGCTGCCTGCGGCCACGCTGGTGCGCCCGGTCAGGTCCCGCTCGGTCAGCAGAGCCAGGTGGGCGGACTGGTCTACGAAGCCGTCCACGGCCAGGGAGCGGTGATACTCCACCCCGACAACACCGGTGGTCTGCACGGCCCGACGCAGACGGCTCAGGGTTCCCTGGGCCGGAGCGGTCACCACAACCCGGTCGCCGCGCTCCAGCAGGGAGGCGATGCCCGAGGCGGCCCGATCCTCGTCGCCTCGGTACTGGTCCGGCGCCAGGGCATCCAGACGCTCGGCTCCCTGGCGGTCCGGGTCCACCGACAGGTCGGTCAGCTTCCAGACCTCCCCCTTGCGGTACTCCTGGGATGAGATGACCTCGTCGTAGTCCAGGAAGCTGGCCCTGTCGAAGCTGATGGGCGCGCCCGAGCCCTGCCCGGAGGCGGCCACATGCCAGCTGGCGGCCAGGAACTCGTTGGCGGTCTTGACCAGGTCCTGGGCGGAGCGGGCCAGCAGCTGCGGCTCCGACAGCAGAATCAGAGCGCCCTCGGGCAGCATGGACCCTACCGGCACCAGGTCGTCGACCAGGGCAGGCAGGAGGGACTCCATGCCCTCCACCGGAATGGCCTGGGCGATGGACTCCAGCATATCGTCGGCGTTGGGGATGCTCCCGATCAGGGAGCGGGCGCGGGCGCGGACCTGGTCGGTCAGCTGCAGCTCGCGGCAGGGCGGCGCCCAGATCCGGTCCAGGTCAGGGCCGTAGGTGCGCTGGTCGGAGGCGTGGAAGCTGCGGATGGTGTCCACCTCGTCGCCGAAGAACTCGATGCGCACCGGGTGGGCCATGGTAGGGACGAAGACATCCAGGATGCCGCCTCGAACGGCGAACTGGCCGCGCTCCATGACCAGATCCACCCGGGTGTAAGCGTTGCGGACCAGCGCTTCGACCGCCTGGTCCAGAGGCAGGTCCTGGCCGCGCAGGAAGACCAGGGGCTCCACATCCTGCAGACCCTTGACCACCGGCTGCAGCAGGGAGCGCACGGGCATGACCAGGATGCGGATGGGTCCGAAGTCAGGGTCGTCCTGGACCGGATGGGCCAGCCGCCTGAAGACGGCCATCCTGGAGGCCACGGTGTCTGCCCGGGGAGAGAGCCGCTCGTGAGGCAGGGTCTCCCAGGAGCGCAGCAGGGCCACGTCGCCAGGGTCACCCTCGTACCAGGAGCGGACGGAGCCGGCCATCTCCTGGGCGTCCCGTTCGGAGGGGACCACCAGAACGACCGGGGCACGTCCAGCAGCTGCGGCGGCCAGGGCGGGCCTGATGCCCTGGGGAGCCTGCACCATGAGGGAGGTGTCGGTATCGGCCGCAGGCTGGGAATCTCCTTGGACCAATCTGGTGAAGGCAGCATCCGCCTTCAGGTCGTCCAGGAGCGGACGCAGGGACCCGTTCAGCGATTCCTGGGGCTCGGCCTTCTGGGTATGCTCATCGACCATTGAACTGCTCCTGAGCCTGGCTTAGGCCCTTGATGATCACGGTTTCTGCCGCATCCGCCCCGTCGGCCAGGAACTCGGGCAGACGCTTGCGCTGGTCGCCGGCAAAGGTGCCCAGAACCCAGTCCACAGTGCGCCGATGGGCGTCAGGACCTCCTCGGGCATGCCCCACGCCCATGCGGACCCGGGCGTAGGCATTGCTGCCCAGGGAGCGGTCGATGGAGCGGATGCCGTTGTGCCCGCCCGAGGACCCGCCGGCCTTGACCTTGATCCGGCCGAACTCCAGGTCCATGTCGTCATGGATGACCACGACCCGGCCAACCGGTATGTGGTAGTAGGAGCAGATGGAGGCCAGGGCATCGCCGGAGTCGTTCATGAAGGTCAGCGGCTTGGCCAGGAAGAAGGGTATGCGGCGCCCGCCAAGATCCAGGGTGCCACGGCCCAGCTGGGCCAGACCCTTGTGGTCGCGCAGGTTGACCGACCAGCGTTCGGCCAGCAGATCGGCGCACATGAAGCCCATGTTGTGCCTGGTGCCCTTATATTCGTCACCCGGGTTGCCCAGTCCGGCTATCAGCCAGAAATCGGATGCCATGTAGGTGATACCTCCTGCTCTCAAACGGGACGGTGAGATTCTACACAGGCTCCCCGACCCCGTTTCGCTCAAGGGACAGGCTCCAGTAGGAGACGTCATGCAGGGCGAACCGGTCCCAGGCGGCCTGGGGCAGAAGGCCGAAGCGGCTGAACCCGAACCGGTGCAGCAGGGCCTTGGAGGCCGAGTTGTCATCGAAGATGATGGCCACGGCCAGACGCATGCCCACCTGCTGGGCGCGCTCCAGCAGGGAATGGACCATCAGGGCGCCCAGGCCCCGTCCACGGCTGCCGCGATCCACGTAGTAGCTCAGCTCGCAGGTCTCCTGGTAGCCGGACCGGTCGTAGTAGGCCGACAGGGAGCCGAAGGCCATCACCCGGCCCTCCTGCTCCAGGACCATGACCGGATGGCCCTGGTCCGGATCGTGCTCCAGCCACCATTGCAGACGCTGGTCCAGGCTGACCGGGGCTGTATCCGCCGTGGAACCGCCGTCCATGACCGCCTGGTTGTAGATGGCGGTGACCGCCTCCAGGTCCCCGCGACGGCAGAGCCGGATGCGCGGGGTGGCGCTCACTTGTTGCCGCCCTCCTGGTCGGAGGCCTCTTTGAGGGCTTCGCGCAGACGGTTCTGCGCCTCGCCGTAGGCGCTGAAGTCGCCCTTCTTCAGGGCGGCATCGCCGTCGCTCATGGCCTGGTTGGCCTTGTCCAGGGCCTGTTTCAGGGCCTGCCCCCCTGTGGCCGATGCCTCGCCAGACCCGGTGGTCTTATCCGGGGCCTTACCGGATTGCTTGCTCTGGTCAGCCTCGGCATTGGTGCGTCCGGTGTTGTCGGCATCGCCGGCCGATGCGCCCGAGTTGCCCTGGAAGGTCTTGTCAAGAGCCGCATCCAGGGTGGCCGAGGAAGACACCTTGTCCCCGAAGGCCACCAAAACCCGCTTGAGCAGGGGGAAGCTGGTGGCGCCGCTGGACTGGACGTAGACCGGCTGGATGTAGATCAGCCCGCCGCCTATGGGCAGGGTCAGCAGGTTGCCGCGTTTGACCTTGGTGGACCCGGACTGGAGCAGGTTGAGCTCGGTGGAGACCGCAGCATCCGAGTTGAAGTTGTTCTGCGCCTGCCCAGGGCCGGGCACATTGGAATTCTTGGGCAGCTCCATCAGCCGGATGGTCCCGTAGTCGGGGCCTATCACCCCCTTGGTCGACCCGGCGTCGGAATCCACAGACAGGAACCCGGTCAGGATCTCCCTGGTGGAGGTGCCGGCGGGGATGAAGGTGGAGGTCAGCGAGAAGGCGGGCTTGTCGGTCCCCGGGGTCTGCAGGGTCAGATAGTAGGGAGGCTGCTTGACCCCGGCCTTCTGCTCCTTGCTGGTCCCGGTCGGATCCACGGGGGTCTGCCAGAAGTCCTCGCCGGAGAAGAACTGGCTGGCCGAGTTGACGTGGTACTGGGACAGGAGCTGGCGCTGCACCTTGAACAGGCTCTCCGGGTAGCGCATATGGCTCATCAGGTCGCCCGAGATGGACGAGAGCGGCTTGAACTGGCCGGGGAAGACCTTCTGCCAGGCTTTGAGCACCGGATCCTTGGCATCCCAGGCATACAGATCCACCGATCCGTCGTAGGCATCGACCGTAGCCTTGACGGAATTGCGGATGTAGTTGGCCTTCTGGGAGCCCAGGCCCTTGACGGCCTCCGAGCTCAGGGTCGTCGTGTCCTGGGTGATGGGCCCCAGATCCACCTTCTGGGAGTAAGGGTAGGCGTCGGAGGTGGTGTAGCCGTCGACGATCCACTTGACCCGTCCATCCACCACAGCCGGGTAGACGCGACCGTCCAGGGTCAGATAGGGGGCGATCTGGGCCACGCGCTCCTTGGGCGAGCGGTTGTAGAGGATCTGCGAGTCGGGGGTGACGCGGTCCGAGAAGAGGATCTGGTCGGATCCAAAACGGATGGCGTAGAGGACCCGGGCCAGGAAGTTGCCCACCGAGGGGCCGCCGTTGCCCTTGAAGGTGTTGGTGGCTCCCTTGGAGCCGGTGGGATAGTCGAATTCCCAGCCCGAGGAGCCCTGGGGCGCGCCGACAATGGAGTACTCGGGCGCGTTGGGCGAGAAGTAGATTCGCGGCTCGTAGTGCTGGCTGTCGGTCAGTTTGCCCTTCGTGGGGATGTCCTGCTCGAAGAACTCGGGCTGCCCGTCCGGGGTGACCTTGTTGCCGTAGGCGGCCACGATCCCGTAGCCGTGGGTGAAGACCGTGTGGTCGTTGACCCAGTTGCGGTTATCATTGCCCTCCAGGTCCAGCTCACGGGCGCCGATGACTGTGTCCTGGCTGACTCCGTCAATGTCATACTTGTCGACGGCCAGGGTGTCCTCAAAGGTGTAGTACTGCTTGGACTGCTGCAGCTGACGGAAGGTTGGCGAAACCACCTGGGGATCCAGCAAACGGATCTGTGCCGTGGTCTCGGCATCACGGGAGAGGGCGCCCGACTGGACCTCGGTGGTGGCGTCATAGGCCTCAGTCTTCAGCCTGTCCAGCCCATAGGCCTGGGCGGTGGCGGTGATGTTGCGCTGGATGTAGGCGGACTCCATCTCCTGGGCATTGGGGTTGACCCGGAAGCGCTGGACCAGCGCCGGCCAGAAAACGGTCAGCAGCAGGGACAGCACAACGGTGACGGCTACAGCAAGGACGGGAACCCGCCACTGCTTGACGGCCGACCCCAGCGATCCTGCATGGACACGGCCCGGTTCCAGGGTGGGCGATCTCAGAATCCAGACAGCCAGGATGATGCCTAGCAAAGCCATGACCACAGCCATGATCAGGGTGACGGGAATGGCCGCCTTGACTGAAGTGTAGGAGGCGCCGGTGATCCGATCGCCCTCCTCGGTCAGCCTGCCGAAGACGCCCAGGGCCGTGTCGCCGGCCCAAACCAACATGAACAGGACCAGCCAGACGGCTACCTGTCTGCGGGCGGCACGGGTCATCTCCAGAATGCCGCGGCCCTGCACGGGCATGGTCAAGCGAATACCGCCCATGAGGAAGTTGGTGACCAGGCTGAAGACCGTGGCCGCCAGCAGCATCATCAGCAGGGAGGAGACCAGCAGCCGCAGGCCGGGCAGGATGAAGACGTAGAAGCCGTTGTCCAGGCCAAACTGGGGATCGCGCACCCCGAAGGACTGGGCGTTGAAGAGCAGGAGCACCTGCTTCCAGTCAGCGTTGAACTGGAAACCGAAGAACACACCGACGACCAGGGAAACCACCGCGGCCACCTTGAGCGCCTTGCGTGAAGAGACCCCCTTGCCGACCTCGATCAGATCGCCCCTGACCCTGATGGTGGACCCGTCGGGCGAATCGGGACGGCTGCGGATGGCCAGGAAGGCCGAGAACAGGGTCACCGCAGCCAGCAGCAGGGCGTAGGCCAGCCACAAGCCCACCTTGATGCCCAGCTGGGTCCAGACAATCCGTGCCGCCCCCAGCTGGGAGAACCACATGACATCGGTGATGAAACGGCTGAGCCCGAACAGGAGTAGGAGGACGACCAGGACGACGGCCACGACCACGGCCAGAATCCGCATGCCCCGGGAAGGTCCGTTACTGTCCTTCTTGCGGGAGGTCAGCCGGGGGTCACCTGGTCCGGCGAAGCGGAAACGGGGCGTGCTGCCGCCCCCTTGGTCGGGACCCTCCCCATCGGTCTGCACATGCAGGATGACCGGGTCGTCGTCATTGCGACGCCGGCCTGGTCCGCCTGGACCGCCCTCAGGGTCGAACATGGAACCGAAGAAATCAAAGAATGACATGTACCTACCCTACATGAGACGGCGGTCTTGAATGGCTTGCCGGTATACCTCCTCCACCTGATCAGCCACGGTGGTCACGTCGTAGCGATCCAAGAGCGCCAGCTGGTCATGGCGCACGTTCCGCCTCCAGGAGGGGTCCCCCAAGGCCTGGGTGATTCGCCGGGCCAGCAGTCCGGGGGTGTTGGGCGAGTCGACGGGCACCAGAGCCCGCTCGTCGCCCATCAGGGTGGACCGGTAGCCGGGATTGTCCCCGGCCAGGACCGGAGCCGTGCCCGAGGCGATGGCCTCCAGCAGGACGATGCCAAAGGACTCGCCCCCGGTGGAGGGGAAGACGGTCAGGTCGGAGGAGGCCAGCAGGGCGGGCTTGTCCTTCTCGTCCACAAAGCCGGGGAAGGCCACCGGCGTGCGCAGGGCGGCGGCCTTCCGACGGCAGTCCTCCAGCAGCGGGCCCTTGCCGGCCATGGTCACATGCAGGCCCTCGGGAAGGACGCCGGCCCGCTCCCCCGCCTGGAGGGCTGACAGCAGGATCCCCGCCCCCTTGCGGGCCACAAACCGCCCCAGGAAGACCAGATGCGGCCCCTGGCCGTGCAGACGTGCCACCTCCTGGTCACCAGCGGCCTGACGGGCCCGGCGCAGAGCAGCCACATCCACGGGGTTGGCCACCACCCTGCTGGGCACGCCGGCAGTCTGCCAGGCATAGCTGGCCGCCACAGGCGAGACCGCGATGACCCTGTCGATGCGCCTGTGGGTCCTGCGGTTGATCTTCCCCAGCAGCCGTCCGCCCAGCAGCTGCAGGTTTCCCGTGGGGGCGATGTGGTAGGTGGCCACCAGGGCCGTTGAAGGGTTCGCGGCGCGGATGACCCGGCCTGCCAAAAAGGGGCTGTAGGGGGCCTGAACGTGCAGCAGGTCGAAGTGCCCGGCCTCCAGGACCCGGCGGATGGGCGCCTTGGGCGCTGGCAGCGGTATGCGCATCCTGTTGCCGTTGAAGGAGACCATGACATTGCGGGACAGCGAGTGGACCCCGTCAACCGGCGGATGGGCGGTCTGGCCTACCAGGTACTGGACCCTGTGGCCCCGCCTGCCCAGCTCCCGTCCCAGGGTCAGCATGTGCTGCTGGACCCCGTCAAACACATCCAGGGTGTCATCGAAGACGAACCCGATGCTGAGTGTCACTGGGCGTCCTGGCCTGCTCCGGGCTCGGTCCCTGCGGCCAGCTGACGACCCTTGAGGGCCAGGGCCACCAGGTGCCGGTCGGCGGCCTCACGCGCCTGCTGCTCGTCGTTGCCCGAGTCCAGGTTGTCCACATAGATGGTCTCCACCTGCGCGGCCTGGCAGTACTTGAGGAAGGTCTGCCTGCGCAGCTGGTTGTCCAGGGCCTCGCTGATGCCGCTGGACTGGTACCATTCCTTGTCGCCGCCGGTCAGCATGACCAGCTCCACGCGACGTCCGGCCAAGGCACCTGGAGTTCCGTCAGCGTGGTAAGCGAAGCCCCGGCAGATGACCCGGTCGATGAAGCCCTTCATGATGGCCGGCATGCTGTACCAGTAGACCGGGAAGACCAGGGCTAGCACGTCCGCATCCTTGATCCGCTCCTGCATGGCCTGGACATCCTCGGGCATGGGTCCCTGGCCCAGGTAATGGGTCCTGTCCTCCATGCCGAAGACGGGATTGAACCCCTCGGCGCAAAGGTCGATCAACTCGGTGCGAGCCCCGCCCTCGGCCGCCCCGTCCAGCAGGGCGTTGCCCGCCGCATCGGTCAGACTCTTGGGTTCGGGGTTGGCCGTGACTGCCACGATCTTCATAGGGATTCGCTCCTTACATTCATTTCGCGCCTGCACCGACTGCGCGCAGACCCTTGTCATTGTCAGTCCTGGCAAGGACGGCAACACCGGTTTGGCAAATGCTTGACACGGCTCCTGGGCCCATCTATGTTATTGGGTGGTCGGTAGGTGAAGCTACCGCATGGACAAGGCATGCTGCCGCAAAGTGGTGGAGACACCCCGCGCAGGTCAACAGTCCCCGTCGGATCAAGGCAGGGACTAATGCAGGGCCAAATACCATGCGAAGCCGAAGCTTGAACGATGACAATGGTCGGCTCATGGCCGATCGCCACGCCGTCTTCGAGGCTGCCGACAGGGATGTTCCGCACCTTGGAGGGAGGCCATCGTGAATACTGTCGCACTGCCAGGAATGCTCCGTTCGCCACTGAACGACGACCGCAGCCAGGCATCGCGCTCCACCCGCATATGGACGGGTCTGGCCGTAGCCATAGGCGCTCTGGTCCTGCTGGGGGCCCTGGCCTATCTGCTGCCCGCCCTGGGCGCGCCCATCGGCCCCGCAGGCGTACCCTCGCACGTCTCCACCGACCCGGCCAACCTGCCCTACTACGCGCTGCGCTCCCTCTTCCGCATGTTCACGGCCCTGATCATCTCCCTGGTCTTCGCCTTCCTCTACGGACTGGCCGCCGCGCGCTCCCGTCGCCTGGGCGCCGTGCTCATCCCCCTGCTGGACATCCTGCAGTCGGTGCCCGTCCTGGGCTTCCTGTCGGCCACCATCTCCATCTGGCTAGTCCTCTTCCCCGGGTCCATCATGGGCGTGGAGGCGGCCTCCATCTTCGCCATCTTCACCAGCCAGGCCTGGAACATGGCCTTCTCCTTCTATAACTCCCTGACCAGCGAGCCCGCCGACCTGGACGAGGCGGTGAGGCTGATGCGCCTGACCCGCTGGCAGCGCTTCTGGAAGCTGGACGTGCCCAACTCCATGATCCCCCTGCTCTGGAACTGCATGATGAGCATGGGCGGGGGCTGGTTCTTCCTGACCGCCTCCGAGATGATCTCGGTCAACAACAAAACCCTGGCCCTGCCCGGCATCGGTTCCTTCGTGGAGGAGGCCACCGCCGAGCAGGACCTGGGCAAGGTGGGCCTGGCCATCCTGACCATGATCGTGGTGGTCCTGTTGATTGACTTCCTGCTCTGGAAGCCGCTGACCGCCTGGGCCGAGAAGTTCCGCTACACCAGCAGCCAGTCCACCGAGCCCCGGCGCAGCCTGGTGCTGACGATCATCCGCCTGTCCGGGGTCAAGGACCTCTTGGGCCTGGTGGGCCATCCCCTGGCCGACCTGCTGGACCGGATCACCCGCCCCCTGGGCCGCACCGGGGCGCGCTGGAGCCGTGGCGGCGGACGCAGACGGGCAAGCGACCTGGTCTGGTGGGCCTGCCTGGCCCTGATCGGCCTGTGGGGTCTCTGGCAGCTGGACCGCCTGGTCATCCGCCCGCTGGGCCTGGGCGAGGTCGGCCACGTCTTCCAGCTGGGCCTGCTGACCTTCCTGCGAGTGCTGATCCTGATGGTGGTCTGCACCATCGTCTGGGTGCCCATCGGTGCCCTGATCGGCATGAATCCGCGCATCTCCCGCTACCTGCAGCCCCTGGTGCAGATCCTGGCTTCCTTCCCGGCCAACTTCATCTTCCCCTTCGTCACCATGGTCTTCATCATCTGGCGGATCGACATCAACTGGGGCAGCATCCTGCTCATGGCCCTGGGCACCCAGTGGTACATCCTCTTCAACGTCATCGCCGGGGCCTCGGCCATCCCCGACGACCTGCTGGAGATGTCGCGCAGCCTGGGCCAGAACCGCTGGCAGCGATGGAAGACCCTGATCCTGCCGGCCCTGTTCGGCTCCTGGTGCACCGGCGGCATCACCGCGGCGGGCGGGGCCTGGAACGCCTCCATCGTCTCCGAGGTGGTCTCCTACGGCAAGACCGAGCTGACGGCCAAGGGCCTGGGTGCCTACATCGCCCAGGTGACCGCCACCGGCGACACCCCCCGCATCATCCTGGGGGTGGCCGTCATGAGCATCTTCGTGGTCCTGGCCGACCGGTTCTTCTGGTCTCCCCTGCAATCACTGGCACAACGGCGCTATTCCCTGACATGAGAAGTCTGAGAGGTTCGACAATGACCAAGATCAATTCCAACGGGATCATCACGGCCGAGCACGTGACCAAGACCTACCAGTCCGACAAGGGCGCGGAGCTGACCGTCCTGGACAGCATCGACTTCACCCTGCACGAGGGCGAGGTGGTGGCCATCCTGGGCCGCTCAGGCGCCGGCAAGTCCACCCTGCTGCGCATCCTGGCCGGCCTGGTCCCGGCCAGCAAGGGCAGCGTCGAATACCGGGGCAAGCAGCTGGACGGGCCCAACCCCGGCGTGGCTCTGGTCTTCCAGAGCTTCGCCCTGATGCCCTGGCTGACCGTCAAGGACAACGTCGAGCTGGGTCTGCAGGCCCGGGGCGTGCCCAAAAAGGAGCGGGAGAAACTCTCCCTGGCCGCCATCGACGCCATCGGTCTGGACGGCTTCGAGAGCGCCTACCCCAAGGAGCTCTCCGGCGGCATGCGCCAGCGCGTGGGCATCGCCCGTGCCCTGGTCCTCAAGCCGGACGCCCTCTTCATGGACGAGCCCTTCTCGGCCCTGGACGTGCTGACTGCCGAGAATCTCCGCCAGGAGGTCCTCAAGGTCTGGTCCGAGGAGGCAGGCAGCGTCAAGTCGGTTTTGATTGTCACCCACAACATCGAAGAGGCCGTGGAGATGGCCGACCGGGTCCTGGTCCTGGACTCGCATCCCGGCCGGGTCATCGCCAACGTGCCCATCAACCTGGACAGGCCTCGTGACAAACAGTCCGACCTCTTCCAGTCCTGCGTGGACTACCTCTACTCCATCCTGACCGGCCAGCGCGACAGCGAGGACATCCGCCGCCGTCTGCAGACCAAGGTGCGCAACCGTCAGGCCGTGCGGGACTCGGTGCGGGACGAGGACACTGCCGAGCGCAACCTGCCCGATGCCACCCCCGGCGGCCTGGCCGGTCTGGCCGATGTCATGGTCAACCAGCCCAACGGCATGGACCTGGCCGACCTGGCCGCCAAGCTCTCCTTCGAGGTGGACGACCTCTTCCCCTTGATCGATGCCGGGCTCATGCTGGGCATCTTCCAGGCGGACAACGGGCATGTCAGGCTGACCGACCAGGGCCGGGCCTGGCACGACGCGGACATCCTGGAGAGCAAGGAAATGTTCTCACGCATGCTGATGGATCATGTTCCGCTGATCCGCATCATCGACCGGGCCTTGAAGAACAGCGACGACAAGAGCCTGCACGGCTCCCTGATCCTGGACCTGCTGCGGGCCCACCACTCGGACAAGGAGGCCGTCCAGCAGTTCGATACCGCCATCACCTGGGGCCGCTATGGCGAGCTCTTCGACTACGATGCCGACGACGACCGGCTGACCCTGGACCCAGAGAACCACACCGAGTGAACATCTGGGGCAGTCGCGGTCCCCTTCCGCTCATAGAATGAGCCCTGGGCGATGGAACCCGCCCGGGGCTTGGACCCCGAACCGCACACTGCTGATAGTTCCTGCACAATGATTCGACGACCCCGTCTGCGGGCCGGGTGCAGGCGCATGTCTTTCAGCCCGACCCTGCGGACGCTGATCCGTCGGGAACCGAGGCCTCCAATGACCAAACCCCCTACCGGACCTGACATGGCCACAGCCCTGGTGGTGATGCTGGGCGGAACCCTGGGCACAGGCTGCCGGTACGCCCTGAGCCTGCTGCCGGGCCAGACCGGACCCTTGCATCCGGGAACCCTCTTGGCCAACCTGATCGCCTGCGCAGGCTACGCCCTGCTGACCGCCTTCCTGACCGGGCTGCCCAAAATCAGGCATGCACGCCGAAGACAGCTGACCGACAAGGGCCTGGGCATGGGCCTGTGCGGAGGGCTATCGACCATGTCCACCCTCTCGCTGGAACTGGTCCAAGGCCTGTCGGGCGGTCAAGTCCAGGCAACCCTTGCCTACCTGCTGATCTCCTTTGCCGGAGGCCTGCTGGTCTCCTGGGCCATGGCCGCGCTGGGAGCGCGTTTGGCCGCACACATCCAGGCGGGTGCGCGATGACCCTTACATTTACCTTGCTGATTTGCCTGTGCGGCGGCCTGGGGGCCGGACTGCGCTACCTACTGGACACCTTGGTCAAGGCCCGCTGGCAGGTGGACCTGCCCCTGTCGACCATGATCATCAACCTGTTGGCCGGATTGGCTGCAGGACTGGTGGCCGCCCTGGCCGCCTTCCACGGACTGCCTAACTGGGGACGGCTGCTGCTGGCCACAGGACTGCTGGGCGGCTTCTCTACTTTCTCGACAGCGGTCAACGAGGTGCTGGCCCTGGCCCGGCAGAGACGGCAGCTGGCGGCTCTGGGCTATCTGGGTGCATCAATTCTTCTGCCGCCCATGCTGACGGCCCTGGGCTTCCTGCTGGCCGGACCGGGCATATAGCAGGTCCAGCCAGCAATCAAGGCGTTCCAGAATCAGGCGCGAACCGGTTCCGGACGACCCTGGGCGGAGTCAGCGTCAATCCCCAGACGGTCGTCATGCCGACGCCACCAGGCGGACAGTACCGATCCGGAGATGTTGTGCCAGACGCTGAAGAAGGTTGAGGGGATGGCCACGATCGGGTCGGCGGCGAAAGCCTGCAGGGCCAGGGTCGCGCCCAGTCCGGAATCCTGCATGCCCACCTCGAAGGTGATGGCCTTCTGCTGGGCGTAGCGGAACCCCTTGGGGTAGAGGCGGTACATGAGCCGGCTGAAGAGGAAGCCCAGCCCGTACCCGCACAGGTTGTGGAGCATGACCACCGGCAGGACCAGGGCCGTGGCGGCGGTGAAGAGCTTGGCATGGTTGACCGAGACGACCACGCCGATGATGATCAGGATGGCGATCTGCGAGACCGCTGGCAGGGCCACGGTCACCTTCTGCACCTTCTCCTTGAAGAAGGCGTGGACGGCCAGGCCCAGGGCGATGGGAATCAGCACCACCTCAAGGGCGGTCAGGAAGAGCTGCTTGGTGGGGATGGCCACATACTGGCTGGCCAGCAGGTTCATCAGCATGGGGATCATGAAGGGCGCGCACAGGGTGGAGAGCAGGCCTATGGACACGTCCAGGGCCACGTCGCCGCGCGACAGGTAGGACATGACGTTGGAGGATGTACCCGAGGGGCAGCAGCCCACCAGGATGACTCCCACGGCGATCATGCCGTCCAGGCGGAAGATGCGGCAGAGCAGCACGGCCAGCAGGGGCATAATCAGGTAATGGGCTATGGTGCCGACGATGACCATGAGCGGCATCTTGAGGATTCGCTTGAAATCGTCCAGGCTCAGGGTCAGTCCCATGCCGAAGAGAATAATGCTCAGGAAGTAGTTGGTGTAGCTACGGGCCCAAATGCTAATCTGCGGGACAAAGAAGTTGATGGCGGCCCACGCTAGGACCACCAGGATGAACCACTTAGTCAACCAGTCACTGAACCGCTGCACCTTTTGCATGATTCCTGACCACTTCCTCTCGATAGTTCTCTCTGTGGTAGGGGCAAAGATAGGAAACCCAAGGCGGGCACGCAGGTGAATGGCCACATTTTGGACGCGGCTATCCCGGTTTACGAGAGGAATTCACTTGACCAGGACGGGCGTGCCGGTGGGCACGGACTGCATGATCCACCGAGCATCGGGCACCGTCAGCCGGATGCAGCCGTGGGAGCCAGGGCGGACGCCCAGCATATCGGCCTCCTCCTTGATGTAGCTGCCCTTGGAATCTGTGGGGACCGAGTGGAAGAGGAAGACCCCGTGGTTCAGAAAGCTGGTGTAGTAGCGGGCGCCCATCCCCTCGCTGGGGTTGTAGAAGTGGTCGCCGCGCTCAGACTGGATGCGGAAGCTGCCCCTGGGCGTGGAATCATCCATGCCCGTCGAGGCATACATGGTGTAGAGCAGTTGAGACCCGTCGCGCACATAGACCCGCTGATCCTGAAGACTGACCTCCAGGGAGAGGCCGGGGTGGGCCGCAGGATCCGGGTAACCGACCTGCTGAGAAGGCTTGAGCCAATCGACAGGCTGGGCGGAAGTGGCAGCAGAGTCTGGCTTCTGCTGCGTTGTCTGATTCTTTGTGGCCGATGAGGAGGAGGCGGATTTACGGGGTTGATGCACCTTGGGGAATTGTCTGACCGAAACGGTGGACGTGCTAGAAGCACCCGCAGCTGTGGTTCGTTCCGCATGAGCAGCATCCACCGGCTGGATCAGGTTGACGATCAGGACTGTCAGCAGCAGCGTCAGCAGGGCGCTTGTCACTACCACAGGCGTGCGGCGGACAGGGTCCAGCAGCCAACGGAGCATGGCAAGCGCACGCCGCTTAAGGCGTTCGCTATCCAATCCCCAGACAGCCATGTCCTTCCCCTTCGTCGCCATTGAACGAACCTGTATGCACAGTTCATTGTAGTGACAGACGAAAGCGGGAGAGACTCAGCCTTTCAGCACCTGCCTGGCCCAGTCCTCCAGCAGGTCGCAGACCAGAGCGGTCTGTTCGATCTGCACATTGTGGCCGGCCCGGTCCAACACCGAGTAGGAAGCCCGGGGGAAGCGGCAGGCCAGATCGAACTGGTCCAGGTAGCCCACACGGTCGTCCTGGCGGCCGCAGACGAAGAGCACAGGGGCTATGAACCCGGACCAGACCTGGTCGAAGTCCAGATCCAGCCGGTAATGCCCCTCCATTCGAGCCACCGTGTCGGCATCGGCCGAACGAACACCGGGCATGATGGTGCGCTGGTAGGCCTCAAGATGCTTCCGGGACTCCACCACGGCCATCTGCCGGTAGGCATGCCTGGTGAACTCGTCCACATCGGCCAGGCCCTGGTCGTCCCGGACCAGCACCTGACGCGGGGGCAGGCGCCTGTGGGCGGTCACCGGGTCGACCACCGAGGAGAGCAGAGCCATCCCCCGGCAGCGGTCCAGTCGACCGGCAGCGGCATGGCGGCTGAGCAGCCCGCCCAGGGAGTTGCCCACCAGGGCGAAGGGGCCGCCGCCGCTGAAAATGTCCACCTGGTCATCCAGCCACCGGGCTAGGCCGTCCAGATCGAGGATGGACGGGTCGGGCGGCGTGCGGCCGAAGCCGGGCTGATCCAGATAGATCCGCTCGAATCCGCCCACCCGCTCGAAGACGGGGTCCAGTTCATCGAAGATGTGGTGGTCCACGCCGGACCCATGCACGAAAATCAGCGGCAGCCCATGACCCCGGCGAATGGCGAACCCAGGCTTGGCGCTCACTTCTTGGAGCCGGAGGGGATGCCGGTCTTGAACTCCACGATGTCGCCGTCCTGCATGACGTAGTCCTTGCCCTCAAGGCGCATCTTGCCCTCCTCGCGCACCTTGGCGTAGGACCCGTCGGCGGCCACGAAGTCGTCGTAGGAGACCACCTCGGCCTTGATGAAGCCCTTCTCGAAGTCGGTGTGGATGACCCCGGCGGCCTGGGGGGCGGTCCAGCCCTTGTGGATCTGCCAGGCGCGCACCTCCTTGACCCCGGCGGTCAGGAAGGTCTGCAGGCCGAGGATGTCAAAGCCCACCCGGGCCAGCTGGTCCAGGCCGGACTCCTTGAGCCCGGCGTCGGTCAGCATCTCACGGGCATCGGCCTCATCCAGCTCGGTCAGCTCGGACTCGAACTGGGCGTTGAGGAAGATGGCGGGCGCCGGAGCCACGGAGTCGGCCAGCTGCTTCTTCATGTCCCCGTTCTGCAGCTCGTCGTCGTCCACGTTGAAGACGTAGATGAAGGGCTTGGCCGTCATCAGATGCAGGTCGTAGAGCTCATCCTTGTCGATGTCCCCGGCCTGGGCCGCCTGGTCGATGGTCCGGCCCTGGCCCAGAATCTCCTTGGCCTTGCGGACGGTGTCCAGGTAGGCGGGCTTGATCTTGCCGCCGCGCTGGTCCTTCTCCAGCTTGGGCAGGGCCTTGTCGATGGTCTGCATGTCGGCCAGGATCAGCTCGGTGTTGATGGTGTCGATGTCGTCGGCCGGATCCACCTTGCCGTTGACGTGGACGATGTCGTCGTCATTGAAGGCACGGACCACCTCGCAGATGGCGTCGGCCTCGCGGATGTTGGCCAGGAACTGGTTGCCCAGCCCCTCCCCCTCCGAGGCCCCCTTGACGATGCCGGCGATGTCCACGAAGGTGACCGTGGCGGGCACGATCTTGTCCGTGTGGACCAGCTTGGCCAGGACGGGCAGCCGGTCGTCGGGCAGGGGCACGATGCCGGTGTTGGGCTCGATGGTGGCGAAGGGGTAGTTCTCCGCCAGAACGTTGTTGCGGGTGAGGGCGTTGAAGAGTGTGGACTTGCCAACGTTGGGCAGCCCGACGATTCCTATGGTTAACGACATATGCACCAGTCTATTGCCCGGACTGCCCCGGCGTGGCTCCCCCTAGTCTCCGCGCTCCACCGCATCGATGGCCTCGATGACCGCTCCACGGAAGCCGTGCTTCTCCAGGGAGGCGACCCCCTTGATGGTGGTTCCGCCCGGCGAGCAGACCGCGTCCTTCATGGCCCCGGGGTTGGTGCCGGTGGCCAGGTAGAGGGCTCCAGTCCCCTGAACCATGCGCGCCGCCAGCCGGTAGGCCGCCTGCCTGGGCAGCCCATGCTCCACCCCGGCGTCGGCCAGGGCCTCCATGTACATGGCCGTGTAGGCGGGCGCGCATCCGGCGATGGTCGTGCCCACCGAGACCAGCTCCCGGGGCAGCCGCTCGATCATGGCCACCGGGTCGAAGACCTGGGTGAAGAGCTCCCGCTGCTGGTCGGTCAGGGTATCGTCCTCCTGGGTGACCAGAACCCCCTGCCCTACGGAAATGGGGGTGTTGGGGATGGCGCAGATCAGGTGGGTGCCCTCCTCCAGGATGTCGGCATAGTCCTC
Source organism: Bifidobacterium sp. VU/mBH4 (B4) (assembly GCF_058199535.1). Taxonomy (NCBI): domain Bacteria; kingdom Bacillati; phylum Actinomycetota; class Actinomycetes; order Bifidobacteriales; family Bifidobacteriaceae; genus Bifidobacterium; species Bifidobacterium sp. VU/mBH4 (B4). Next base: position 4,665 of record NZ_JBVPQJ010000002.1, on the reverse strand, counting down.
AAGGGTCATGCCGCCCACCACCGAGAGGACCATGCGGTCCGGGTCAGCCAGCTCGTGGCGGATGGGCTCGCAGACCTGGGCCACCTGCCCAGGCTTGACGGCCAGAATCACCAGGTCGGCGGCCGCAGCCACCTCGGTGCCGGAGTGCATGGGCCGCACCCCCAGCTGGGCCGTCCGCTCCACCAGGCGATCGTAGTGGGCTGCGCAGGCCACAATCCTGCCGCCGGGCAGCACGCCTGCGTCGACCAGCCCCTGGGCCATGGCCTGGGCCATGTTGCCGTATCCGATGAATCCGAGAGTCAATGAGTCCGTGTTCATGCCCTCAAGTCTAGCCGCGCGCCGGGAAGAGCCCCTCCAGATCGCCGCGCTCCAAGGCCAGCCGGTAGAGGTGGGCGAAGACCCTATCCCCGTGCAGGCCGTCGTGCTCGAACTCGTTGGTCACCCAGGCATGGGCGTGACCCACACGCGAGAGGGTGTCCAGCTGGAGCTCGGAGGGCACGTAGAGGTCGTCGGCATAGACCGCGGCCTGCAGGGGAACCTGATTGTCGGCCAGACGCTCGGGATCGTACAGGTGGCCCCAGGAGCCCTCCTCCATGAGCAGGCTGACCGCTTGGCCGAAGGGGCGCAGGGCCGACTCCTGCTCGAACATCCAGGGGAAGATCGCCTCCCCGGTGAACATGAGCGGGCGGGCAGCAGTGTCGAATTCAGGACGGGCATCGCGCACCCGCTGCGCAGCCCAGCGCAGGGGTTCGCAGTCCCCATCGGCGTAGATGAACTCCTGCAGGGGCCAGTAGAGCGGCGTAACCGCAGTGGCCGCCCGCACCCCCTCCAGGAAGGCCTGCGAGAGGATGGCCCGGGAGCTGCTGGCGCCGGAAGCGGGCAGGCTGCCGTCGCCGTCCAGGAAGGCCGTGTCCAGCAGCCAGTGGAGACGCTCGAACCCGCCGCTCTTGCCAAGGTCGGCGCCCAGGGTCTGCAGCCGCTCCACGCTCAGGGGGTCGCCGCCGGGCAGAACCACATCGCCCTGGGCCAGCCGGTCGGCAATGGCCGCCACACGGTCTCGGTCCCCTGGATAGCGCTGATAGAAGATCTGGGACCGCTGGGCCATCTTGGTGAAGGTATGGGAGTAGAGCTCATAGGCATCAGCGGGGATGTGGGGCACGCCCCCGGTGGTAAAAGCCGCAGCCAGCCCCTGGGGGTAGTTCGACAGGTAGGCCATGGTCAGGAAGCCGCCGAAACTCTGCCCAAGGGTCACCCAGGGACGGCCGGCGAAAACCGTGCGACGCAGGTGCTCGAAGTCCCGAATGATGGAGTCCGCCAGAAAATGCTTCAGATAATCTGCCTGGGCCCGGGGCTCGCCCAGGGAGGCCATGGTGGAGCCGTCGATGGCGCTGGACCGGCCCGTACCCCGCTGGTCGGGCAGGACAATGCGGAAGTGGCGCAGGGCCTCGGCCATCCACCCGTCGGCAGTGGCGTTCAACGGCCGTGGGGCGCCCGAGCCGGGGCCGCCCTGCAGGTAGACCAGCAGCGGCAGGTCGTCGTGGATGTGCTCGGGGGCGCAGACCACGCGGTAGAAGCAGCGGATGACCGCCTGGTCCGAATGATCTTCGGCTCGCCAGACGCCAGGTTCACTGCCCGCCCAGTCCAAGGGAACGGGGATGGACCCCTCCCGAACGTAGAGTCCCGGCAGATAGTATCCCTGGTTGGTCATACACTGGCTCCTTTCTTTGAGATCAGTCGGGTTCATTGTCTCCGGGCGGTTGGACCTCGATCGTGTGTTGTCTGTGGGCTGGGTGGTAGGGTGAAAAGCGGGGGACGTCGAGAAGACGGCTGGTTTGCGCCATTAGCTCCTGCGATGTGATGCAGGGTTGGCGTTGGCAGGCAGAACTTTGATAGGCAAGCGGAATTGATTCCGTTTGGTGTTTGATGAAGGGGTTTTGGTTTCATGCATCTGGTTTCCCGTCTGCGTCGCATCATGGCGATGACGACCGTCCTGCTAGGAATGCTGGCAGGCCTGGGCGTCGCATCCGCCCAGGCGGACGCTCCCATCCTCACCGGGGGGGGGGGGTCGTCAGACCCCTCGCGTAGCTGAGCAAACCCCCGGCATTTCCCCCAGCAGCACACCAGACGCCGCACTGCCCTCGCCATCACCAATACAAACCTTCACGCCATTAAGCCCAGCAACACCAAACCCAGACACCCCATCATCGACGATAGACAATCCAGAATCCGCTCCGGCTAAATCAGCCGATAAGACGCATGGTCAAGCCGCGCATGTAGTGCGTTTCGACCCGGCCGAAGGGAGCAAGCCGACTCAGTCAACCGTGAAAACCGGTACCCTTGTCACTCCCCCGCTGCACAATCCTCAGCGTCCCGGCTTCCAGTTCGACGGATGGACCCATGACGGCCAGCCTTTCGACTTCCAGACCCCTATCCTCCAGGACACGACCCTGAAAGCCAAGTGGACACAAATAACAGATTGGACGCTAAGCCCGGATCATGGGCCCGCTTCCGGCGCCCTCCTGACCATCAGCCCGCCCAGTCCGCAGGAACCCTACTACACCAGCGTCCAAGCCAAAGGTGAGCAGATCCTTGGCCTGACCGGCGACGGCCGCATCTACACCTGGACCCAAGACAGCACACCCGTGCAGGTTCCTTTCCCCGCCCAGGCTCCTGCCGGGTTCCGCTACCTGCAAGTTGCAACCGGCAACCGTTGGCACGCAGCTTTGGGATCCGACCAGCACATCTACACCTGGGCCAGCGGACAGCACGAACCCGCGACTCTCGACACCAACCAGAATGCCAGGTTCACCAGCATCAGCCTGAACGATTACCTTTTGCTGGCAGTGGACCGACAAGGACAGGTCCACACCTTCCAGGCCAGCGATGCCGACAGCCAGAATCAGAATCCGAAACTCATGCAGCAGGCCGCAACCAGCCTGCCCGGGCAGGCGGCCGTCAGCGCCGTCGCCTCCACCAGCCGGATTCTCATCGTCGACGCGGACGGACAGGCCTGGACCCAGGAAACGAGCAGTACCAAGAAAGCCGAACCCGAACACATCAAGCAAAACCCCAAGATCCGCATCATCCAAGCCCAAGTCCTCAGCAAAGGGTTCCTGCTCCTGGAAGCGGATGGGCAGGCCTGGTACCTGGACAACAATGCAACCAACTCTGCAGTCGTCAGATTGCCGGAAGGCATGAAGACCGGAAGGATCGCCTGCAACGGCAGCCAGGCCGTCATCACCGACACGGACGGTCATAACTGGGCCTGGAAGCCCGGAGAAACCCCTATGCGGGCAGACAATAGGAACCAGCAATATACACTGGCCGTCAGCATCAACGGTAGAGTCACCGCTGTTGACCGGCAGGGCGATATATTCTCCTGGGAGTGGGTCGAGCAAGACCAACCCGGCAAGCCAGCCAGACTCGACACCACTACAGCGCCCACCCTGGAATCAGCCAGCATGGGCGGCCAGCCGCTCAAACTCTACAAGACCGACGGCGCTTGGCGAGCGGACATACTCGCCCGCCAGCCCGGACAAGCAACCATTCTCATCGCCGGCAGTCAGGATGGCCAACCTTTCACCAGAAGCCTCAACTACACGGTCGACCAGCCGCTGACCAGAGACGACCAACAAGGACCCATCTATGAAGTCGACTTCGACATAAACGGAGGAAGCTCGAAGCCAGACCCGCAGTCGGTGACTTACCCGTTGGGAAGGGTGCAGCGGCCCTCACCTAACCCTACGCGTGAAGGCTACCAGTTCGACGGATGGTTCATCGGGGAAGTCGCCTACAACTTCAGCAGGCCCGTGACAGACAACCTCACCCTCACCGCCCGCTGGACACCCAACACGCAGAACAACCAGTGGAGCATCAGCCCCGACAAGGGCAGCCAGCTTGGCAACGCAACGACCACCATCACCCCGCCTGCCAGTCGAAGCGGCATCAAATTCAGCCAGGTTAGTGGGTCAATAGACTCACCGAGTGATAGTGGCTCTGGTTTTTCCTTGGCGGTGGGCAGCGACGGAAACGCCTACGCCTGGGGATTAAACAATTATGGCCAGCTCGGCGACGGCACGACCACCAGCCGGGCCACGCCGATCAGGGTCAAGAAGCCTGCAGGCATGCCTGCGAATTTCACTTACATGCAGGTCAGTGTCGGAATGCGGCATTCGCTGGCCGTGGGTAGCGACGGATACGTATACGCCTGGGGAAACAACCAGTATGGCCAGCTCGGCAACAACAGCAGCGGCTCTTCGTATGTTCCTGTGCGTGTACGCGACCCCGCCAACCCCACAGACACGAGCAAAGGGCTGAAAGCCGTACAGATCAGCGCCGGAAGTTGGTATTCATTGGCCGTGGGCAGCGACGGATACGTATACGCCTGGGGAAACAACCAGTATGGCCAGCTCGGCAACAACAGCAGCGGCAACTATGCGAAGTCCTCTGTTCCTGTGCGTGTACGCGACCCCGCCAACCCCACAGACACGAGCAAAGGGCTGAAAGCCGTACAGATCAGCGCCGGAAGTTGGCATTCATTGGCCGTCGATGAAAACGAGAATACCTGGTCATGGGGATACAACGCCGCTGGCCAGCTCGGCAACAACACCGCAACGAACTCCTCTGTTCCTGTGCGCGTGCGCGACCCCGCCAACCCCACAGACA